>JBARUR010000246.1:0-74411 GCA_049645845.1 Desulforhopalus sp. | reverse complement strand
CAGAGCATATTGTCATTTCCGTTGACTACAGGCTGGCGCCGGAGTGCCGTTATCCTGCCGGTATTACCGATGCCGTTACTGTTGTAAAAAATATTTGGAAGGTTCTTGAGACTAGACAGCTACGTTACAGCCGAAGTCTTTCTATCGGGGGAGACAGTGCCGGTGGGGCAATAACGGCAACAGTGGCGCATCTTTGCCGACATGACAAAGAGGTTGAGATCAGGCGGCAGATTCTCATTTACCCAAGTCTTGACTATACCATGCGCTCAGCATCTATTGAGATGAACGGTGAAGGGTACCTGCTTCATAAGGAAAAAATCGCGTGGTTTTTCGATAATTATTTCGAAGAGGGAGTAGATCGGCAGCAGGCTTCACCGCTTTATATGGACTTGGGCGGAAGAATGCCTGACTCACTTGTCATTACAGCGGAATTCTGTCCGCTCCGCGATGAGGGCCTGGCCTATGTCGAGAAGTTGAAAGCAGGTGGACTTAGGGCTGAAAACCTTCATTTTGAAGATATGATTCATGCCTTCCTCAATTTGGAGGACTTGGTGAAGGAAGAGTGCGATACACTGTATGCAGCAGTTGCTGCTTTTCTTAAATAATCATTAAAAAGCATCGTGCTTCTGTCTTCCTCTAAACATCAGATGGCACAGTAAGTTGATGCTTTGAGACTTTTCGCTATTCTATACTGTTCGTCTTCCGGCTTGGAAAGTTCAAGTGCCCTTTCAAAACAATACCGTGCATCCGCAGACCTATCATATCCATCTAACAGAATTTCCCCGCGCAAATTATGGGCCATGGCAAAATCAGGCTCTTTGTGCAGCAGAGCATCAACCTTCTTAAGTGCAGAAGAATAGTTCATTGCGCCCATCAGTATGCCTATTTCCTGAATTTCTTTGCTGTAGGTAATATGCAGGCTCAGGAGCGGATTTTTGCCGAGGCCGACAAGCTCAAGGATGGCATTGATGTCATACGAAATGACGATGATTATAAGACTTATCCCGACACTGTATATCAAAGGATTGATGAGAATCGCCGTAACGGAAAACCCATTCATCAGGCTGAAAATTATACCTATGATGCAAAATGGCGCAAAGAGGAAACAACTGTATCGCAAAAAATCCCCAATAATTGTGAGATCGCGCTCAGGCTTTTCTTTCATGAGTCCTTCATAGCTCCTTCTGGGGCATGTTGCTGGTAAAAAACTCAATTATCTGAATTTTCGTGCTCTCTCGCCTCACCAGAAACATCCTTCTATTGGATATCATAAATTAAGGTTATTATTCATGGTTTCTTTCAAGGTATCTCTCTGTTATAATCTTTGCTGCCGGCCATGAAAACACCACATTGCTGTACAAATGGCATATGACTTAACGTTTTTAAAGTCTTCAGGCAATAATATTCTGCCATAATTAAGCTGTCAGGTCAAAGTTCAAGCTCAACAGATGTTTGCACATCTCTAACCAAAAGAGCAGGAGAAACCATGACGCATTATCTTCAAGTCTTTAAACCCCGGGAGAATGATCCACTTTCTGAACTTGTGGCAAGGGAGGAGGATCTTCATGGAAGTGGCAGTACTATCATCAGAAAATCCGAAGAGAAGATTGTTTCTTACACTGATGTCAGGAAAATTATTTTTGGTGAAGAGTTCCTTTTTCAGACTTTGACGCCACACGAGATGAATATGCATTCCTTGGGTGAGCGGTTAACACACTTTAGAACACGTCCTTTTTCCGCTCCTTCTTTGGATGAGTTTATGGCTGTTACAAAAGAACTGCTTGCATGGCGTGAGCCAAAATCCAGTGAATATTCCACTCGGTTTTATCAAAAAGGAGGTTTGTCGCCCACAGCTTTTCGTGTATTTCAGCGTTATGGTGATGACGTTGTTGTCTCAAGTGAACGTACACATTTTGTCGGTGATGTTATGCTTCTCGGCACTTTTGTTGAGATGATAAAAAGTTTCAGTCGATTCGGGGGAAATACCGCTTTTGATATGGATTTTTTCAACGAATTGTCAGAGGCACGGCGCACAATTGAAACAGAGGCGGATGTCACTTCTGTTCTTCATGAGGATTATCGGCCTGTCGTCCTCACTATGCCCTATTTTGACGGGAACTATGTGTGCCAGCCGGTACCTGTATTGTTGCAGCCTGGTGATGTTGTATGGAACACAAATGCTGAAGCCATCTATATTTTAAATCAGTTTACACCGGACGATTCTCAAACAGGCTATAAAACAGCTATGCCAAATCGCACTTTCGTTAAGACAAATGGCGAGAATTGCAGTGCCACCACGATTGTAGGTTACGGTAGAAATATGCACAATATTTTGCGTTGCGGCACTCGAGCCGTATTTTTGGGACCCAAGTGATAGAAAAATTAATGCATCAACAATCGGGATTTCAGAAGGCAGATCCAGCTCATGATGGATTTCAGTATATTGAAGACCTCGCCACCGCCTACTGGTATTCCGAGATCCTCTTCACCGCCCTGGACCTGAAGCTGTTTATGTATTTGGATCAGGGGCTGGGTTCTGTTTCATCGCTGGCAGAAGCTTCATCCAGTAGGGAGCCTGAGCTTTATCGTTTGCTCCGGGGCATGGAGCGAATGGCGCTCATCTCCTGTGTGGATACTTATTGGATGAACAACCCTATTGCCTCACGCTACCTTGTTCCGGGAAAGCCAGATTATATGGGAGGCTTTTTCCATTACCGCCGGTATATGCAACCGAACTGGAGCAAACTGACTGAGAAAATTACGCTTGAGACGGCAAAAGAAAAAGAGAAAGTGAAGGAGTCACTTAGCTATACTCAGAGAAACTTTATCTATGTCAGCGCCATGGATACCCTGGCCCGTCAGAAAGCAAAAGAAATTGCCCAAAGCCTGAAGTCGGCGGCACTGGAAGGTCCGGTCCTTGATATCGGCGGTGGTGCCGGGAGTATGCTGAGGGCGCTGCAAAACATCAAACCTGATCTTCAAGGCGTAGTGTTTGATATCCCCGAAGTTATCGAAGCAGCCAGGAATTTGTATCCGAATCAGGATGACTGGCTTGGTATAAGTACTTTGTCAGGGGATTTTCGATCAAAAGCCGTCGAAGGCAGGTTTGGTCTGATCATCCTCTCTAATTTTCTCCATGCCTATGGATCGGTTGAAGCAAGGCAGTTGTTGTTAAAAGCGATTTCCCTGCTGAAACAAGATGGCCTCATTATGATCCACGATTATTTCCCTGATCGTAAAGGGAGTTCTCCTCAAAAAGGCGCTCTGTATGACTTGTGCATGATGCTGAACACGTTTGACGGTGCCTGTCATGAAACCTCAATGATACTTGATTGGCTGAGGGATGGAGGAATCGGTGAGATCAGTATACGAGATCTCGGTTCCGACACTTCTTTGATTCTGGCCGGAGGAGATCCGCAACTCCATGTTGATAATGATCCATGGATCGATTTGGCCATTGAACTTGGTTTTCAACAGGCTGTGACTCTTTCTTCTCAAGATGTTGTGACGGGTTCCTGGGTACAGTTGAAATGCAGATTCGGCTGCGCACATTTCGGCAAAAACCTGCAATGCCCACCTCATGCCATGGCGCATGTGGAAACCAGAAAAATGCTCGACGGATATTCAACGGCTGTCTTGCTCCAGGGGCAGCCTCCGGGGAAATCGTTTCATGAAAAATTACTCAAACTTGAAAAAAGAATGTTTCTTGACGGCTATTATAAGGCTTTTGTCTTTGGTGCCGGTCCTTGTCCTGTCTGTCCGGAGTGCCCGGAGGATGGCAAATGCAGGCATCATAATTTAGCAAGGCCAGCAATGGAAGGTTCCGGAATTGATGTGTATGCAACGACTGTCCGGGCCGGATGGTCTCTTGCTCCTGTTAAGGAAAAGGATGGGTATATAAAATACATTGGTCTTCTGCTGGTGAAATGATGAAAAGAAAAATTTTGCTGGTGCAGTTGCCGACTTCTCATTTAGGGGCTCAAGAGAAGGTCTATCCACTTGGCTTGTCGCGGTTGTCGTCGACTATTCCACAGGAGCTCGACAAACGGGTCATTGATATGAATGTTGTTGCCGATGCTTGGGCAGAGTTGAAACAACTCCTCGACGATTATCAACCGGATGTTGCTGCGCTGTCATTTCGTAACCTTGATCCGCTGGCAGGCCATCAGGCGTCCTATCTTTCTTCTTTAAAAACTGCAGCTTTGATGATAGAAAAACTAGTGCCGAAAGCCAGGATTATTGCTGGAGGTCCGGCCTTTTCGCTTTTTGCCGAACGACTTATGCAGGAGGTTCCACAACTCGATATAGGGTTGAAGGGAGAAGGGGAATTGGTTTTTTCCAGCCTTCTTGAAGTGGCTCCCGACGTCAAAAATCTGCCAGGGATTGTCTGGCGGAACGGAGAACAAGTTGTCGTTAATCCTGCCGGTTCAAAAATCGAGCTTGATAGTCTCCCCGAGCTGGATCTAAAGGCATTTTCTCCTTCGGATTATGTGAAGGGCAACAGCTATGTTGCCGCCATGGGTATTGAAGGCAAAAGGGGCTGTGATCTGCACTGTGGCTATTGTTTATATCCTTTTTTAGGTGGGAAATCCATGCGTCTGCGAAAGCCGGAGAAAATTGTCGATGAAATGGAACTTCTTTATAAGGAACATCAGATCAACCTGTTCCATTTTACCGATCCGGTGGTCAACCGCCCAGCACATCATTTTGAGGACTTGTGTCATGAGTTGTTAAAAAGAAAGCTCGAAGTTTCCTGGACCGGTTTCTTCAGAGAAGACCTGGTCACTCGGGAAAACCTAGCCCTGGCTCGTGATGTCGGGCTTTGTGGCGTCTATTTTTCAGGAGATGCCCTGACTGACCGTGGTTTGAAGCTGCTGAACAAAAGGATGAGTCAGGAGGATCTTTTTCATGGGGCACGTGTCACCGCCGATCTCGGTCTTCTGACAATGTGCCATTTTCTCCTCAATCTGCCTGGGGAAACCAAAGATGAAATTGAGGAAGCACAGGATACGTTGGATAAAATTCTGGAAATTCATCATCCCAAGGGTAATCTTGGGGCAGTGATCTTTAACCACGTCCGGTTATATCCGGAAGCTCCCTTAACCAGAAAAATTATTGCCGGTGGAGAATTGGACCCACGGACAGACCTGCTCTATCCGGTCTACTATAATCCGGAGAAATACAATCATGTTCTTCATGATTTTGAGGCTCGTTGCCATGCGGCGAATGTGCTTTCGCGATTGGAGATATCTCTATGAAGATAGTTGTTTTGGAACATCCGAGGCTCGGCTCGGAGAATCGGTTTAATGACATCGCCAACACCCCGCTCTGGTCGTGCCTGATGGGCGGCTATGCAGCTTCAGCTTTGGAACAGCCGGGTTTTGAGTTGATATTCGTTGACGATGCGCGTCCAGGTGTAACTTTTGAAGAAACAACTGAGAAAATACTGACGCTGTCTCCGGAACTGCTCTGTGTGAATGCAGTCTATTTCTGGGAGCATACCGATAGGCTCTTCGATTTTATAACGAAACTGAAACAGCAGGGTTTTACCGGTCATGTGAATTTATTCGGTTTTTTTCCGTCTCTTGTTTATGCGGAAATTCTACAGTCGGTTGAAGCCGTTGATTCCATAGCAGTGGGCGAGTTTGAAGATACCCTGGTCGAACTGGGGGAAACGCTCGTCAGTAAAGGAGCTTTGCAAGACATTCAAGGACTTGCAACGAGGATTAATGGAGAGCGTGTCCATATAATAATCAGGGAACCGGGAAACGATCCGGACCGCTTTAAATTTCCTAAACAGACGATACTTGACTCCACAGCAACGATTCTCGGCAGTCGTGGTTGCTATAATCGCTGCAGTTTTTGTCTGGTGCCTTCTTTTGACAATCAAATCGGTAAATGGCGGGGGCGGTCCCCGTTAAATATATTTCAGGAAATAGAAATCCTCGTTGCTCAGGGAATTAAAGATTTCTATTTTGCCGATCCAAATTTCATTGGTCCGGGGAAGGCAGGAAGAGAGAGAACTCTGCAATTGCTGGAACTGCTCAGACCTCTGAACATCACTTTCGGTATGGAAACCCGGCCGAACGATCTCAATGATGAAATTGTGGAGAAACTGGTCGAGGCGGGAATGACCAGCCTGCTTATGGGCATTGAAAGCGGCTCGACCAATATCCTTCGTCATATTAAAAAAAGCTCTACGACGACTGCCGGAACAGAAGCAATCCAGCTTTGCTCCAAATACGGCATTGATCCTGAAATCGGCTTTCTCATGTTCGTTCCGGATGGTTCCATTCAAGATCTTCGCGACAATATTGTGTTTCTGAAAAAGAATAACCTCTTGGATCGATTGGAGAGAACGGTTAATCTCCTTAGCCACGAACAGATAATTTTGGCAGGAACTACCGGTTATACCGAATACGAGCAGCGGGGATCGCTTAAAAAGCACGGTATATTCGGATTCGAGGGTCGAGTCCGGTTTGTTGATTCAAAAGTAGAATGGGTATCAAAATTGGTCATCTTTGCGTGTTCAAGCATAATGAGGATCATGTCTAATGAGCAGTCACCCATATTCTGGAAAAAAGGTTTTTCGCCAGTTTCCCAGGCAACCAATCAGTATCTGGTGGACCTCTTTGATAAACTTCTCATGGAGTCTGAAACGATTGGTTCACTTTATAATCTGACCGAAAGACAAAAAGAAATTGAGCAGGATATCTTGGCATTGACCAGGATATGATACGTTGGTAAAAACCTGAACTCTTCACTTATCGTCATTCCGGAAAAAACAGAAATCCAGTGTTTCAGATTGATATGAAATCCGGGTCAAGCCTGGGACGTTGCTGGGCTTTTTACGATAGCATCATTTCTCTATGCCGATACGTGCCTGAACACCTTCGTTATAATAATGCTTAATCTCTCTCATTTCAGTTACAAGGTCGGCTATTTCGAGAATTTCAGGAGCGGCTTTTCTTCCAGTAATAATAATTTCGGTTTCTTCCGCTCTACTTCCGACAAGGTCAATGAGTTCCTGTATTGAGATAAGGTTATAGTACAGGGCAATATTCGCCTCATCCAGAACGACAACTTTATATTCTCCAGAAGTAATTATGATTTTCAGTTTTTCCAGACCGACGCGAGCAGCACTAATATCCATTTCGGATGGTTTACCCTTGATAAAACGTCCTAAACCAAACTGCTCTACTGTGATTAAATCATCAAATCTTTCCAGTGCGTTTAATTCACTGTATCGGCCTCCTTTGACAAACTGTGCGAGGAATACTTTATGGCCGGCGCCGGCAGCTCTTACTGCAAGACCGATGGCTGCTGTTGTTTTGCCTTTTCCATCTCCTGTATATACATGTACGTAGCCTTTCATATTGCTTTCCTGGTTTAAGAAAATCCTGAAAATACGAGGACATGTTTAATGTGAAAAAACCAAATAAAGATAAAGATACATATTCTATGTGTCGTATTATCATTTACTTCAGTCTGATTCAAGCAATAACTGCGGTACCGGTTACGCCGTAGAAAGCAGCCCGGTTCCAGCCAACATCGAAAATATCACAAATTTATTGCAGCCTCCTTAAAATATTAAATTTTCAAGAGGAATGGGGGCAAAAAAACTGTTGACTTTCTATGGTGCTGTTGCTTAAATGTGACGCAGTTTCAGGTGCTTTGGAAAAAAGCTTAAGAGGGAACCTCGTGTAAATCGAGGACGGACCCGCCGCTGTAACCGAGGACAGATTTCACGTTTGCCACTGGGAGACAATCCTGGGAAGGTGTGGAAGATGGATGATCCGGGAGTCAGAAGACCTGCCTGAAATGACGGTACATGCATCCCGTGGATAAGGGTGCTCAATCGATACGAGGAAAAACAGGGACTCCCCGGATCAGGACTTATGATTCGGGGATTTTTTATTCTCCGGGTCTGTAAATTCTTCAAAGGAGAATAACCTATGTTGCACACTGCAAGAAAAATCACCTTTGCCTCTTTGCTTATCTTGTGTCTAACTGCCGGCATGGTTGCTGCTGCAGAAAAATCCTCAACCAATGAAAAAACGGCCATCCTCCTGGCCAGTTTCGGTACTACTGTGCCATCGGCGGTACAATCTATTGCACATATCACCGAACAGGTAAAAAAAGCCTATCCGGGAACTGAAGTCCGAATCAGTTTTACCTCCAACATTGTCCGGTCGGTATGGAAGAAACGTCGGCTTAATCCGCAAGAATGGCTGGACCAGGGTATTCCCTATGAAATTCTTAATGTTAAAAATATCATCCAGGCGCTGGGAGATCTCCAGGAAGACGGTTATCGCAACATAATAGTTCAGCCAACTCATATGTTCTATATGGAACAATCTCATGACCTGAACAGTTATATCAAGGGCATTGAGTCGATTCAAACTCTGAAAGCAAGGTGGAAACCTTTTGATAATATTGTCTTGGGGCGACCCGCACTAGGTATGCCGGGCGATAAATACAGCTACCATGACGATGTGGCAAGTGTTGTGAAAACTCTTGAAGCCGATGCAAAAGAGGCTAAGGAAAAGGGGGCGATGTTGCTCTATATGGGCCACGGTAATGAACATTGGTCGACGGGTATTTATGGGGAAACCCAGAAAAAAATGCGCGATGCATATCCGGATGTAGATACTTTTATCGGCGTGGTTGAGGGGCTTCCATCTTTGGATGAAATGCTTACCCAGTTGCAGCAAACGAAAAAAAACAAAATCATACTGCGGCCATTTATGATCACTGCAGGAGATCATGCTCAAAATGATATGGCTGGGCCTGATGCTGACTCCTGGAAGTCGATTTTGACTGCGGCAGGGTTCGAGGTACAACCGGTATTAGAAGGATTGGGCTCAAAGAGTGCTTTTGCGGCTATCTTTGTAGAACATATCGCTGATGCTGCAAAGGAAAGAGGTATCTCTCTACAGTAATATCAAGCTACTATGGTAATACCAGTGTAAATATTGCAGGATTTTCCTTCAGGGGATCAAAGGTTCAGGAGTTCAAGGTAGCCACCAGGTAATTTAAAGGAAGGTGAAAATGCAAGGTACATTTTATATTGTTGGAGTAGGACCGGGTGATCCGCAGTTAATGACCTTGAAGGCTGCGAAGATCCTGGAGAAATGTAACGTCTGGTTTGTTCCCTCAGCCTTTGAAAACGGAGGCAGTATGGCACTGAAAATTGCCTCCGGTGTGGTCAATAGGGAAGGGAAGACGATTCTCAGTCATCATTTTCCAATGAAACAAGTACATAGGGGTGAGGAGCCTGATCCTGAAATCAAGAGTGCCTGGCAGGAAGCAGCAAAGACAATCATGGCGTCTCTTGGTGATGGACAGGATGTCGTTTTTCCAACACTCGGTGATCCTGCAATATATTCCACCGGCTTTTACGTATGTGAAACCTTGCAGGAATATGGATCCCCATTTAAAATCCAGATCGTACCGGGAGTATCAGCCATTGGTGCATCTTCGGCAGTATCCGCCTTGCCGCTTTGCCTTGGAGACGAACGGCTGGTGGTCATTCCTGCTACTTTTGAAAATGAACGTATCAGGGAATTGCTTGAGTTGAGTGACGTGGTTGTTTTTATGAAAGTCTATAAAGTTATGGAACGACTGGTCGGGCTTCTTGAAGAACTTGGTCTTGTGGATAATGCGGTTCTCGTCGAGCGATGCAGCCTGCCCGATCAGCGAATTTGGACCGATGTTCGTCAGGCAGTCGGGCAAAATATTCACTATTTCTCAACCATGGTGGTAAGAAAGGATGTGTGCGTAAAAAGGTAGAAGCAGGATCTTAAGGTGCAAAGCGGGAGGCTCTTTTGACTCGCTTTGCACTCTTTAGTTTTTAGCGGATAATGATTTTTTCTTTGCGATACCCGCCTCTTGCCGTGGCGTTAGGCATAAGAATCGCTCCTTTGGCCATGAGCGTGCCGGGACTGGTAACCGAATTACAGCCGGTCTGAGATCCATCGCCAAGAATTGCTCCTAATTTTCTCCTGGAAGTATCGACTTGTTCTCCTTGAAAAAATACCGTTATGTTACCGGGTATAAATTTGAGATTGGCGAGTTTAGTTCCTGCTCCCAGATTAACATTATTACCAAGGATCGAATCACCGACATAAGCAAAATGACCCGCTTTGGCATCGTTTAAGAAAATGGAATGTTTTATTTCGGTTGTATGCCCCAGAACACATCTCTTACCGGCGATACAGTATCCTCTAAGATAAGCACCCTGCCGGACTTCAGTCATGTCGCCGATAATTGCAGGGGACTTAACCATAGCACCTGTCTCAATAAGCACGCCTTCACCAATGGCGATCTTATTACCAGATAGAACGGCTCCGGCCATAATCACCGATGCCCCTTCGAGACGCATACCTGCGCGAATAACCTCTAGTTCTCCTTTGGTTGAATCACCGTAGATGATCTGCAAATCATTAAAACAGAGGGTCTGACCTTTATGAATTATGATGTGTTCAGTCAGCGGTATCCCATTTCTGATGTACACATTGTCATATTTGGGATAATGGTATGAATCCATATAATTTTTAAGGTCATTGAGTGGTTGCCAAACCTTGTTATCCGGTTCAAATAGTTTATGATCGGGAAAATCTGAAACATCAAAAAATGATTGCGTTGTCAGCATAATATCCTCTTATGGATTTGAACTGGTGAAAACCCTGGAAATTCTTCTTGTTTTTTAAAAAGAAATCCGTGAAGGTACTTATGTCTCAAAATACAGGTTCTAACAATTATATTAGTACTACAGGTTTGGGCTTGATAAATTCACTATGAGAAAAATAGTATGAGAGATCAAGAGAAATCGAGAGAATTCAAAGAATGGTTGCAACGTAACTCGGTCTTGACTTAAGTTATCCGGATGTTTAGTATTTCCGAGAATTTTGTGATCGCACTAAATTTATATATGTTATCTTTTTGAATATACGTACTAATAGGGTACTACTAACTTGTTTCATGCTGGAAAATTTTTCGGGATAGAAACTAACTGATCAGGACACGCGGTGGGGACCTAACTTTAGAAACCTCGTTAAGCGTTTGTAGGAGGAATGAGTGGAATTTAATGATTCATTGAGCATTGGTATGGACGATTTTTCAAACAATGAAGAAATGGAAATACCTGAGGTACTGCCTATGATGGCGGTACGGGATGTCGTCGTTTTTAATTATATGATTATCCCACTTTTTGTCGGTCGTCCTGGTTCTGTCGAAGCCGTTAACGAGGCCCTGGGGACGAATAAATTACTGATGCTTGTCACTCAGAAAGATGCCACAAAAGATAATCCAAAAGTTGAAGACCTTTATGATGTAGGTATGGTTTGTGTGGTTATGAGGACGCTGAAACTTCCGGATGGTCGTCTTAAGGTACTTGTTCAAGCCATGTCTAAAGCCAGGATAAAGGAATTCGTCAGAACCGAGCCTTCGTATCAGGTGTCTGTTGAGGTCATTGAGGATGCAGAGGCTGAAGAAGTCAATGTCGAGGTTGAGGCATTGATGAGGGCGGTAAGAGAGCAGACTGAGAAAATAATGTCCCTGCGCGGCATACTCTCCGCTGATCTGATGATGATCATCAACAACATCGAAGATCCGGGCCGGCTTGCTGATCTGGTCGGCTCAAATCTGCGCCTGAAAATTTCCGAGTCCCAAAAAATACTGGAGGAAAGTGATCCGGTTGAGCGGCTTAGACTTGTAAGTCAGCTCCTCACCAAAGAACTGGAAGTCTCGACAGTCCAGGCAAAAATCCAAAATGATGCCAAAGAGGAAATGAGCAAGTCCCAGCGGGAATACTTTTTAAGAGAACAGCTGCATGCTCTGCAAAAAGAACTGGGGGATACCGACGAGCGGTCACAGGAGATTGACGAACTCGAACGGAAAATCAAGAAAACAAAAATGCCGAAAAGTATTCGTAAGGAGGCAAAAAAACAGTTGAGCCGGATGGAGATGATGCATCCGGATTCCTCCGAAGCGACAATTATTCGAACCTACATTGACTGGATTCTTGATGTTCCATGGAAAAAAAGCACCAAGGATATGTTGGATCTGACTGAGGCCAAGGTCATCCTTGATGAGGATCACCACGGACTTGAAAAAGTGAAAGAACGCATCCTGGAATATCTGGCAGTTCGCAAGCTCAACCAGACGACCAAGGGTCCTATTCTTTGTTTTGTTGGCCCTCCAGGAGTTGGAAAGACTTCTCTGGGGCAGTCCATAGCCCGGGCGATGGGCAGGAAATTTCACCGTATTTCACTCGGTGGTATGCGGGACGAAGCAGAAATTCGAGGACATCGGCGGACATATATCGGCGCGATGCCGGGGCGAATTGTTCAGGGGTTGAAAACGGTCGCTTCCAATAATCCGATCTTTATGATGGATGAAATAGATAAGCTCGGTTCCGATTATCGAGGGGATCCATCTTCAGCGCTTCTTGAAGTGCTTGATCCGGAACAGAATTTCGAGTTTTCTGATCACTACATGAATCTTCCGATAGATCTGTCGAAGGTAATGTTTATCACCACCGCCAACATGAGTGATACCATTCCGGGACCGCTTCTTGACAGGATGGAGGTGATTCGCTTATCCGGATATACTCAAGAGGAGAAGGTCGTCATCGCCAGAAAATATCTGTTGCCCCGGCAGTTGAAGCAAAACGGATTGAAGGCACGACAAGTTAGGATGGATGACGAAACTCTGAGCTATATCGTAACACATTACACCTATGAAGCTGGATTGCGTAACCTTGAACGGGAAATAGGTAAAGTATGCCGCAAGATAGCCCGCAAGGTCGCTGAAGGCGGAAAAGGGCCCTACAGCGTTTCAGAACGCAATTTGAATCGTTACCTGGGACCGCCAAAAACTATTCCTGAGTCAGAACTTGATAAACTGGAACAACCCGGCCTTGTCACCGGACTGGCATGGACCGAGGTGGGTGGAGAGATTCTGCAAATAGAAGTGAACATCATGCCCGGCAAAGGAAAACTTCTTATGACAGGTCAGCTAGGGGATGTTATGAAGGAATCCGCCCAGGCAGCGCTTACTTATTGCCGAAGCCGCTCTGAAGAACTGAAGGTTGCAGAAGATTATTTCGATAAAATTGATCTGCATATTCATGTTCCTGCCGGTGCTATTCCCAAAGACGGCCCTTCGGCGGGTATTACCATGGCGACGGCTTTGTATTCGGCGATAACTAATCAAACCGTCATCAGCCATCTGGCAATGACCGGTGAAGTAACCTTGCGTGGGCGGGTACTGCCCATCGGAGGCCTTAAGGAAAAGGCACTTGCCGCCCTTCGTGCAGATATTACAAAGATTATTATTCCCGCACAAAATGAAAAGGATCTTGAAGAAATTCCAAAAGACATCAGAGAAAAAAT
This sequence comes from Desulforhopalus sp., assembly GCA_049645845.1. GTDB lineage: Bacteria > Desulfobacterota > Desulfobulbia > Desulfobulbales > Desulfocapsaceae > Desulforhopalus_A. The sequence continues at coordinate 61,014 of JBARUR010000246.1, read as the reverse complement.
GGAATTTTTTCCAGTAAAGGATATGGACGAAGTGGTTAAAATTGCTTTTCCTCATACCGCACCAAAAAAAATATCTAAGGCCAGTGCCAAAATGAGCAGGAGCAGTGACTGATTTAGATCCTCAACCCAGCTCGACGATTTCTAAGCCATTCGGAAGGATTGTCCTTTGGACTGTCCTTCCGATTATTTTTATTCTTATGGTATGCATCGGATGGTATGCATCCTATATATTGACTCCAGGCCCTGAAACGGTAACGGAAACGGTGATTGTTGACATTCCTCGGGGAACATCCGTCCGTGGCATAGCCGATATTCTCGCACGGGAAAAAGTCATACATGGTGATATAAGATTTCTCCTGCTGGCAAAATTTACCGGCTACAGCACCAGATTGCAGGCTGGGGAATTTCTGCTGCAATCCGGCAGGAAACCCGGAGAAGTCCTAAAAACATTGGCATCCGCCAGATCAATCCAATATGCGATTACTATACCTGAGGGTCTTAGGGCTGCTGAAATTGCTGAGGTCTTCGGTCAACTGGGCTGGTGCAATCCGAGACGATTTGTCAAGCTTGTTTCCGACAAAGAATTTCTGGACAAACTGGGTTTTGGTCACCTCGATAGTCTGGAAGGGTATCTTTTTCCCGATACCTATCTTTTTACAAAAGATATCAGCGGGGCAGAGAAAATTATTCCTATAATGTTAAAGAGATTCACAGAGGTGTGGGGAGAATTGACAAATGATCTTGAAGAAAAGCCCGATCTGGAAAAAACAGTCATTCTCGCCTCAATTGTAGAAAAAGAAACCGGTATTCCCGAAGAAAGACCACTTATTGCCGGGGTTTTCCATAATCGCTTGAAGTTGGGAATGCGCCTTCAGTCCGACCCAACAGTTGTTTATGGCAGCAAAAACTTTGAAAAATCAATAACCAAAAAAGATCTTCGAACTGCCACTCCATACAACACCTACACTCTCACTGGGCTGCCGATCGGCCCCATCAGTAATCCCGGGAAAGAAGCCCTTGATGCCGTCTTACATCCTGCCAAGACCAGCAGTCTCTACTTTGTCTCAAAGAATAATGGCAGCCATTATTTTTCAACAACTTTGGTTGAACATAATCGTGCGGTGCAAAAATATCAGAGGAAAAAAACTGGCAAAAACGTTAAATAGATGCAAGGGTTGATGGAGAGCTGGATGATTTATCATGATGGGTCAGAGAGGAGAAAACGGTGAAGATTGCCTTGGTGCAGATAAATCCCGTTATCGGAGATTTTGAAAGAAATTGTCAGAAAATTAAATCGTGGTCCGGGAAAGCCAAGGCTCGTGGTTGTGAATTGGTCATTTTCCCTGAACTTGCTGTGTCCGGTTATCCACCTCAGGATCTTTTAGAAAGAAAATCCTTTTTAGCTGCGCATGATGCCGCTATCAGCACGTTGCTTGATGAACTGCCTGGTCTTGATGTCATGTTCGGCTGTTTTGAAAAGCGGGAAGGAGAAAAAGGGAAAAGTCTTTATAATTCAGCAGTGGTTGCACGAAAAGGCAGGATTATTTTTCGGGCCGCGAAACAATTGCTGCCATCTTACGATGTTTTTGATGAGACCCGATATTTTGAACCGGGTAAGCCGGCTGAACTTTACGTATTGAATGATCTGCATTTCGGTGTCACTGTATGTGAGGACGTATGGAATGAAGGTGTGGAAGCGTATGACACTGACCCAGTCGATGCACTTTTGTGTTCTGCTGCTGCCCAAGACAAAAAAATTCAAGCAATAATAAATATATCCGCATCTCCCTTTCAGCGCAATAAAGAGGCAATAAGAAGGGACATTTTTCAAAAGATTTGTCAACGATACGCTGTCCCATTTCTCTACTGCAACCAGATAGGTGGTCAGGATTCGCTTCTTTTTGACGGAAGGAGTCTGGTTATGGACCAGACAGGCAGTGTTATTGCTCAGGCATTGGGCTTTCAGGAAGATATGATTGTTGTCGACACTCTTACCTGGCAGGGCGATATGAACGGAGCACCTCAAGTTTCTGAACAGGCTGCGGTGTTTGACGGCCTTGTGATGGGGGTACGGGATTATGTGAGAAAGAGTAATTTCTCTTCCGTTGTTCTTGGTCTTTCCGGTGGTATCGATTCGGCACTTACTGCCGCAATTGCTGTCCATGCCCTCGGCCCTGAAAATGTACTTGGCGTTGCCTTGCCTTCACCGTATAGTTCCCAGGACTCACTTGATGATGCGAGAAATCTAGCCGGAAACCTGGGTTGCCGATTCGAAGTGATTCCGATTGCTGATCTTTTTGATTCTTTTCGCCGCAGTCTTGAGCCCCTTTTTGTCGGCTTCGATGAAGATTTGACCGAACAGAACCTGCAAGCCCGTATTCGAGGCAATCTGCTTATGGCTCTCTCCAATAAATTTGGACACCTGCTCCTGGCCACCGGTAATAAAAGCGAAATGTCGGTGGGCTACTGTACTCTCTACGGCGATATGAGCGGCGGTCTGGCAGTGATCTCCGATGTCCCCAAACAGCTTGTCTATCAACTGGCCGCTTATGTCAATAGATCGAAGGAAATTATCCCGTCAAGAACTATCACCAAAGCCCCGACTGCTGAATTAAAACCGGAGCAAAAAGATCAGGACGACCTGCCGCCATACGAGATTCTTGATCAGGTGCTGGAGCTGCATCTCGAAGAAGGAGAGGGGAAGAATGAAATTGTGAACCGTGGTTTCGATGAGCTGATGGTGAGTGACATCTTGCGCAGAGTTCGGATCAATGAATATAAGCGAAAGCAGGCACCGCTAGGATTGAAAGTGACCACCAAGGCATTTGGCTTTGGACGAAGATATCCTAATGTTCAAAACTTTCAGGGATGATTGCCCTTAATAATTCTTCATATGGTTCTTTGGGCCTCGCACATCAATATTTTTCTTTGCCATCCTGTATTTCATGATTTTATGATAATAAAAATATTATCCTTTAACGGCCCGTCATTTGAAAGATAGTCGATTCACACTCCAACCATTTTTGAAAATCCTTGTCTTGTTAGCAGTGTTCTGTGCTTTCGGATGGCTTATCTTCTACGAACTTCGGTTGGAGCGTCCCGATAAACTCTATGTGACCAGCTCCGGCAACGTTGATATGTGCCTCAGTTGCCATAAAGACGAAAAACTTGATCCCGCCCATGATGTCTCAATGATTGGATGTGCATCCTGCCATCTTGGCGATCCCTTGGCGGTGACCAAAGAAAAAGGGCATGAAGGGATGGTGATCAATCCCGGAGATCTTCGTCATGTGGAAAAAACCTGTTCAGTTGAGGGTTGCCATCCCATAGATGCTCATAAAGTTAAAAATTCTCTCATGGCCACCAACCGTGGAATAATCGGGACGTTGCTATATTATTGGGGAGAAACCGACAGCCAGGATACCACTATCACCGTAGAGGAATTAATAGAGTCCGGCAAAACCTCTTTGGCTCTTGATTATTATCGAAAACTCTGTGCCACATGCCACCTTTGGAAACAAAAAAACGACCTCGCGGGAATCCCCCAATTTTTCAATGATAAGGGCGGCGGCTGTTCGGCCTGCCACTATTACGTGCCCGGAAAAACCGGTGATCACGAAATAATTGTTGGCGATGATGCATATAGTAGAGTGAAAGAAGATAAAAAAATCCATCCTCTTATTACCAAAGGAGTGCGAAGCTCAAATTGTGTTCGATGCCATAATCGCTCCGGTCGAATTGGGACTTCTTATATGGGAATATTTGAGTCTGAAGGCTATGGTACTCCTTATGAAGAAGGACATTTGAGCTCCGCAGAGCTTCCAGGAAATAGATTTTATCTTGAGATCGCAGATGACGTGCATCATGAAAAAGGCATGGAATGCATCGACTGCCATACCCGCGATGAGGTTATGGGAGATGGCACAAGTTATGCTCATTACGAAGATCAATTGGAAATATCGTGTGAGGTTTGTCATACAGAGAATCCGGGAAAAACACGAAAAAATAACTTGCTTACTAACCTGGTAACAGAAAATGACAAGGTGGTGCTGGTTGGAAAGGTAGATGAAAAAAAGCATCCGGTTAAGACTGCTAAAAAGGGAGTATGTGACTTTAAGGCGCATAAACGGGTAACCTGTGAGGCTTGCCATTCTACCTGGGTGGCCCAATGTTATGGCTGTCACGCTAAACGGGATGCTTCTTTAACGCATCTTGATAAGCTGACCCTTGAAGAAACTCCCGGACTATGGGAGGAGGGGCGTTCCTATATTCGGTATGAAAGGCCTATGCTTGGGGTCTGGGAAGATGAAATAGTTGTCGTCACACCCGGATGCCAGGATATTGTCACCGTAGTTAACGAAGAGGGAGAGATTGAAAAGGCCTTCGACCGGTTCACCATGGCCGCCATCAATCCCCATACCACCCAGGCCAAAGGCCGTGAGTGCATAGATTGCCACGCTTCCACAAAAACCGTTGGTTTGGGGGAGGGAAAGGTTTTTATGAGAGACGGTGAAATGGTCTTTGAATCAGTTGACAAGGGGGTGGTGACGAGTGCCGGGGTCACTGTACCTTTTGATGCTTATGTGACTATAGAGGGAGAGCCACTGCAGCATAGCTCGCGATCAACTATGCGGCCGTTTGATAAAGGTGAACTACGGGCAATTCTTCGGGTCGGGCTTTGCGTCGGCTGTCATGATCGTTATGATGATCCGATATGGAAAAATTACAATACACAAACTGTTTGCCGTCGCCCGGAACTTCTTTCCGGTGTCCCGGATGAAGATTTTCCAACAATACAAGGGGAAAAGACATCGGAATAGTAAGCGGAAATATAGGTGGTTTGAAAACCCATCAGCTGAAGGCCCTTGAACGCCTGGGACAAAAGCGGGTGCAAAGGGATAAAATCATCAACGCTGAAATGGCTCGTACGCTTTGTCAACTCTCTTCTGAATTGAACAGGCAGCTTGGGTTACTCGTGCATCGGTCCGGAAAAATTGAGTCTGTAGTTGTGGGGGATTACGCCCGGATTATGCTGCCGCAGCTCGGAAATGTACGGGCTTCCGGAGGGAGATTGCGCGGCTTGAGACTGGTACATACCCATCTGGCAGGTGAGGATATCAGCGACGAAGATTTGATGGATTTGCTGTTTCTGCGCCTTGATTTGCTTTCCGTCATTAAAGTAGACAAGGAAGGCCTGTCTGAGAAAATGTATTCAGCTCATTTGCTGCCTGGAGTGACAGATGGAAAGAACTGGGCGTTTCTTGAACCGGTTCATCCCGCTAATCAGGCAGAATCCGTAGAAGATCTGATTACTGCGATAGAAGGGGAGTTTGGACTGGTCCGTAAAACCAGTCTGGTTGACAGCAAGCAGGATCGCGCCATACTTGTCAGTGTAACGACTGAACAAAAACGTCAGGCCGAAGAGTCTTTAGCTGAACTGGTCGAGTTGGCTCGATCAGATAATATCATTATTTTGGATACAGTTCTGCAACGAAGCAGCAGAATGAATCCAAGACTGATTCTCGGTAAGGGAAAGCTGGCCGATATCATGATTAGGGCTCTGCAGCTCGATGCTAATCTGTTGATCTTCAATCAGGAACTCAATCCTTCGCAGATTCGATCCATAACCAATTTCAGCGACTTACGGGTAATTGACCGGACCCAGCTCATCCTTGATATATTTGCCCACAGGGCAATGAGCCGGGAAGGAAAGCTGCAGGTGGAAATGGCCCAATTGAAATATATGCTCCCCCGCCTCTCGACAAGAGATGATGCTCTGTCGAGATTGACCGGTGGCATTGGCGCCCGCGGTCCAGGTGAAACCAAGCTTGAAATTGATCGACGACGGATTAATGACCGATTAGCGAGGCTGACTAAGGAACTGAAAAAAGTAAGTGAAGAGAGATACAGACGGCGAGCCAAGAGAAGGAAAAAAGACCTGCCGGTTCTTTCACTGGTCGGTTACACTAATGCCGGCAAATCCACCCTTCTCAACACACTTACAAACAGTGATATCGTTGCTGAAGATAAGCTTTTTGCTACTCTTGATCCGACCAGCAGGCGTTTGAGATTTCCGACAGAACTCGAAGTGATTATAACCGATACTGTCGGCTTTATTAGAAATCTGCCGGCTGATCTTTTGAAAGCGTTCATGGCAACTTTGGAGGAATTGCAGGAAGCCGACCTGCTCGTTCATGTGGTCGATGTTTCTAATCCCGGTTTTAGGGAACAGATGGGGGTTGTCGAACAGATCCTCAGGGATCTTGATCTTGAAACAATACCCGTCCTGACTCTTTTTAATAAGATAGACCAGGTTGAAGATCGTGATTTAATACACCAAATTGTAGATAAGGAAGGCATTACCATCAGCGCACTGCATCCTGAAACGCTGAGTGAGTTTCTTGTTCAGGCTGAAAAGCTGATTGGCAAGACGTTGGACGGAACCCTACGGTAACAGATAAAAACCGAGCTCCTTTTCATAAGCTCTCTCTTCCAGGAATTCACAACCAATACGATTTCCAGTAACGGTTTTGATAAGAACTTTCTTGAAAAGAACCGTCTCTTTGCGATTGTCGAGAGTAAACACCAGCGAACCTGTCTGGCCGGTTTTCAGATCATGCAGGCCCCTCACTTCAAAACATGCTCCGCTCAAAGAGAGATTGACAACTTTTATCTTGCCGCCGCCAACCGCCGGCGGCTTTAAGTCGTAGGTACCCTCAAGCTCTGTCGGCTTCCGAAAATGACGCCGGAACTCGAGGTGAACCTTGAAACGATGACCACACTTGCATTTGACCTTGATGAGGTGCAGGCGGTGCCTGAACTGTGCAGCGGAGATTGCTTTGGCTGTATCACATGACGGGCAGACGATCATTGCTTCATCATCTGGTTTCACAAAGGATTTTTGGATAGGTGGCTGATTCGTCATACGATAGTATATCTCTTAATCGTAGATAATTGCAGTATATTTTTCCAGAATTTCTTCAGTTTCTTTATCAAGATCTCCGGCTACTTCATGTATCTGATATTCCTGCCCACACACAGTACATCGCATACGTACTCTTCGGCACATTCGATGTACTTCCAGTTTTTCGGAACATTTTTTACATTGCATTGTATTAACCGAGCATTTGTTCGCGGGTGAAAACCGACTCGAGTTTATAACCGGCTTTGGCCAGTGCTTCGGTACCTCCTTCCTGCCTTTCAACGACCGTAGCAATCAGGCCCACTTTGAATCCGGCGGCTTCAACTCTTTCAATAACCTTAATGAGTGTACCTCCGGTGGTTACGACATCTTCAAGCAGGGCAACAGTGCACCCTTCAGGCATATTCTTCAGTCCTTCTATGTAATTGCCGGTTCCGTGGCCTTTGGCCTCTTTACGGACAATGAAGGCGGGAATAGGTTGATTCGCAAGAAAGCTGGCTATGGATACTGCAGTTACCAATGGATCGGCGCCGAGTGTCATGCCGCCCACTGCCTGAATGGGAGTGGGTGATTTTTGCAACAGTTCAAAGAGCAGCTTGCCACAAAGATATGCCCCTTCTGCAGAAAGGGTTGTCTGTTTGCCATCAATGTAAAAGTCTGAGGTCAATCCGGAAGTAAGGGTGAAGGTGCCTTTTCGATATGATTTATCAAGGAGAATTTCTTTAAGTCGTTGTCTCTCATCCATAGGAATTACAATGTAAGTAAGGGGGGAATAGTAATAAAATGTTGCGCCGATTAATTTGCAACCGATACTACCTTTTTTTTAATTATGTTTAAAGAAAAAACTGGTAAACCTCCAAATGGCAATGTTAGGCTGTGAATGATGAGGTTCCGGGGATGATCCGGAACAACTTTTGCTTCTAGCTATGATGGTTATGATGGTTGCGCCGAACAGGCAATGAATATTTTTTTAACAAAAATCTGGAGGTTTCTCTTCGGACAACTTGCAGACGAATAATAGGGGGTCAATATGTGTGGAATAGTTGGTTATTGTGGTCCAAGACGAGTGGTACCTGTAGTTTTGGAAGGTCTCAGGCGGCTTGAGTATAGGGGGTATGATTCTGCGGGTATCGTATATCTTGAAGAAGGCAAGCTTGTCAAACATCGTTCAGAAGGAAAACTCTCGCGTCTTGAAGGGATTATAGGGGATGCAATTATCGCTCCCTCTCATATCGGACTTGGTCATACCCGTTGGGCAACCCATGGCGCGCCAACCACGCAGAATGCACATCCCCATAGCGACTGTACCGGTGAACTTGTCGTTATTCACAATGGTATAATTGAGAATTATCATTCCCTTCGGGAGGAACTGAAACAGAAAGGGCATGTCTTCTCCTCTGAAACCGATACGGAAGTACTCGCTCACCTGATTGAAGATAATCTTGAAGATGACCTGGTCACTGCCGTCAAAAAAGCTATCAGTCTGGTGGAAGGTTCATTTGCAATAGGAGTCCTCTGGACGGGCCTGCCGGATACACTTATTGCGGTCCGCAATCAGAGTCCCCTGGTGCTGGGTGTGAGTGAAGATGATGGGAATTTTCTGGCTTCAGACATTCCTGCGCTTTTGCCGTATACTAATAAAGTCATTTTTATGGATGACATGGAAATGGCGATCTTGAAAGCCGACAGTTATCAGGTTTTCTCCTTGGCAACCGGAAAACAATTACAAAAAGAAATTAAAACCATCGACTGGAATGCGGCGATGGCTGAAAAGGCAGGATATCGGCATTTCATGCTGAAGGAGATATTCGAGCAGCCCCAGGCAATAACCAATACCGTCAGCGGTAGAATTAATTTAGAAACAGGAGTGGTGGATTTGCCTGAAATTCATCTGTCTGAGACCGATTTGGATAAAATCGATCGTATTTTTCTCGTTGCCTGCGGAACTTCCTGGCATGCAGCGCTTGTTGCCAAATACTGGATTGAAAAATATGCCCATATAACTGTCGAGGTGGATATTGCCTCGGAGTTTCGATATCGGCATCTGCTGATAAATGAGAGGGTACTGACCGTCTCTATTTCTCAGTCAGGAGAAACTGCCGATACCCTGGCTGGGATACGAAAGGCAAAAGAACTGGGCGCAAAGATAATCACGATCTGCAATGTGGTCGGTTCAACAATGACCCGGGAGGCCGATGGTACGATATATACCCATGCCGGACCGGAAATAGGTGTCGCTTCAACCAAGGCATTTATTTCACAGCTTGCGGCACTCTTTCTTTTTACCCTGTATCTCGGACAGAAGAAAAAGACAATTAGTCCTGAACAAAGTGTTGAACTCGGCAGGGAACTTATAGGTGTTGCAACCGTCATCGAAGCTGAATTGCCAAGGATTCAGGAGGAAGTGCAGACACTCATTGAGAATTACTACAATTGCCGTGACTTTTTGTATGTCGGCAGGGGACTTAATTTTCCTATTGCTCTGGAAGGGGCCTTAAAGCTGAAAGAAATTTCCTACATCCATGCGGAAGGTTATGCTTCCGGAGAGCTTAAGCATGGGCCTATTGCCTTAATTGACAAGGAAATGCCGGTGCTGGCGCTGGTGCCTCAGGATGAAGTCTATCAGAAATCCATTTCCAATGTTGAGGAGATTAAAGCTCGTCAGGGTCGGATTATTCTTATCGGTACCATAGGAGACAGCCATTTAAAGAATATTACCGATGACGTTATTTATTTGCCCAAGGTCCATGAAGCAATGAATCCGATTCTCTATACCATTCCTGCCCAGCTTCTGGCTTATGAAATAGCTTCCAGGCGGGGCTGCGATGTGGATCAGCCACGAAATCTGGCAAAGAGTGTGACTGTAGAATAATCCTATAAAAAGGAACAACCGTTTCAGAGAGAGAAAGATGTCAGGCAGATGATATTTTTCTCTCTGAAACGAATCCATTCAAAGGTGTCAGAGACTGGTTATTTCACGGACTTCTGCTGTTTCTGCTCTTTCCGGAAGGAGAAGTACCTCCTGTCTGGCCTTATCTTCGATATAAACTAAAATATCCTCTCTTTTTATCTCCAACGCAAAAACGATTCCACCACCCAATTCTTTGTTCTCCCAGCGGTCAAGAATCCAGGCTGTTTTTTCACGGCTTGCAGTCCAGCTCAATCCAATGGGAAGTCCGGTTACTGATCCACGGTAAACTGTGACCCGTTCGAAGGGAAAAGGGTTACCTAATTCATACAGACGATCTCTATCGCAAATATTTAAAAGAAATTTCCAGATTTCGTAATCACCAGCGGGGGCAAAAGGTGTATTTTTATGATAATAAAGTGACAATATTGCTTTTTCCAGACACTTTTTTTCTTTGAAGTATTCAATATTGTTCATCAAAAACTGGATATGTTCAAGCGGATTGAGAATGCGCATCGCCCTAATCGGATCTTTCTCATTTTCCAGTTGCCTCAGAATTTCCTTGATCTTTTGCTCCTGCAGGGCTTTATGGCGTGCCTGCATTTTCTCATTGCTAAAAGTTCCTGTAAAGTCATCAGGAGGGTAAAGAAAGCGAATTTTGTCCAGTTTCCATTGCATATTTCTGCCTCGTTCATAGATGATCATTGGCAAACCTTCATTGATGGCGTCGTAAAAATTCTTTTCTTCTCTTTATCTTAGGTCAAGCCATTTATTTGCCACATCGAGCATTCGATTGGCAAAGCCCCATTCATTGTCGAACCAGCAAAGCATTTTGACCAGTTTGTCGCCGCAAACTCTCGTCTGTGTTCCATCAACAATTGATGAACGGGGATCGGTGTTGAAATCGACAGATGCATGAGGTTCCTCAGTATAGCCCATAAGTCCATGGAGTGGACCTTGCGCCTGTTCCCGCATTATCTGGTTAATCTTCGTAGCTGTGGTTGCTGTTTTTACATTAATGGAAAGGTCCATGACTGACACGTTGATCGTAGGAACCCGTAGATGGAGGCATTGAAAACGATTTGCCAGATGCGGCATCAACCGGTCAATTCCCTTTGCAAGTCCAGTATCGATTGGAATAATCGAATGAAGAGCACTGCGTGTGAGACGCAAGTTTGTATGGTTGTAACTGTCTATTACCGGCTGATCGTTCATGGCCGAGTGAATAGTTGTTGTAACGCCGGTTTCAATGCCCAGTTTCCGGTCTAAAATGTTCAGGATAGGAACAACGCAATTTGTAGTGCAGGATGCATTGGAAACAATTTGGTGTTCCGGCAGCAACAGAGAATGGTTGTACCCATATACAATCGTTGCATCAACTTGAGGTGTGGCAGGATGCGACAAAAGAATTCGTTTGGCTCCGCTGTGCAGATGTTGTTCGGCTCTTTCTCTGTCGTCAAATGATCCGGAGCACTCAAAGAGCAAGTCAATATCAAGTTCATTCCAGGGAAGTCCAGCCGGGTCAGGTTCGTTAATGATTCGGATTTTATCTTCCCCGATATAGAGGTATTCTTTGTCGAAACGTAGCGGGTAGGGGAATCGACCATGGGTTGTATCGTAGCGGGTGAGGTATGTCAGTGTTTCAATATCGGCCAGTTCATTTATGGCAACGATTTTAAACTTCGATCTAAAAGGGCTAGAGTAAATGGCTCTTAATACGGATTGGCCGATTCGGCCATAACCATTTATTGCAACGTTGCTGTGCATCTTTTTGTTATTCATGTCCTCTTCAACGGTACTGACTAACAGCTTTGTTTGTCTTTTGAGAAATTTAGAATCCGGTCGATTCATTCCTTTAAAGATCCCAGCCACCAGGTGGGATCTTTATCATCAATACTTCGATTTTTCTATAATAACAACTTGATAATTGTTCACTCTCGGAATTTGACAAGTGAAAGGAAGAATCATCAAGTCACAGTTTTTTTAATATTGCAGGATCGGATAATTCCAGGTTATAAATCGTTGATTGAGCGCTCAGTCTCAGTCGGTTTCAATTAAAGGAGGTGACATGATGCAGTCAGGTGCTTTGAGCGGGATAAGGGTTTTGGATCTTTCGCGAATGCTTCCCGGACCATATTGTTCGATGATTCTTGCTGATCACGGGGCTGAAGTAATAGCCATTGAGGATAAAAAGTTTCAGGAAGACGGTCTGTTTTTTAATGATCTTAATCGAAATAAGAGCCATATGTCCCTCAATCTTAAGACTCCAGAGGGATTGGAAATATTTTTCAAACTGGTTGAGAAGGCGGATGTTGTCATTGAAGGATTTCGTCCAGGTGTGGTGCAAAGGCTCGGAGTTGATTATGAAGCTGTTCGGCAGGTTAATCCCGGAATTATCTATTGCTCCATCAGCGGCTATGGACAAATCGGTCAACTTCGCGACCGGGTAGGGCATGACGTAAATTACCTGAGCAATGCAGGAGTCTTGGATCTGATTGGCGAGAAAGGTAGAAGACCAGTTATCCCGGGAGTGCAGATAGCCGACATTGCCGGTGGCAGCATGAATGCAGCGGTAGGCATTCTTTTAGCCCTATTTGCCAGGGAAAAAACCGGAAAGGGTCAGTATATTGATATCTCTATGACAGATGGGGTACTGGGACTGTTGTCCCTGCCTTATTACTTTTCCATGCAGACCGGTCAAAAACAAGAGGCTGGAGATGCAATGCTATCTCATCGATATGGTTGTTATAATACCTATGAAACAGCAGATGGACGTTTTCTTTCCATAGGTGCTGTGGAAAACAGGTTCTGGAAAAAATTGTGTGAACATCTCAATCGTCCTACTTACATTTCCCTGCAGTACGACGAGGAGAAGAAAGAAGAAATAATCCAGGATCTTCGTGATATCTTTCTATCAAAAACATTGGCTGAATGGGATGCTGAATTAGCCGAACTCGAAGTATGTTTTGCTGCGGTTAAGAATATGGAGGAAATCTTAACGGAACCTTTTTTTAGAAACCGGGAAATGGTGCATAGCTATACTGGAGAGAGAGGAGAAAAAAAATATGGTTTTGGTATTCCTGTGAAGCTGAGCGAAACGCCGGGTTCAATAAGATCCCTGCCCGGGAAGTTTGGTCAACAGACACGGAAGATTCTAGAAGATATTGGCTATTCGGTTGATCAAATTGATGACTTTTTCATCAATGGCGTTTTATGAAGATGCGGGCATATCCACCAACCATGTATGTTTGCACAATTGACGTGTAACAACATTTATATGGACCTCAGGGTGTATCTACATTTTCATTTTTGGCTTTCTTAATGATCAGCTGACTTTGATTTTCCGCATCCATGGCATTTCTGGCAATGATCTCATGAACTGCAATTTGATCTTTTTGAGATAATTCATACTTATCATTACCGATATGTTCCAGGAGCCAGTTTTTCCATTCATGAACTATTCTTCTCTTCATCACTTTTCCTCAATGCACATAAGAGTTTCAAGTATATGGGATGAAAACGTATGAGTGCCATCAAGCATAATCATAGTAGCAAAAAAAATGGTCACTGTCACAACTTCATTAAATCAGACGATCTTACTGTGTCTTTTAAAAATTAAAAATTTCCTATTACAATATAATCGACCACTCGGCGCCCGCCTGATTGTTGCAAAGGAATGGCGCCGGTTTTCACCATTACCCCACAAGTGGGGTTTCTTTTTATTCCCACGCTTTGAAGGGGCCTGAACAAAGTGAAAGGTTTTCTAGAGTAAGGCACGAAGAAGCTAAGACAGTGAACTCAAAATTAGCCGATTGTAACCAATTCCAGGTCGAACGTAAGAGTCTCACCTGCAAGTGGAGCATTGCCGTCAAGAGTGACAAACTCATCAGTGAGATGACTGACAACAACTATCATCGGTTCGTCGTCTTCGTTGGTGAGTTCCAGTTCATCGCCAACATTCAGTTCGAGATCATCCGGCATTTCGGCAAGGGGAACTTCAAGCACCATATCATCATGCGGTTCACCATAGGCTTTATCCGGTTCAATTGTCACAGTCTTCTTTTCTCCTACCGTCATTCCTAATATGGCTTCTTCGAAACCATCTATCAGATCGTTGTCACCGAGAGTGAATTCCAGAGGGTCTTCTCCGATTGATGAATCAAATATGCTGCCATCGGCAAGCTTTCCGGTATAATGAACGGCTACTTTATCACCTGTTTTTGCTTGGATCATTGTTTACTCCTTTATTTTTATGAAGCTGCTTAACAGAACATTGTTATGATTAATTCAGTATAAAATTTTTGGAATATTGCTGATACCAGCTGTTTCAAGAAATTACCATGGTAATTTTTCTAAGCTGTAAGATATATCGGTAATTCCTGTTTTGTACCTACCGTTCCAAACTTCAAAATGCAAGCGGCCGTGAAAAGACGGAAAAATAATGCCCAACATACTTGTTCTCTCGCTATTGCGTCACTAGTTTGTAAGGATACGAGCATTTTGATATTCAAGGTGAACAATTACCAACTCATAATACATATTTGCAGCCACTTATGTGACATCTTTGAACATGAAAATACTTACCCGCGGGAATGCCGGCCCGAAAGGAGGTTGCATGCGATCTAAAATATTACTCATTTGCTGTGTGTTGTCGATTGTGATTTTGAGCTGTTCCCAGGAAGCTCGATTGCCTTTTTCTGCTGGTGTAGGCCCCGATCCCGCTCTTCCTCCTCCCCCTAAGGTTTTAATACCAACAGTAAACATTGCCCCGGCAAAAGGCTGGCCTAACGGAGCTGTACCCATGCCGGCCGAGGGATTGACTGTTGCCTCCTATGCTGCGAATCTGGATCATCCCCGGTGGGTTTTTGTACTTCCAAATGGTGATGTGTTGGTAGCCGAAAGTAATGCTCCTCCCAAACCGGAAGATTATAAAGGATTAAAAGGGATGATTATAAAGCGGGTAATGAAAAAAGCCGGTTCGGGTGGTCCGAGCGCTAATCGAATAACCTTGCTGAGGGACAGCGACGAAGATGGAAAGGTGGATTTTGCCATCACTTTTCTGGAAAACCTGAATTCTCCTTTCGGGATGGCTTTGGCAGGAGACAGTTTTTATGTAGCTAATACCGATTCAGTTGTCCGTTTTCCTTACCAGGAAGGACAAACACAGATAACTGAACCTGGCGTCAAGGTTATGGATTTGCCTGCTGGTCCTATTAATCGTCATTGGACTCGCAATATAATTGCAGACCAGGAAGGTAAAATGCTCTATGTCACGGTTGGCTCAAACAGTAATATTGGTGAGAAAGGAATGGACAAAGAGGAGGGCCGGGCAGCTATCTGGCAACTCAACCTCGAGACAGGGCACAAGCGAATTTTCGCATCTGGATTAAGAAATCCCAATGGAATGGCCTGGGAACCTGAAACCGGCGTATTATGGACATCTGTCAACGAGCGGGATGAACTTGGCAGTGATCTTGTGCCTGATTTTATGACTTCAGTGCAGGATAATGGTTTCTATGGCTGGCCTTACAGCTACTTTGGACAGCACCTCGACCCGAGGGTGCAACCGCAGCGACCTGATCTGGTAGAAAAAGCAATAGTCCCGGATTATGCTTTGGGTACGCACACATCAAGTCTTGGTCTTGCTTCCTCGAAAGATGCTGATTTGACCGAATTATTTAAAAATGGAATGTTTGTGGGACAGCATGGTTCCTGGAATAGAGAACCTCCGAGCGGTTATAAAGTTATTTTCGTGCCTTTTCATCAAGGCATGCCAAGCGGTGCTCCTGTTGATGTTTTGACAGGTTTCCTGAGTGAGGACGGAGATGCGCTTGGAAGGCCCGTTGGAGTAGCTGTCGATAAACAGGGAGCATTGCTTGTAGCCGATGATGTAGGCAACATCATATGGAGGGTCACTAAAAAAGAACAGTAATGAGTATATCAATACTCAGGTACCCTGTTAGCCTCGTCATACTTTATCAACTGATAGGGGACTTTGCGCAGGGTAAAATATTGAAGGGTATATTAAGGATTTTTACCGACGATTATTTCTAACTTTTTTTTCATTTTGTCATGATGGCTGCCCTGCCAGTAAATTTTACGGCAGTCGGTACATATTTTGAAATGATTAAAGTATCTTTTGGTGAGAGGCAGAAGACGGTCGATGATCTCCTCTTTTTTGACATCTGCCAGAAGGCTGTTACAGGAGATGCAGCGTGTATACGGCTCAATAATATTCTCCAAATTATAAAGATTGATAATTTCCCTCAGTTGGAGGTCTGGATCCTGATTTCTTACCAGACGACCGTAAACCAGTTCCCGATGTTTAAGCAGGTCTTTATTTCGTGTCAGAAGGATACGACCATATTGAACTGCTTTTGCGACAATAGCACGACTGGTATTCGCCTTATCTACATTTTCAGCATCGCATCCGACCATTCGCAGCAGTCCTGACAGCCTTCCGACATTAATATCCACTAAAAATAAACAGCAGTTTTTCAGAGGATCCGGGCGAAGAACAGTTGCAATAGTTGGCGGGAGGGCCGGAGAGAGGGGGAATATTTCGAAATGATCTTCATTTTCTGCAATTTTCTCAAATCCC
Organism: Desulforhopalus sp.; assembly: GCA_049645845.1. Lineage (GTDB taxonomy): Bacteria > Desulfobacterota > Desulfobulbia > Desulfobulbales > Desulfocapsaceae > Desulforhopalus_A. The sequence continues at coordinate 44,583 of JBARUR010000246.1, read as the reverse complement.
TGTTCTACTCCATCAAGTATAATCTTTCCCACTTCGGTATGGGGAACACCAAGACTTTCCAGAATATCTTTTATCGAGGCTCTGCGGAATAATTCATGGATGACGGTATTGCCTCTTTCGGGAACTCTGTTGAGAAGATCCAAAATGTCACCATGAAATTCAAGGAAAAGACGGGAAGTATTTCCCGTAACATCAGATAGTTTCATTTCGGCACCAGTTGTGCGTGGAGTTTTTATCCAAAATGGCAGATATCATGCATTTCTAATAAGTAAATCAATATACATGCCAGATGGTCACTTTTCGACCTAATACCCGGGCGCCCTAAGGTCGAAGTGCCAACGTACCCTTTGATGGAGGATCTTCAATGGCCAGACATAAAACTCAAATACGAATAGGTACATCAGGCTACCAGTATGATCACTGGAAGGAAATATTCTATCCGGAGAATCTTGCCAAATCGGATTGGCTGGAACACTATTGCGAGCATTTCAACACAGTAGAAATAAACAATACTTTTTATAATCTGCCCAAACCGGAAACTTTCAGTAAGTGGCGCGAAAAAGTGCCGGAAAATTTCTGTTTTGCCCTTAAATTCAGCCGCTATGGAACCCACAGGAAGAAACTGAAGGACCCTCAAAAATTTCTGCCTAATTTTATAGAAGGCGCCTCAATGTTACATGAAAAACTCGGTCCGATTCTGGTGCAACTTCCTCCTAAATGGAATGCCAATCCAGAGAGGCTTGATGAGTTTCTTGAAAAAGTACCGGGCAAATTGCGTTTCGCCCTCGAATTTCGCGATACTTCCTGGTTGATTGATCCCGTTTTTAAAGTGCTTGAGAAGTATGGCGCTGCTCTGTGTATTCATGATCTTATCGACAACCATCCTGATTTGACCACCTCAGAATGGGTTTATTATCGATTCCACGGCAAAGATTATGGAGGAGATTATTCTTACCAAAAACTGCGAGCAGTGGCTGAAAAGCTGGCTGCACATTCAGCCGCGGGACGTGACGTTTATGCTTATTTCAATAATGATCTTGAAGGGCATGCAATACACAATGCCCGTGATCTACTCAAGTTTGTTGAAGACAGGATTTGATTGGAAAAAGATGAAGTATTTTTCTGATGTCAGCAATGGCTACAGGCATGGATTATGCTTAATCAGAGATTAAGAACTTTGACTCAACCGGAATAGCCTCATCGCAGTCTTTCCGCCTCTTCATGTTTTTTCTGACATGAACATAAATTTCATGTTTGTCATTCTATGACTTTTCAAGGAGGATCATATGAATAGCGAAAAAGAAAAACTACAACCCCCTCAGCACCAGGATAAACAGCCTGGACGGCGGTCCGAAATGAATCCGCTGCCCAAATCAGAAGATGAAGATTATCGTCCCAGTGGAAAATTGCAGGAGAAAGTCGCGATAATCACAGGAGGTGACAGCGGTATCGGACGAGCTGTCAGTATTCTCTTTGCAAAGGAAGGCGCCGACGTGGTTATTGTTTACCTGGATGAACACGAAGACGCCCGGGATACACAGCAACGGGTAGAAAAAACAGGACGCCGGTGTCTTTGTCTGTCGGGCGATGTCGGAGACCCCGTATTTTGCAGACAAGTCATCGAAAAAACTGTGGCTACATTCGGACAGATCAACATTCTTGTCAATAATGCCGCAGAACAGCATGATTACGATTCCATCACAGATATTATGCCGGAACAGCTTAAGAGAACTTTTGATACGAACTTTTTCTCTATGTTCTATATGATCCAGTCGGCTTATTCCTATCTGAAAAATGGTGGAGTGATTGTGAACTCAACCTCGGTAACTGCCTACCAAGGTCATCCTACACTGATCCCTTACGCCTGTACTAAAGGCGCAATCACTGTTCTTACACGATCGCTTGCCATAAGCCTTGCCAAGGATAATATCCGGGTCAATGGAGTCGCCCCCGGCCCGGTATGGACTCCTTTGATCCCAGCAAGTGAGGATGCAGAAAAGGTCGAAAGTTTCGGAGGAAATACTTTGGCAGGAAGGCCGGGGGAACCATTTGAAATTGCCCCTTGTTATCTCTTTTTAGCGAGCGCTGATGCGTCCTATATGACAGGACAGGTTCTTCATCCTAACGGCGGACGTATCATTAACGGCTAAGCAGGTTATAATAAATGGAGGATATAGCTATGCCTGATAATAGAATTAAAGACGAAGAACAATACCAGGCTCTCCGTGATAAAGGCATGAGTAAGGAAAAGGCCGCCAGGATCGCGAACAGTCCCAAAAAAGAAACGGGAGAAAAAGGTGGCGAGGCACAAAAATACGAGGAATGGAGCAAGTCGGAGCTTTATAATAAAGCCAAGGAAGTCGGTATTGAAGGCCGCTCAAAGATGAAAAAGAAAGAGCTGATCAACGTATTGAGAAACCACTGAGACGAACTTTTATTCTTACAATCAGTTAATTTAGAAATGCTTTTCCGAAAAATTGCCAACCGGTGGTAAAGGTCAAAAAAAACCGATACCACCGGATTACATCATTCAGAGAATAACCATCAGGTTTGATCTACCATAGTTTCCCTTTCCCAGTGGCGCAGATCAGCGCACATCGCAATAAAGGGCAGAACATCACTCGCTATATCCAGGGCGACACAGCCTTCATCAAGCATATCCAGAATACCTGCAGCATCCAGCAGTGGTTTTGCCGCAGGGCTGTATCCAATGAATTTGCAATGTGCATAAGCATCGCTGACAAAATCGCGCGCAGTCGCGTCTGCTGCCAGATTTTTAGCACCTTCGTCCGAGATTATGATAGCTACGGCATCATATAAAACCGATGGACCGCCATCTATTTTCTGTTGAGCATCTATATGTTTTCCCTTGCTGTCCTTCACGCCGCCGACTTTTGGAGCGACTACCTCCAACATTGCGCCTTTATCCATGATCTCTTTCTGCAGTGCTTCAAAAAGATCGGCATCAGCGCCATCGGTCATGAGAACTCCCATCTTGCGTCCCTTAAAAAAATCGGGCCCGTTTTTGAGGATGCTTAGCTTATCTGATTGCAGTAAATCCTTGCGTGTCGGCATTGCCGCGTCGGCTGCTTCCGGCATATCTTCAAGTCCTAAGCCTAAGGCTACGGTATCAGCAAGCTTGTGATCAATATTCAAGAGATGAGAGACCATGCGTTCTCTGATTCTTTTATGCTCCACTTTGCTGAGTTCAAAAACAAGAGCATCTTCTAAATGTTTCTGCTCGATAGGAGTCTGGCTAATATAGAACTGTCTTGCCTGGCTGTAATGATCGGCAAAAGATTCCGAACGTACGCGCTGTTTTGTACCTTCAACTTTCTGTGCGTAACTGGTGAAACCTTTATCATCACTCGGGCGGGAGCCGCCTTCTTCCGGTCCCCAGCTGTTAGGCTCATAATTGGCACGCCCCTTGGGATTATGCATTGCCATATGACCATCCTGCTGGAAATTATGCACAGGGCATTTGGGAGCATTGATGGGGATATGGGTGAAGTTCGGTCCGCCAAGCCTTTTGAGTTGAGTATCAAGATAGGAAAAACTGCGGCCCTGGAGTAGAGGATCCTCCGAATGATCGATACCGCGGACAATATTTTGAGTACAAAAAGCGACTTGTTCTGTCTCGGCAAAGAAATTATCAACAACCCGGTCAAGCACCATACGCCCGACAATGCGGATAGGTACTTCCTCCTCGGGGATGATCTTCGTGGCATCCAAAACATCGAATGCAAATTTTTCAGCAAAATTCTCATCAAATAACTGCACCCCCAGTTCCCATTCAGGGAAATCACCGGCGGTTATGGCGTTCCACAGATCCCGTCTGTGGTAATCAGGGTCGGCACCGTTGATTTTAACCGCTTCATTCCACATGACTGATTGCATTCCCAACTTCGGTTTCCAGTGAAACTTCACAAAGGTCGCTTTCCCATTGGCGTCGATGAAACGAAAAGAATGGACACCGAATCCTTCCATAAATCGAAATGATCTGGGAATGGCGCGATCGGACATGATCCACATGATCATATGCATGCTTTCAGGTGTGAGCGATATAAAATCCCAGAAATTATCATGAGCACTTTGGGCTTGCGGAAAACCACGGTCGGGCGCAACTTTGACGGCATGGATTAAATCCGGGAATTTAATGGCATCCTGAATAAAGAAGACCGGAATGTTATTGCCGACAAGGTCCCAATTACCTTCTTTAGTGTAAAACTTAACTGCAAAACCACGTACATCCCGAGCAAGATCAAAAGAGCCTTTGTTTCCGGCCACCGTGGAAAAGCGTATAAATAAAGGTGTCTTTTCACCTTTTCGCTGAAAGATATCAGCACATGTTACATCTGATAGTGGATCAAGGGTTTCAAAATAACCATGAGCACCAAAACCCCGGGCATGGACAACACGCTCGGGAATACGTTCATGGTCAAAATGAAAAAGCTTTTCCCGAAGAATCTGATCCTCAAGCAGAGTAGGACCGCGAGCTCCGGCTCTTAATGAATTTTGATCGTCGGCGATGGGAGCTCCCTGCTGAGTTGTCATGGTGTCCACTTTATCTCCAGCTTGTTGATGCAGTTCGCCGCCTTTGCCGATTTTTACGTTTTTATGAGAATATTTTTCAGCCATTCTAGCCTCCTGTCGCTGTAAAATTATGTGAATATGATCCCTTATGGATTACCCTGGGTAAATTCAATTTCTGAAATATTGCGCTCAGCTTCAGCACTTAAAACACACCATGACCTGGCCTCAATTTTTATTTTATCTCCAGCTGCAAACTCCTTATTCCCATCTTCTTCCCATCCTGTGTCGGTATCAAAGACAACGCGCCATTGACGGCTCCAACGCCCTTCCGGGAGAGTGCAGTTTATGGATTCATGGTGGGCGTTTATAAGAAGATAAAAATCGTCATCAATTAATGCTTCCCTTAGCGGGTTTAAAGCCTGGATGGCCCCATTCATAAAAACACCAAGTGTTTGTGTGTAGCCGTGGTGCCAATCATCTTCCGTCATCTCTTCGCCCTCAATCGTGAACCATGCGATATCGCTGGTTTCGCTGCCATGAATCGATTTTCCCTGAAACCAGCCGCGCCGATGGAAAACATGATGGTTCTTACGAAAATTAATAAGGTTCCGACAGAATGACAGAAGATCTTCGTCTATGGAATTCCAGTCATACCAGGAAAGATCGTTGTCCTGGCAGTACGTATTGTTGTTGCCTTGCTGATTCCGGCCGATTTCATCACCGCCAAGGATCATTGGCACTCCTTGAGAAAGCAGTAAAGTTGTCATAAAGTTTCGTACCTGCCGTTTGCGCAGCTGGATTACTTCTGCATCGTCGGTTGGACCTTCAACGCCGCAGTTCCAGGAACGGTTATGACTTTCACCGTCATTGTTGTCTTCCCCATTGGCCTCATTATGTTTTTCATTATATGAAACAAGATCGGCCATGGTGAATCCATCGTGAGCAGTGACGAAATTAATACTGGCATGAGGAAGACGCGAGGAATTCTCATAGAGATCCGAACTCCCTGTAAAGCGTGATGCAAATTCCTGCAGTGTCTGTTCTTCACCTCGCCAGAAGTCACGGATACAATCACGGTACTTGCCATTCCATTCCGTCCATACCGGTGGAAAATTGCCGACTTGATATCCGCCTTCACCTATATCCCATGGTTCGGCTATCAGTTTGACCTGATTTATCACAGGGTCCTGCTGGATAATATCGAAGAAAGCAGAAAGCTTTTCGACATCATGCAATTCGCGTGCGAGAGTTGCCGCCAGATCAAAACGGAACCCATCGACATGCATCTCCTCAATCCAATAGCGCAGGGAATCCATTATGAGCTGTAATACATGGGGATTGCGCATATTGAGACTATTGCCGCAGCCGGTATAATCCATGTAATATCGCTTGTCATCCGTCAGACGGTAGTAATAGGAGTTGTCGATGCCTTTAAAGCATAAAGACGGACCGAGGTGGTTGCCTTCGGCGGTATGGTTATATACCACATCGAGAATAACCTCTATTCCTGCCTGGTGAAGCTTTTTGACCATTTGTTTGAATTCGGCAACCCCGCTTCCCGGCCGATGATCTGCAACGTACTCATCATGCGGAGTAAAATAGTTGATACTGTTATAACCCCAGTAATTGCGTAAATCTCGCTCAAGCAGGTGCATGTCGTGCACAAACTGATGAATCGGCAAAAGTTCAATAGCCGTTATACCGAGATCGGTAAGATAATTAATAATTGAGGGATGGGCCAGCCCGGCATATGTTCCACGCAGTTCATCGGGGACGTCGGGATGAGTCATGGTAAGGCCTTTTACATGGGTTTCATAGATAATAGTCTCATGCCACGGGATGCGAAGCAGCCGATCGCCATCCCAGTCAAAATAGGGTTGATGTACTACACAGCGAGGAACAAAAGGCATGCTGTCGCTGCCGCTTTTTTGGTCCGGACCTTCCTTGAAACTGTAGGCGAAGACCGCTTCGTCCCATAAAATGCGACCATCAAAAGCTTTGGCATATGGGTCAAGAAGAAGTTTTTCAGGATTACATCGATGGCCATTTTTGGGATCCCAAGGTCCGTGAATTCGATATCCATAGCGTTGACCAGGCCCTGCCGTGGCTAAATATCCATGCCAGCAATAACCGGTTACTTCTTCGAGTTCTAACCGCGTCTCCTTGTCATCATCGTCAAAGAGACATAACTCAACCCGTTCGGCGATCTCGGAGAAGATTGAGAAATTTGTGCCGACACCATCAAATGTTGCACCGAGTGGATATGGATGACCCGTTGTTAATTGCATCTGTGTTTTCCTCCAGAGTGGACCTCAGCTGTTATGGACTTTCATCATCAGCCTGTTTATACAATTTATATGCCAGGCCGTTTGTTTTTCGCGGGAAATGTGATTTGCGTGGTCAAAATTCAATACTCAAAAAGTTGAGGAAGCAGATTTCTTTATTCCAACTGATAGGAAGCGTCCGATTTAATCAGACTCACAGGTTGCCAGGATTTGAACATTCCAAGAAACAACAGTTCGGGTGTCAGCAGGGCGTCGATATCTTCTGGATTTTTGAAGTGTTAATCATTACTGTTAACTTCTGACTGGAACGTTAATTGCTTGATTACTGGTAGGGGTTGCACAGATAAATCCATAAAAAAGGCAGAAGATCATGAATAAAGATATCGTTAAAGGCAAGTGGAGTCAGATCAAAGGCGAAGCTAAAGTCCAATGGGGAAAGCTTACAAATGATGAGCTGGATGAGATGGCGGGAAACTACGATAAAGTGGTAGGCAAACTGCAGGAAAAATATGGTTATGCAAAAGACAGGGCAAAAAAAGAAACAGATAGCTTCTTTAAAAGATTTAGTTAACTTGTCTTGCTATATATAGAATTATAAAAGAGATGTGTGTTGCTCTTTTATTCTTCTTGGTGTGTCCGCTGAGTTTTGCGAATGTGGCCATAGTTTAATAATGCGACAAAAATACTCCCACCAACTAAATTTCCGAATATGGTGAGAACTAAAAAACGAAGAACCTGTGTGTAACTAAAAAGATCACTGATCAAATATGCTGTAAACATCTCGACTGAGCCGGCGATAGAATGATGTAATCCTCCTATTCCTATAATGAATGTGACAATATAGATGGAAACCATCTGACTGAATGCCGGGGCGGAAGCCAGTACCAGCCAGGCACCAAGTGCCATGAGCCAACCGGCGAGTAATGCGCTGAAAAAAAATGGAATGGTTTCGTAATCCACCAGATGTTTACCAATCGCAATGTATCCTGTTTTGGCATTGATGACGTCTTCAGCTGAAATCAGAAAAATCGAAATGAGCATGGCTCCTATAAGATTTCCGCTGATCACAATCGCCCACAACCGCAACAGCTTTATAATATTTCCTCGTCGGTCGAGAATAGGATAAACGGCGGTTGCCGTGTGTTCGGTAAAAAGTTGTGCTCCGCTCATTATACAAAGGACAAAACCGAGAGGATAAACGATTGCAGTTGCCAGTCGAGTAGAGAAGGCAGGTGACAGCTGCAACATCTGGCTTTCAACAATTGCAACCGACATGGCTGTGAAGCCGAGAATGAGTCCGGCAGCCATTGCGGAAAGCAGCAATGAGAAAAATGCCCTGTTTTGTTGTTCTATGCCAAGGTTAATGGCCTTTTCCAGGATATCGTCAGGATGTTTTAACGCTTCATCGGTTCGCTTTAGGATAACAGGTACGAAATCCTTATCTTCTTCCTGTCTTTCAAATTCTCGTTCAGTTTGCATAATGTTCTTCTAGCGCTTATGACATTTTACCGATGTCTTGTTACACCTCATTCTCAATACCTTTTTTGCCCCATTGGCTTCCGAGCAGCTGTCCCGGTATTTCTCATGAGAAATGCGGGCTATCAATGCCGAGTAGTTACTTTCAAATTCTGCACAGGAAGTTACTTGGCTAAGAGCAATAAACATACCACGCTTCAACTTTCAAATAGTACTGTATGTTAGCTTGTCTTTAAAGATAATGAATTGATTTTTGTAAAAAACATCCGGTTTAGTCGGATTAATTCCTGTTGAATCGGACAATGAAGGCATGAGAAAAATCTAACCAGCATTTCTCATCAATTCAGGTGGCGTTAGCTCCAAATTTTTGGCAGTGAACCATAGTTGGTCTCGTGACATACTCCCGAAGATGGCGCTGCACGGACTGGCCTTTGGTGAATATTGTATTGATCAAGAGAAAAAATGAAACAAGGTCCAACGTATTGAAAAAAAAGATTATATTCCGAGAATCAACACAACGTTCATGAGGTAGGGCACCAGTACGTTTTGCTAAGCTAAATAGGCATGAATCAGAGGTATACGGGAGGACTCAAGAATTTCAAAAGAATGGCATATTTTTCGCTAGGAATTATTTGTTAGAACTTCTATGTGCAACTGGAGTATGTTGTAATGAATAGATTTTTAGAACAAGTGGAGCATTTTAGGAGCGATTTGCGTCATCAACCTTAAATATTAAACCAGGAGAACGGAAAGATGATTGAGAATTTTCTAAAGTTAAGCGGATACGCAGTATTGGCAAGAGAAGCAGCTGACTTAGTCTTTAATTCAAAGAGCAACAGAAAAAGAGAGCAAAACCAGGCATTGGCTAATTCAATATCGGCCTCGCTCGTTGGTTTGGCAGTCGGTGTTGGTGTAGGGTTATTATTTGCTCCACGAGCGGGTCGAGAAACCCGGGAAATGATTTCGGACACAACTCAAAATCAAATTGATCGTCTCCAGGTAGAACTTACCGAAAGAAAAAAACAACTTAATGACCTCATGAAAACAAAAAAAGACGAACTCCGCTCTGTAGCGTCGGAAGTAACAGAGAAAACTGAAGCGTAGACTGGTACGCGGTAAATAACAACTCGCAGGCACAAAAAAGAACGGGGATTAAAAATGACTCTTACTGTAACAACTGAAGGGATAGTCCTGATGTTGCTGGCGCTTCTTGGCCTGGCCATTGGCATTTATTTATTGGTAATACTTAAAAAAGCAAATCAGTTCTTAACGGAAGTAAACAAAACGCTTGCGGGGAATCAGCAAAAAATCGAGAATTTATTGCTGAATCTTGAGGTATTAAGTGGAAACGCGGCCCTCTTGAGTGAAGAACTGAAAAAACAGATAGAAAGTAACAAAGTGATCGTCAGTTCGATCTTTCAGACAGGTGCTGATTCAATGCTCCTTTTAAGCGACGCTACCAGCAGAATCAGAACGCTCGTTGCAAATTTCAATCAGATCATTAGTACGGTAAATCGTTTCATCAAAAAGAAGAAATAATGACATATGGTGCCTGTCACTCAGTTCAGTCCTTGTATGATGGACGTTAATCGAATCAGGATGGGATATCTCGCTCTATTTCCTCAATTCTGATGGAAACTGCATGGTTTTTCGGAGTGATCTTGCCCCCGACCTGTTGGGTATAAGCATAGGTGAATTCTGCGCCGAAAAGTAGAATCAAGACGGAATAATAGACCCAGGCCAGGAGCGCAACCAGTGAACCGGCAGCACCATAAGATTCAGTAAAGTTTGTGTTTTTGAGATAGAGAGCAATTATATACTTTCCCAGTAAAAATAGCACAGCAGTGATAAGTGCGCCTATCCAGACATATTTCCATTTAATTTTTGCATCCGGCAATATCATATAAATCAGAGCAAAGATAATTGTGATGATAGCGCCGGTAGCAAAAGTATTGATAATCCAGATGAGTTGATATGCAAATGTGGACAAGTATTGATTAATAAGGTCTCTAAAAACTGTGAGGACCGTATCCGCAATTAAGGAGAGCAGCAACAAGATTCCTAGAGAGCAAACTATCAGTAGTGACAAAAGTCTGTTGACCAGGAATTTGACAACTTCCTTCTTAGGTTTGGGCCTGATATGCCATATTGTATTTATACTTTCCTGCAGGGTAGCTAAAGCGGTGGTGGCACTGAAGAGGAGTGTGGCAATGCTTATAATTTTTGTCAGATTACTTTCCGGATGTCGGGACATCTTATCCATGATCCGCGCTACTTCCGAGGCACTGTCCTGGCCTGCTAATTGCGTTACCTGCTCCAGCATCTCGTTTCTTACAGTTGCATCTTCATAAAAGGATCCGGCAACCAATACGGCGATGATGGCCATTGCCGGTAATGAAAAGATGGCAAAATAGGCTATGGAGGAACTGTAAATAAAAGGTCGTCCTCTAAAAAAATTTTGACCAGCTGTTTTGAAAATCAGCCCCCACTTCTTTGCTTTTTTCTTCATGACTTTCCAGGCAGATTTTTCATCTTAGGGTTTCAATCTGGTCAGGTAGCTCGATATCATCTGTTTAGCTGATTGATTTATAATACCTTTCTCATTGGGATCTCCTTTGAAGAGTGTTGACATATACCCCTTAGCCTGTTCAAAATTGATATGCGGCGGCAATGGTGGTACATCGGGATCGCAATGGGCATCTATTACCACAGGTCGGTTAGCCTGGAGGGCATACTGGTAAGCTGGCTTTATCTCTTCCGGAGTTTTTATTTCAATTCCGTCAAGCCCCAATAATTTACCATATTCTGCATAATTAAAAGCTGGTATATCCTGCGATACGGAAAATTTTGGATCACCAGACATGACACGTTGCTCCCAGGTAACCTGATTGAGGTCACGATTATTTAAAACCAGGACGATGAGGCGCGGATCTGACCATTCAGGATAGAAATGAGCAATATTTATCAAACACAGATTTCCCAGCATTTGCATCGCTCCATCGCCGACAGTAGCGACTACAAGACGATCGGGATAACTGAATTTGGCTGCCAGCGCGTAAGGCACCCCCGGACACATAGTGGCAAGTCCACCTGAAAGTGACCCCATCATTCCTCTTTTTGCCTTGATATCCCGCGCATACCAGTTGGCAGCTGAACCGGAGTCACAGGTTATAATGCAGTTATCGGGCAAAAGAGGGGATAGGTCCCAGAACAGTCGCTGCGGGTTGATAGGTTTAGCAGTCATCATTGCTCGGGATTCCATTATGTTCCACCAATCGGCGACGTCTTTTTCAATTTTTTGTCGCCAGGAACGATCCTCCTTTCTCTTTAGCCTCGGTAGGAGTTCCTGCAGGGTTAAAACCGTTTCACCATGCAAATTCACATCCATTGGAAAGCGGGTCGAAAGCATCCTTGCCTGAATATCTATTTGGATTCCTTTAGCTTGACCTTCTTTGGGTAGAAATTCGGAATAAGGAAATGAAGAACCGATCATGAAGAAGGTATCGCAGTTCATCATCATATCCCATGTCGGCTTGGTGCCGAGCAGCCCTATAGATCCCGTGACATAAGGCAGATCATCGGGAAGAGCCATCTTGCCGAGCAGAGCTTTTGCTACCCCGGCACCAAGAAGTTCTGCCGTTTCCATGACTAAATCGGTCGCTTTCAAGGCACCAGCCCCAACCAATATAGCAACTTTTTTACCTTCATTGAGGATGTCGGCAGCTTTATCGATGTCATCCTCAGCCGGTATAACCCGAGGGCGACGATATCCGACGCCTGAAAAATTAGCGCCATGCTTTCTGGGAGGTGCTGCTGCCATATCCATTTCCTGGATATCATTTGGAATAATGATGCAGGTAATGGTTCGATCGGCAATGGCAATTCGTATTGATCGGTCAACCAGATGACGAATCTGAGCTGGATTGGAAGCCATATGGACATAATTGTGGGCAACATCTTTAAAAAGAGAAAGCAGGTCGATTTCCTGTTGGTAATCGGTTCCCATCGCGATGGTTGCCTGCTGGCCAACTATCGCCAGCACCGGCATATGATCTTTCTTCGCATCATAGAGCCCATTAAGCAGATGAATGGCTCCCGGTCCTGAAGTTGCCAGACATACTCCAATTTCACCGGTGAATTTAGCGTGGGCACAGGCTTCAAATGCCGCCAGTTCTTCGTGTCGTGCCTGGATGAATCGTATCTTTTCCTGCGCTCTATTGAGAGCTCCCATAATGCCGTTGATACCATCTCCGGGATAGCCGTAAATTCTGCGTATTCCCCAGTCGTAGAGACATTGAATCAAAAAATCACTGGTATTTTTTTTCATAATGATCTCCTTAGCATGTATGTCTGTATCTGTTGAAAGCTTACAAAAAAGATCCAGCAGGTCTTGTTGGACAATCACTGCCAAATTAGGCACTTGCAATCACTTTCTTTTGCGCACCAGATACATTATGCTCAAAAGAGCAGCAGAGCCGAGAGCAACTTGACCGCTTTTTTTCATCATTGCGCCATTGCCGGTATGAGACTCTCCAATGTTGCGATGTGATCCGGAAATTGCACGCGGAGCAGCCTCATAATATGTGTTTTCGGTAGTCGGGGGTTGATCATTCAGCTGGTTGGGCTTTTGTTTCTCAACTTCCTTTTTTCCAGACCCGACCAATTTATTCCTGTTTGACAATAAATAGCTGAGGCTAAGTCCGAGTGACGCCATTGTGGCAAGAGTAGAGACAGGACTTGTACCTGGCCCCTTTAATGATTTTGCCGATTTGTAAATATTTTTGAGCAATGGTTGTTTTGTAAAGTATTTCATGAGGACCTCCAGGGAATATTGTCTCTGTCATACAGTCATTTTGCAACTAGTATGCCATTAACTTCTGGAGGGAGAGATATGCCTTAAGGGATACCTGCCCTTGGTGCAAGCACGCAGATAAAGAGTTTTGCATAACCTCCATGGTTACATCATACGATAATTGAGGTTGTACATGATCCAGAGAGATCCACCAATGAATAGAGTCATAAGCAGCACGGTGAATATCAACGCCATAGCATTCCAGCGCGCATCCGAGGATGTCCTGAGATGCAGGAAATAATGCAGGTGCACAAGGATCTGGGCAATGGCCGCCGCTATAATGGTAAAAAGGACGATAAAACGCGACTGGACACCGCTCATGACAATCCCAAAGGCAATGACAGTCAGAACGATGGAGAGAATGAAGCCTGTTACGTATGCTTTGAACGTTCCCTCACTTGCGCCGGTGCTGCTGTGATCAACAGTTTGATGGTTCATTTACATTACCCCCAACAGGTAAACGATGGTAAAAACGGCTACCCACACGATATCCAGAAAGTGCCAAAACATGCTGAGCCGGGCCAGTCGTGATTGAACCGGTACGGTCAGTCCTTTGGTGATGATCTGGCCAATCATTACTGTCATCCAGATCAGGCCGGCACTCACATGAAGGCCGTGAGTGCCAACCAGGGTAAAAAAAGCGGAAAGAAATGCACTGCGATCGGGACCGTGGCCTTGATGGATCAGATGGAGAAACTCGTTTATTTCCATAACTATAAAGCCGAATCCCAGTATTAAGGTGACGACAAACCAGATAAGAACACGATCTTTTCTGCCTTCATGCACAGCAAGCATTGCCATGCCGCAGGTGGCGCTGCTGAAGAGCAGCAGCATCGTTTCGGCCAGTACATAGGGTAAATGGAAAAGATCCTTCCCAGAAGGACCTCCTGCGGTATTGTTTACAAGAACGGCATATGTCGCAAAAATACCGGCAAAAATAACCAAGTCGGACATAAGGTACAACCAGAAGCCGAGCGCTTGATTTTCGGTGGCATTCTCTTCTTCATGTGTGTCGACATAGATGGCATCCATGTTTGCAGCTTCGCTGATCATCGGTTTATCTCTCGTCTAGTGTTAAGGAGTGACAGGCTTTTCCCGCCGGTTGAAAGCTGCTTCATCAAGCTGCTGATAACGTTCATTTTCAATACGTTCAACTTCCGCGGCAGGGATGACATAATGGATATCATCATCAGATGCACGGGCAATAATTGTATAAACCAGTGCAAGAGCGCTGACTACCACCAGCCACCAGATGTGCCAAATCATGCCAAAGCCGAAGGTGAAAGCCAACATGCCGTTGATGAATCCGTATGCTGTATCTTTAGGCATATGAATATCCTCGTAATGCTCCGGTCTCTGATATGCAGTACCTTTTTCCTTCATGTCCAGGAAGGCGTCGGTGGCGTGAACCATCGGTATTTTAGCGAAATTATATACCGGCGGAGGGGAGGCAATCGCCCATTCAAGGGTTCGACCATCTTCCCAGGAATCCCCGGTTAAATCACGAGTGGCATTGCGTTGTCTGAAACTGACGATCAGTTGAATTATCTGGCAAAGGACACCCAGGGCAATGATCGCAGTGCCTAATGCAGCGATAATCAGATAGGGTTGCCATGCCGGGTTATCATAGTAGGCAAGACGGCGGGGCATTCCCATAAAACCAAGGATATAAAGAGGGATGAAAGCAAAATAGAAGCCAATCAGCCAGCACCAGAAAGCACGTTTTCCCCATTTCTCGTCTAGAGGAAAACCGATTGCCTTCGGAAACCAATACGAATATCCTGCAAAATAACCGAACAGGGCACCGGGAATCAGGACATTGTGGAAATGGCCGATAAGAAATAAACTGTTATGAAAGACAAAGTCGGCAGGCGGAGCGGCCAGAAGAACTCCTGTCATGCCCCCGACTGCAAAAGTAGAGATAAATCCCATAGTCCAGAGCATCGGGGATGTCAACTTCACGCGGCCTCGATACATAGTAAAAAGCCAGTTGAATATCTTAACACCGGTGGGAATGGCGATAATCATTGTGGTTATGCCAAAAAAGAAGTTGACACCGGGGCCGGCACCCATAGTAAAAAAATGGTGCAGCCAGACCGAAAAAGATAGAAAGGTAATTGCTACAGTGGCCCAGACCATGGAAGCATAACCAAACAGGGGTTTTCTGGAAAAAGTGGCAACAACCTCAGAAAACACACCAAATGCCGGGATAACAACAACATATACTTCCGGATGTCCCCAGATCCAGAACAGGTTCACGTACATCATTGTGTTGCCGCCGAGAGTATTGGTGAAGAAATGCATATCCAGGTAGCGGTCAAGCGTCAGCATTGCAAGCGCTGCGGTCAGGATGGGAAATGAGAACAGTATGAGAATAGAGGTGCAGAGTGCATTCCATGTGAAAATAGGCATGCGCATGAGTTTCATTCCCGGGGCGCGCATTTTTAGGATGGTGACAATGAAATTGATGCTGGTCAGCACCGACCCGACACCGGCAATCTGCAAAGCCCACAGCCAGTAATCGACCCCCGTATCGGGACTGTACTCCAGCTCTGTAAGCGGAGCATATCCCGACCAACCTGCTTTTGAAAATTCCCCAAGCCCGAGAGATACCATCATCAGCATTGCCCCAGCGGCTGTCAGCCAGAAACTCACGGAGTTGAGATAAGGAAATGCCACATCCCGCGCGCCTATCTGGGGCGGTACGATGATGTTAATCAAGCCGGTTAGAAATGGCATGGCAACAAACAGTACCATTATTGTTCCGTGAGCGGTAAAAATCTGGTTGTAATGATCCGGAGGAAGAAAACCAGGGCTGCCCAGGGCTATAGCCTGTTGTGCTCTCATCATGATGGCATCGGAAAATCCCCGAAGCAAGAGGACAAGAGCCAGGATAATATACATTATACCGATTTTTTTATGGTCGAGACTAATCAGCCACTCGAACCAAAGGTATTTCCATTTACGGTAATAGGTAATCAGGGACAGGATAACCAGCCCGGCTAATAGTGAACCGACAACGGCACCCATAGCGATAAGATCGTGATAGGGAACCGCGTCAAGGCTTAATTTTCCAAACATGTTATTCTCCCTTAGGGCCAGCGGTTTGCATATGCATGGAATTCGATTCTCCGCCGGAGGCGGACCCGTGGTTATGAGTGCTTGGCATATATTTACCAATGATAGACTTAAAAAGATTCTGTTCGACTGAAGAAAAGTAGGTTACCGGATAGCCGGCTGTCGGCTGTACCAAACTTTGGTACCGATCAGGATCAAGTTTTTCAGTTGATGTCCGGATTTTTGCAAGCCATGCCTCATACTCTTCCGGGGTAGTCGCAATCGCCTCAAAATTCATCTCGGAATACCAGGTGCCGCTGATCTGCTGATTCTGTCCTCTAAATGTTCCGGCTTCAGTGGCCATGAGATGCAGCATGGTTTCCATACCGGCCATAGCGTATATCTGGCTCCCTAGCTGCGGAATAAAAAAAGAGGTCATGACCGTGTCGGAAGTAATCTTGAAATTAAGTGGAACATCGACCGGAAAAACAAGCTGATTGACAACAGCTATATTCTGTTCTGGATAGATAAACAGCCATTTCCAATCAAGAGATACTGCTTGGATCTCGACAGGTTTAACAGTTGAGTCGAGCGGTCTATATGGATCAACCTGGAAAGTGGTATGCCAGATAAGAACCCCGAGACACGAAACAATGGCGGCAGGGATTAGCCAGACAGCTAACTCTATCTTTCCGGAATAATTCCATTTTGGTGCATATTCCGCTTGAGTGTTGGAGGCCCGGTATTTCCAGGGAAACCAGAAGGCCATGATGATAACAGGAATAACGACGATAAGCATGAGTACAAACGCTATGATGATAACATAGCGTTCTATCTCGCCTATCGGGCCCTTTGGATGAAGCAATACCATGTCACTGCATCCTCCGAGCAGGAATACAGTGAGAATGGCCACCAACGTAAGGAAAAGAGCAGAAAATTGACTGAATACCGGTCTGCTTTTTTTAAACCGGAAAGGTGGGTCATGTGTTTGATTCATGGGCTTTTCAACCTTCGAGATTAGTGGGTAGTTGTATCAGGGCTCATCAATGGTTACGATGCCCATTTTCACAGCCGTCATGCTTTGTTCGTTATCGCTTTGTAGTTATCACCATGACCATAAAGATCGGCACTTCTTTGCAGCACTTGCTTTTGTGCTGTCGTCAGGTTATTGAGCTCCCTGACGACAGCAATCCATACTTTGGTTGCCTGACATTTTACCAGTTCATCCAACCTGTAGCTTTAGTTTTGTTTTGTCGGAGGAGATTTTTTGAAGTTGGCCTGGTTAATAATTATCCAAATGATGCCACTCCGCATCCTCGAGCCAGTTTCCAGGTTCGGGTCTTGATACAAACTCAACTATGTTGTCCATAATGCGGTAATGCTTATCTTCTTCCCTGGCAAGCATCCTCAGCAGAAGTTCGGATTGTTTATCGGTTTCTTCTTCGGCTTTTTCAAGATAAAATTTTCGACTGGTCTCTTCTATATCCCGCGCTTTCCTGTATGCATTAGTTTCTTCTGTAGTGTCTATATAAAAACCTTGCTCAAAATTAAGTTTATCCTCTTTCATTTGTTGAAAGATATTTTTAACATCGGTCAATACTTCTGACTCGACACCTTCAGGTAGAATAGTTTTTTCGCGGATCTGTTTAATTATCTGGTAGTGCTTTTCTTCTTCCTCTGCCAGCATTGCAAATACTTTTTTCATGCCTTTGTTTTTGCATTTTTGTTCCAACTCACGATAATAATCCTCACCATTCTTTTCCATTTGCATTGCAAAAGTATAAATATCCATTTTATTTCCTCCTGGTCTGTTGAAGTTTAAACGATCGTTTAAATGGTAGCAGGCAGCAACTTATTCTCCAGTCATACCATATTCAATTGGGGTCTTGACGTAAAATATATTGATAGATTCTTCGTTGAGCCGTCTAAAAATATGTTCTGCCTCGGTCTCGCTGACTGCCATTGTTATTTCGATCGGTTGATCTGCAAGTTCGAAAAAATGTGTTGAACGAATCTTTCGATCATGGCCGAAACCTTCTGCGGCAGGAATTAACGTTGCGCCATTGATTCCGATATCGCGTGCCTCCTGAAGAAGCCATTGTGCCAGGGAATGACCACGATGCGTGCGATCCTGCTGAGTAAAAAAAGTCAGTTGATATCCATGCATAATGCTCTCCCATTCAGATACGCTGTATCAAAGCTATCGTTCCGACTCCGAGCAAGGTCATGATTAAAGAACCCAAGACATGAGCCGATATCGCCAAGCCTACCCAGAACAATCGGCCCTGTTGAAGGAGTACTGTGACTTCAGCCGAGAAGGTTGAAAAAGTAGTCAGCCCGCCGAGAAAGCCGGTAATAATAAGGAGCCGCCATTCTGGAGCCAAGCCGGGATGACTTGCAAAAAGCGCCATAGCCAGGCCGATCAGGTAACCACCGATCATGTTGGCCGCGAGCGTCCCCGGCGGAATACTGGGGAAAAGCGAATTCAATGAAAGACCCAGCAACCAACGCAGAACGGCTCCTGCCGATGCCCCGATGCTGATAGCCAGAATAGAATGCAACATAGGGCTGTCCTTTGATTCTTATAAATAAGCAACAAACGAGGAAATTCTGAGATCTAACAATATGATAAAATTCATAATACTTGTGTCAAGATTTTTCTGACACTAAAATCTATTGTTGACATTCAATTCCACGATTACCACTTTGATTTTCATATATGTACTAATTATTGAATAATTCACTCAATTCGATTCCTTGTTTGGAAACTTCCATTCCGGAAGAAACCTGTTTGATGCCGCTCATTTGTTGAGGTGTGTCCTGTGTCGAATCGTTCACCATCCAAACCAACAGCACGACAGAAAAAAAGAGAAGATTCTTCCGTTTCCTGGTGGGCTCAACTGATGACTGTTAAAGCGGGTGAATGGAGGCCTCTCCTGTGGTCATTCAGCTACTTTTTTTCTCTGCTCTGTGGATATTACATTATTCGTCCAATGCGCGACGAAATGGGGATAGCGGGTGGAGTGGAACACCTTCAGTGGTTATTCACCGGTACTTTTCTGGTGATGTTGGCCGTGGTTCCCTTTTTTGGATGGTTGACGCGGAGTTTTCCTCCGCGTCGGTTTCTGCCCTATGTATATTACTTCTTTATCGGCAATCTGCTTCTGTTTTATGTTTTGTTTCGGATCGATCTCGATCATGCATATGTGGCACGTGCCTTTTTTATATGGGCAAGTGTTTTCAATCTTTTCATCGTTTCCGTCTTCTGGAGTTTCATGGCGGACATTTATTCCAACGCTCAGGCTAAACGTTTATTTGGAGTGATCGCAGCAGGCGGCACTGTTGGTGCTCTAACCGGGCCGGCATTGACAGTTATCCTGGTGCTGCCCTTGGGGCCGAATAATCTGTTATTGATTTCAGCGGCTTTTCTGGGTTGGGCGATCCTGTGCATTCATCGTCTTAATGCCTGGCGGCAGTCAACTGTAACACCTGATTCAGTTAGCCATACCAGGGAAAAAAAATCTGGAACTTTCCGGGAAGATTCTTTGGGTGGAAGCGTGTTGGCCGGGGTGAAACTGGTCATCCGGTCTCCGTACCTGCTCGGCATCTGTGCATTGATGCTGTTTTTCACAACATTGGCGACTTTTCTCTATTTCCAGCAGGCATTTATTATCCGGGAACATTTTTCCGATCCTGGAGAACGAACTGCTCTTTTTGCAGGTATGGATCTCGCCGTCAACAGCCTTACCCTTATCATTCAGCTTTTTTTGACCGGACGGATTGTCGAACATCTTGGCTTGAGCTGGACACTGGCCATAATTCCTCTTTTTTTAATGATCGGTTTTCTGATTCTCGGTCTAGTTCCTTCGCTGGCGGTTATTGTTGTCGTACAAGTTTTGCGCAGAGCTGGGAATTATGCTGTTATGCGGCCCGGGCGCGAGATGCTTTACGTTGTTCTCAGTAAAGAAGAGAAGTATAAGGCCAAAAACTTTATTGATACCGTGATTTACAGGGGCGGAGATGCCTTCAGCGCCTGGGTATATGCCGGAATGATGGCTATAGGCTTTTCCGGAGCGGGTATCGCTCTTGCTGCCGTTCCCCTTGCCGGTGCGTGGGCATTGATCTCATTCAGACTGGGGAACAGGCAGGAACGACTCGCCGATGGTGAAGGAGTCGCAAACAAAGATAAGAAAATAAGGAGACAGTCGTTATGAATAATCTTTTGTCACCTATCACGCGAAGAACGTTTTTGTTGGGAGCCGGAGCGATTGTTGTCACAGTCGCCATAGCGCCTCGGAATTTATTGAGTCAGGATCATGCACCGATCCAGCGGGCCATTCCCTCTTCTGGCGAAATGCTGCCTATTATGGGTATGGGCACATCACGAACCTTCAATGTCGATGAGGATCCGATCATTAAAGCCCAGCTTGTTGAAGTGGTGCAGGCGTTTTTTGAAAAAGGCGGTAAAGTTATAGATACTTCACCTATGTATGGTCGATCGGAATCAGTCGTCGGAGATTTGCTGCAGATCACTTCAAAGCACGACGAGGTGTTCGCCGCGACCAAAGTCTGGACCGACGGCCGTCAGAAAGGCATTGAACAGATGGACCAGTCGAAGCAACGGATGGGCGTCGAAGTAATCGACCTGATGCAGATTCATAACTTGCGCGACTGGAAGACACATCTTCCAGTCCTGCGTGAATGGAAACAGCAAGGGAAGCTTCGTTATATAGGCATTACAACTTCACATGGCCGCGATCATAAAGAACTTGAACAGATCCTGGCAAAGGAAAATCTTGATTTCGTACAGTTTAGTTATAATCTGGAAGACCGCATTGTTGAGTCCCGTCTTTTACCTCTGGCAGCTGACCGTGGCATCGCTACACTGATCAATCGTCCCTTTCAGCGGGGTGATTTGTTTCGCAAGGTGAAAGGAATCGAACTTCCTGACTGGAGTACAGAAATTGGTTGCCGAACCTGGGGACAGTATTTTCTGAAATTTATTGCTGGTCATTCCGCAGTAACCTGTTTGATTCCTGCTACTTCCAAGGTGCATCATATGAAGGACAATATGGAGGCTGGTTTCGGAGAGTTGCCGGATGCTGCAATGCGGAAAAAAATGGTAGAGCACTACGAATCTTTATGAATTTCAAACTTTTCTAACATGTAGTGTCAGTTCGGGTGTGGGTTGAAGCTTATTGCATAAAAATGTTTTGTAATTTAATAATATACTATTGATTTTCTATCCTGATAGTCAACTTGCGTATGTACGCATGACCACAAACAAAGGAGGGAGTCATGTTTTTGTTTCCTGCTCCATAGATACAGTGCTTAAATATTTTTTCGATTAAAGGCCACCAGCTGGCATTACTCTCTCATTATTCCGAAAATATGTTTTATAGAATACTTCTCATTGCGTTACTCTGGACTGTTTTTTCTCCACTCTCCGGCTGTGTCGTTGCCACTACCCAAGCACCTGCAAAATATGCCGGTATACTTGCGACAACACCGGAACCTCCACGGTTTGTCGCAAGAGGTCATGAAATTGTTGATATTCAAACAAACAAAGCGGTTTTTTTCCGGGGGATAGGCTATTCACCCTATCTGCCAAATGAAACACCTCTTCTGGGTGCACCTCCGGGGGATGACGAACGTTATGCAGAACATCTTGGCTTGATGCAGGACATGGCCGTCAACTATCTCCATGTTTTTCCGATGAAGATGCCGTCAAAATTTTTCATTGCTCTTGATGAAACAGACTTGGTTTATGGGCAGGATATCTGGATCTGGGCTTATGAAGAGGATTTTCTTGCGGAATCATTTTTCACCAAAACCATGGAGGATATGAAAGCAGCTATTGATCATGTATATAAGGTCGGACGGCCCGACCGGCTGGTGCTCTTTTCCGTAGGTGATGAACTGCAGGCCGATGCAGTGGTGAGAACCGATACCCGTCATCCTGAAGTTCGACACTTCAAGGGGAAGCACCTGGAAGTAAGTAACCGGACACCAACGGAAATTGCCCTTGCTCGATTGATCGACGAAGCGATGGAATATGAATTGAGCCGCTATGGCCAGAGGCATTTGTATTGCCATACCAGCTGGACCCATATTGGTCCGATTACTGATCGTCCCGACCTGGAAGTGCCTAAGGAAAGTTCCCTCAATCCTGATCTGGGTGATCTTGTCTGCCTTAACATTTATACCTATGCCAGAGGAGTACGTACCTCACCGCCCGGCTCAGTTACCGGCACAAATTATCAGGGATATCTGGAGGAACTTGCAGCCGGTACGAAGAAGCCGATATTTGTGACACAGGTAGGATTTTCTACTTCCCCTTTTGAACCGAAACAGTGGGTACCTGGTTTTGGAGGCCATAAGATAGAAGATGTGCCCGAACATTTTAAAGCGATCTGGCAGGATATTCGGACAGCGAAAGGAAAGGACAAATTCTGCGGAGTCGCATTTTTTGAATTACATGATGAATGGTGGAAGAGCGGTGAAGACCCAACCGACTCATTGCGCCACGAACGGGAAGATCCGGAGGAATGGTTCGGGGTTTACGAGATTGGCACTGATTTCCGCTTGGTGCCAAAAGGGCAAATACCTGAGACAATCAAAAAATTGTATAGTATGCCATAGTTAATTCCTGTACAGCCGCAATGTGCTCTGGAGAACCTCCGCCTAGATTTATGGATTTACAATTGTGAAATTTGTGGTCTTCGCTACCGCCGATGAATTCCAGTATTCAAGTACACGTTTACCGGGCAGAGGGGGTATGCGAGCATTTTATCTTTTTCGCTGAACAGTTACGTGTTCAACTATCAACGGGGAAGTTTCCGGGTAGCGAAGACTTCGAAAGGGCAGTTTCAATTGCTATTTAGTGTTGATCATGTTTTCCAGTTGATGGAATCCTTGATCTACTGCCTTCTTGTAATCAGTTCGCGCTTTTTTCATTAGTTCGACTGTGTCTTTTA
Organism: Desulforhopalus sp.; assembly: GCA_049645845.1. GTDB lineage: Bacteria > Desulfobacterota > Desulfobulbia > Desulfobulbales > Desulfocapsaceae > Desulforhopalus_A. The sequence goes on along the minus strand of JBARUR010000246.1, from coordinate 21,403 downwards.
GCGGTTTCTGGTTTTGTTCAGTTACCCATGGAAATTGCCGCATGAACCCATCCAGCATATTCTGTGAATAATCCTGCATGAAAACAACTCCGTTAAACGTGTTGTCAAATACAGTTTTTTGAAAGTCGATCATCTGTTTCGTCATCTTTACTGTTTCCATAGTTCGTGCCTCCTGTAAGAATAAAGTTCTATCCCAATGGTCTTTTCAGCAGGTGCCGAAGAGCCTGACAATAAGCCTTATCATGAGTTGTTTATCTCAGTGAAAACATTTTCTCGATTTCAGAACTTAAGTTATTTGTTCTTAAGCCCCATGCAACTATCAGAGTATTAAAGAGGATACGCTGTTGATAATTCGTTTAGTGAATTAAATATGGACTGCTGATTTATTAAAATGGTGCACTGCACCATTCGAATGGTGTTAGTGTATTCAATGTGATGTTATTTGTCTAGATTAAATTAATATCCGACGAGGAATCAAGAGAATTCTGCCACCAATAATTGACAGCCGCTTTATTGCGCTATAACATAAAGTCACTATTTCATGGATGTCGCTGGGAACTCGTTGATCCCAATTCTATTAACGGTTACGAAATATGAACTTTTAGTTCTTCCTTCTTAAACGAAATACCCCATGGATACCTGATGGAACAGAAAGTCTTTATTAAAAAATACCCTAACCGGAGGCTCTATAATACGCTTGAAAGTATTTATATAACAATCAATGATGTTGCTGAAATCATCAAGGAGGGCAATCGGATTGAAGTTCAGGATGTCAGTAGTGGGGAAGATGTGACTGCTCTCGTTTTGACACAAATTATCATGAACAAAGCAAAGAAGGATCAGGGATTGTTGCCGGTCTCATTGTTGCATCTCGTCATCCAGTTTGGTGAAAACCAGTTACATGAGTTTTTTGATAAATATCTTGAAAAAACCATGGAGAACTACCTCATTTATCGCAAGACAGTGGATGATCAGACTACTGCGTACCTTGAAATGGGGAAGGAATTCTCCAACATGGCAGAAAAAACTCTTAAAGACCTTGACTCCTTTAACATGTTCAGTGAACTATTTACTAAATCAAACGATAAATAAACAGCAGGACTTGTTTTAAAAACATTTACCCTTTTTGGAAAGGGATAACTAGCCAGGATCTCTCCTGGGCCGTCCTGAAGAAGACAAGGGGATATGAGATGTAGGCATAGTGCCACAGATTTATATCCCCTCCCTTTGCAAGGTCGGTCATAGGATGGTATGTAGGATTTTGTCTGTTTAGGCAGCTTCTTTCGCTTGATCATCTTTCTTAATAAGGTCGAGATGAAAGCGGACCGGCCCCACGTATTTTTCTTCACCAAATACTGAATCAAGAGCACACGCTGATTCAGGGTGAGACCATGAGGTGGCAATAGCCACATGCCCTTTAGGAAAAGGTGTGACCTGGACGTCGATAAAATCGAGAGGAGCAAGGGCTACCTCTTTTTCTACCAGATCATCCGTCTTTCCATAACATAGCAGCCATTTGATTTTCTTTTCCTGAAGCCGCTGGAATTTCAGCTTCCTGCCAAAAAGAGTCACCGGGAGAGTACCATCGCTCGTCACCGGAATATTGTAGGAACGAAAACTCATTTCGGTAACTGACATCGGTAAGTCCGACCTTTCGTTCTGCAACCAGAAGTTGAGAGCGGCGATTGTCTTATTGATTGCGGTTTTGATATTGTCTTTACGACTCAACATCATGATATCTTTGAAAAAGGCAATCATTGGTCCGGTGTTTTCGATGCTTTTCAGTTTATATATCCATCCCATCAATTCGCCGTCGGCTATCTTATTGCCATTGGCAAGAGTTTTAGTACCATATCTCAGGTCCTTGAAATGGTTGGGTAGGTCGTGCAGAAATTTGCCCAACCCCTTGCTGCGAGTTCCATCCATCGGGGCAACGCAGGTTATCAGCGCATCGACAAGCCCATCAAGTTCTCCTGAAAGGATATTGCATAATGACGAGTAACCGCCCTGACAATAACCATTGAGGGTAACCATCTGGTCATGTCTTTTTTTGATGTATTCGCAAAAATACTTCATATCCAAAGCATCATCCTCAAGAGTCATAACCTGGAGTGCAGGAGTTTCATGAATATCTTTCATGATGCGGATATACGTGGGAATCCCTTGGTTGGCAAAACTGTGGGCATAACTCTTGTTTTCGCCCGGTAAAAAAGAAAGAATATTGGCACCAAGTACGAAAGGAGGAATGATAAGCACAGGTTTCATACTTTCATCCGTCCTGACTCCTTTTTTAGTCGGTACCACTCTTCGTAGTTCAAACCGGTCACTTTGTTCAACCAGACTATCGGGATAGCGTTCGAAATGAAATCCATATTCCGGTTCAATTTCCAGGATAGCTTTTGGGTAATCTGCAACAACGCGACGCAGGGTCTCCTCGTTGCGGGAAAAGAAATCGTTCAGCGACTCATCTTCCGGGTCGAGCAAAGTGGCACAATAAGCCTCAAAAAAGCCTCGAAATTCCTGCTCATTATATTTGCTCAGTGTATCAAAGGTTCCCTCGGTGTATCGCGACATTAGTTCGTAGTTCATTTTGAACAATTTAGCGTAGATGCGATAGTTATCCTCGGGAGTCCGCTGAAAGAAACGCTCAGCCTCAACGGTGGCAAATGTTTGGGATGCTGTCATAAGCGGCCGAAATAATTCATCGGAATAGCTTTTCATCCCTTCAGCAAAATAAGAGGTTGAGACGACCTGAGTCATCAGTAATTTGTTCCAGCCTGTGAGTAATGTTAAAAAATAATTCATAACAATTATCCATATGTGATTCTTCCTTATTCATTAATGCCGTAAAATGATTTGATCTATTTCGGCACAAGGAAAAAAAACGTGCCGGGAAAATGTCCCCACGGCACGCTATATTTTACTGTTTGATCCTTAAAGTTTTTGCTCCGCAAGGATCCCTTCAAATTTGACGAACCCATCGTCTACTGCTTTTTTAAAATCATTGCGGGTCTTCTTGACTATATCAATAGATTTTTGCATAGACTCTTTGGTCTCAGCAGTAACCCACGGCAATTGTTCCATATAACCGTTGACCATTGTCTCCATTTGTTCCTGGGCCATAACAATGGCGTTGAAGCTGCTGTCAAATATAGTTTTTTGAACAATGAGAGTCTGCTTGGCAAAATGTGTAGTCTCCATTTATTATCTCCTTTGGATTAAACTATTCGTGCTTTACTTCAGAAACCTTAAAACTTGTTAGGCGCCCCTTTTGTGGGGTATGAAAAACAGAAATTTAGAAGAGTACTTTGTGGTATAATTATAATTTTGATAGGATCCATGTCAAGATCAAATGCTGCAATGCACAATAAGCTCGTAGCGGGGGTGGAAACTGAATCCGATTTAAAATATCAATAATTAGAATAGTTAATGATGAAAACCTTGGGCTGGTTTCCTGTATTTTGGTTTTTTTGGTCTAAAGGTGGCCTGTAAATTATATCCACTTCAGAATTCTTCTAACCACCTTTTATTCTTTTATTTGCAAAACCTGCCTCAGAGATGCAATTGTTTTGTGAGATTTTTTACCGACGTCCTCACCATCTGACTGTGCGATCCTTTCAGCGATATGTATCAATTCGAGTCGATCCTGTTGGGATAACGGCATGAGTCGCAGGGATTTAATTGCCATCTGGGGCACGGCTGTGAGGATATCTGCCTGTTCCCGGACAATCGTTTTGAACTCACCTGAAGTCAATATTTTCAGTTTATCGTTTTCCTGAAGGATCTGCTCCGCAATATGAAATTTTCTGACCTCAATTATTTTATCACGACCGGCGACTGCTATCATGATTCGGATGCAAGCTTCAATGAATCCACCTTTCTCAGCGAGCCTGCGCAGCCTGTTTTTTTCCCTCTCCCTTTCTTTGGCGTTTTTTTCCGTGTCCTGCGTTATTGTTTCTGTTCCTGCCGGTTCTGTTTCCTGGAACATTGAGGCCGAAAAAGGATTATCATAGAGAGATTTAAAGAGAAGTTCATGGCTCTGGTCACGCAAATCCCGAAATAAATTTAAACTGATTTCCAAGGTTTTGGAGAAGCATTTTTCCATGGCCACAAAAGGATTATTGTCTGCAGCCGGTAACCTGTTCGTTTTTATCTGCTGGGCAGCCATTTTTACCGGCATCAGGAAGATATTCATGTCGGAAATCAAATATCGCTGCATCCTCAGGGGATGCAACTGGCGGATAGTTTCAGCCAACTGTTCATTGACTGCCAGACGGACCCAAGGACGCAGCCATGTGCTGTAAAACGCATCGTTTAACCGTGATACTTTACTGACCCTGGAAAAAGCGTGCTCATCAGCCTGGCCGTCATCCATTTTTAAAATATCCTCCATATCCCGCTCGATAAAGCTCACCCGCCAGTCTTCCTGTTTTGGATGAAGAGGCGGCTCGTCAATGACCATTTCATAGAGACCAGGCTGAAGAAATTCCAACCAGCCCAGATTGCCGAGAATATGCCTATGTTCCTTACGGGCGACACTCCCTGAAACGAAAATTCCGAGATGACCGACCTTTTGGTGGACCATGTAGATAATGATCTGGTTGCATCGTTTTATCTCTTCGACCGTCCCAAAGACTTTTTTAATCCAGTTGAGAGCCTGTGGCGGAGGGGTAATGTTGTCTCCTTCAGAAGCGAAAGCAAAAATAGGTGAACGGATATTCTTCATATCGATTAATCGACCGTCCTCCAACCACAGTTTTCCCTGCTCGAGTTCGTTGCCTATAAAGAGACGGTCGACAATAAAATGCATCTCATCCGAATTCATCCGGTAAAAACCTCCCCACCATCTTTCGAAATCGAGATAACGTTTTTCTTCAGTGTCGGCGTTATTAAAAAGATGGATGTATTTTGTCCAGAAGGTATTGGCAGGATTCAAATCCTCAAAACCGGAAACCAGATGAGCACCATCAAATTTACCGTTGCCGAGATCGCAACTGAGAGAGGTAAGCCATATTCCCCCATAAAGCCCCCCACGGTACCGCATAGGGTTACGTCCTTCGGTGCCGCCCCAATAGGAGAGGGGGGATCCATTAAAAATAAGCGGTCCTGTCAGGTCGGGCCGATCGGCGCCTATGAGGGCGGCTGCCCAACCTGCCTGGCAATTACCGATCACAGCAGGCCGCGGTGCATCAGGATGAAGCTCGATTATTTTTTCAAGAAATCTGATCTCTGCCTGATGGACATCGACCAAAGTCTGATCCTTTTCAGGGTCAGGAGCAAAAAGCACAAAATAGACAGGATGACCAAATTCCAGAGCAATACCAATCTGGGAATCCAGCTTTGATCCGCCAATGCCCGGACCATGACCGGCACGTGGATCAATAATGATAATTGGGCGGGCAGGCAGCCCCTCGTGATCGACAACTTCTCCCCTAATTCTATGCCGTCGTTCGCCGGCATCGGAAATTCCTCCAGCTTTTCTTTGCCGACGATCGATTATTCTGACCATGGAATAGTTAACGGGTTTCGTGAAGAATCTTCCATCCATGATCATTTCGTAATCAAATATCAGGATAGGAGGCTGTCCGGCTTTAAGATGCGTAAGATAATTATTCCCTCGCTTCCTGAGAATATCCCAAAAAAGAATTGATCGCTGGAACCGATCAACAAGATATTCTTCGAATACAAAAGAGGACAAATAGTCGAGCTTCCAATCCGTCATTTTTATGCCATACATGGTTACCTCTCGATAAGTGGGCAGGAAATAATGTTGTTACCTTCATCCCGTGTACTGCGTACTGCTGCAATAACGAAAAAGAGAATGGCCGGCATCAATTACCAGTTATATCGTAAGCATTCAGCCATAAAATTTCTGTTTTATCTAGGGATTGATAGAGGAAATTCATTGGAATGAAAAATGTTTTTGGCTTTCTGATCTAAATCATGAGTTTTTGTGGAAGATTTACTTATATTGTAGGAGTGTTTTCTTAGTGGGAAGACGTGCTGACTGAGGATAGATAAAGAGGGAATCATGAATTTATTCGATGAAAAAACTTTTTTAGAAACATTGTCAAATGCTACAGAAGAGGAGTGTGCGGATCAACTCGATAATCTTGTGCAATTGATGGGGGAACGAAATTTTTGCCGAAAAGCCGCTGCTCAGTTAGTATTGTTTGCGAAACCGGAAATTGCCATTCCAAACAGTCTCGATCACTTTTCTGGTCTTGTTCGGGACGGTATTGAACATTTTCTTTCGGGTATCTCCTATCGGCGATTACGCAGAGTGCTGTTAAATCAATTCCTCCTGCGTGACAGCCCCGATACCATGGAGCGGCTGCTTAATCTTGCCTTGCATTTTCCAACTTTGCACAAATTAGGTCAGATCATTGCCCGCAATCCACATCTTGATCCGGAGGTAAAAAGGTGGCTTGTTGCTTTGGAACAAGGCAACTATGGGACAGATCCGGACGTACAGGTTCGTTATATTAAGGATCAGCTGGCAAAATTTGAATCACCGCCTGATGTCATTATCTCTCCAGATATTATTGCTGAGGCCAGTGTTGCAACAGTTTTGCTCTTTTACTATCAGAATTCCAGCAGCAGACAAAAAGAAGGAGTTTTTAAAGTTCTTAAACCTGGAATAGAAGATGATTTGCTGGAAGAACTCGATGCTTTGAAAGAAACTTTTGCCTTTCTTGAACAAAACAGGTCTGCTTATGGTCTTCAAGAAATAAAATTAACTGCAATTTTCAGCGAAATCAGCGGGGATATGGCCAGAGAAATCGATTTATCTGCCGAACAGAAACATATGGCGGAAGCCGTCCGGATTTACAAGGACGTCGCAGGAGTTCGGATTCCGTGCCCGGTGCCTTTCAGCAGTTCGACTATGACTGCTATGGAATATATCGATGGTATGACAATATCTGATGTCCAGCTGACACGACAGCAGGGAATAGCCCTTGCTCGACTTATTTTTGAGGCAGTACTCTGCGTACCGCTTTTCTCCCGAGAAGAACATGCTTTATTTCACGGAGATCCCCATGCCGGGAATATGCTCGTAATCGAGGGAGATGAGCCCAACAAATTTGACCTGGCACTCCTTGATTGGACGTTGGCAGCACACCTCACAAAAACACAGCGGGTTCGGGTCATGGGATTAATGGTTGGTATCATGAAAAATGACAGCCGCACTCTCTACGGTGTCATAGAATCTCTAGTTGTGGAGACCGAGAAAGATTCAATGAACCCGGATTTTTTCATTAAAAGGATAAACAGGCTCCTGGCATCGGAGGAGTATCATGACTGCGATCTTCTGAAAAGATCCTTTCTGCTGCTTGAAACAATGACACTGGAAGGAGTGGTTTTCCCTTCGGAACTTATCCTCTTTCGTAAATCATTTTTCACCCTCGAAGGTGTTATAAATGATATCTCCAGCGATTTTGAGATGGGAAGGGCGATGGAACGTTATCTTGGCAAACTCTTGTTGAAAGAAATGCCGCTGCGTTTCGGAAATTGGATAGATCCTGCTGCGGACAAATCAGAAAATTACCAGACTCTTATTTCAAACAAAAAATTGCAGGAGCTTTCACTGCATCAGACTCTCGCTTTCTGGCAACATACGATGCGGCAGTGTTCTTCTCTTATCGAAGCTCAGATCAGAGTCTCCACCGATTTTTTTCTCTACTTACACCGGAAATATTAAAATGACTTTCCGAATCGAAATGTGACAATGAATTCGGTTATTTCTTGATTAAGCCCGTTTCTTCCATTGCTTTTCGACCGCATTCCGGACAATAGCCATGCGAAAATACAGTGTCTGAGTGTTTTGAGATGTATGATTCTATCGGCTGCCAGTCGCCATCCTCATTGCGAATTTTTTTACAGACACAACATATTGATAAAAAGCTTTCAAGAATTCTTATTTCCGATAATGCTTTTTCAAGGGTTGCTGTTTTCTTTTTTTCTGATTCAAGCAAAACATTAATCTTGTATGCAGCCCAGCCAACAATCAAAAAAGAACAAAGACGAATCAATATATTCCATAAAGCGAAAAGAGCAGATGAATAACTATGGCCTGAGAGTCTGTCAGCCAGAAACCAGGTAAAGGCGCAAAAAACAGAAAATGTAATTGTCCATTTCAGACCATAAAACCAAGCGGCAATGGCGACCGGGATGAAATAAAAAACATAAAAATTAAGCTCAAATCCTGAATGCCAGTCAATCCATCCGAGGATCAAGGTGAAGGCAGTAATTCCCGGCAATACAAGCACGTGTTTCAATTTTAGAGTTTCCATGACCCTCGTTTGGGTTTTTCATGCAAAAGAGCTTGCCCTAAATCTCAGTCTGGCCTGAATCCCTGTTGATTGGTGCAGAGTTACTCCGTCTAGGCCACGCATTGAGCACTCCTTGAAAAAGAATAGCCAGAGGAATAGCAAAAAAGACTCCCCAGAATCCCCACACGCCTCCGAAGAACAGTACGGCAACTATGATTGCGATAGGATGCAGATTAATGACTTCCGAGAAGAGAATGGGGACCAGGACATTGCCATCAAGAACCTGAATAATGGCATACGCTACGACGATCCATAACAGATCATCACTCCATCCGAATTGGACGTAAGCCACCAAGGCAACTGGAAAAGTCATGACTGCGGCCCCGACATAAGGTACCAGCACGGATATGCCTACTAGAAATCCCAATAATACAGCAAAATTCAACCCCATAAAAACAAAAGTAACGTAGGAAGCTGCCCAGATCAGCAGAATCTCCCAGAATTTACCACGAATGAAATTTCCCAGCTGTGCGTCCACTCCCTTCCAAACACGGGCGGCAAGCCCACGTTCTTTGGGCATATGACGGCGAGCCCATCCAAGAATTATTTCTTTGTCTTTAAGGAAAAAGAATACCAGTAAAGGCATAAGGACCATATATACAACCAATGTAATGACGCCGATCACCGAAGAAACGGTTTGGCGCAGCATGGTATCTGTGAAACTGACAGCTTCTCTTCTGATTTGGTTCAGTGCGCTTTCAATTTCAACTTCACTGAAAATTGCCGGATACTGCTCGGGAAGAGTCAGGATTAGGCGTTGTCCTTCAATGAGCATTGCGGGCACTTCCTGCAACAATTCTGTTGCCTGGCGCGTGAGAAGAGGAAAAAGCCAAAAAAGCAAGGCGAGCATTACCAGAAAGAAGAGAGAGAAAACGCTTAGAACTGCAAGCATTCTAGGTGCCCCAAACCGTTGCAGGGGTTGGATGATGCCTTCCAGCAAATAGGCTATAATTACGCTGGCAATTACAGGAGCCAGATGTTCGCCGGCAAAGAGGATGGCGATAAGTCCCGAGAGCAAGAGTCCGGCAAGAATCACGACCTGGGGATCGGAAAAATGTTGTTTCAACCAGTTTTTGATCATAGCCATCTGAAATTTTGGGTTCTTACAAGTTCGTCATCATTGATGACGTCGCAAAAAAAATCTTTATCTGCGTCGTTATTGCAAAGTTTAACGAGTTTCTTAATATGCATCAAAACGAAAAATCAAACGTGACAGAAAATTTCTGCGCATTGGAATGGTAACCTTTTAAAAAAAATTTTGATAACTTATATCATTCTGTTGTTTTTTTCAGAACTTTACGTAGATGAATTACATTTGGTTGCAAGACAGAAAATATCCGGTGAGATTAAAGAACATTTTAGGGCAGGAGCGGTCAATGGAAATTTAAGGATATAGAAAGAAATAATTTACCGCTGTAAGGTAGGGGGGAGAATCCGCCCCTTACTCTGATTATCGGAAGAACTTCTTTGTCCGGGAGTAATGGAGTTTCTCCTCAAAATCACCTATTTGACTAACGATGATATAACAGGTTGCTCAAGTCCTTAATATCCTCGGCAGGGAGTTCAAAATCAAAGATGCTGAGGTCTTCTATCATATGTTGCTCAGAAGTTGTTCCGGTGAGAGGGACAACTCCTGACTGATTGAGATATCTAAAAAAAATTTGAGCTTCTGTTTTTTCAAATTTCCGGCTCATGGTTCGAACAACATGGTTCGCGAGAATGTGAGGATTGGCAGTAAGCGTCCAGAAACACTGGTAGATTATTCCATATTGAGAGCACCAGTCCCTTAACTGTATATCATATCCGGTTTCCTGATAAAATCGGTTTTGTACAACCGCTGGTTTAACGTCGGCATCGGCAAAAAGTGACTTTAATACCTCAATATTGTAACAGTTGCTGATGCCAAGCTGGCGAGTTCCACCCACCTGCTGAATTTTTTCCATCGCCTTCCAGGCTCTCATCAAAAGGGTATGGGGTGCCAAAGGTGAGTGAAGTATGAGTGAATCGACATATTCTGTTTGAAGATTATTTATTGATGTCTCAAAAGACTGGGCAATCTGCTCTTCGATAGATGCGTTCTTTTCATATGGCAACTGCCTTACATCCTGGCCGGAAAGAGGAGTGAATTTGGTTTGCAGGAACAAATCCTCACGTTCGATACCATGATCCTTCAGCTGGTGAAGCGCTGTTCCCACTTGTAGTTCATTATAGTGTTTCGGCTGGCAAGCGGTATCAATCCCTCTAAATCCTGATTGGATGGCTTTGACAACCAGATCTGCAGTACGATCCTTTTTCCAGGCTGTGCCGTAAATAATTGGCGGCATTTTTACACCTGCAGAAGTTATTAACCATTGTTGATTTACCATTGTTTTGCTCCTCTGAAACCCCACAGGGAGGATATTCATTTAACAGCTCTTAAGGGTGTTAAGTGCTGTGGAGATCATTTTGTTATGCCGAAAGCTTCTTGGCGATTTCCGCAACGTGCTTTCCTTGAAAACGCGCTATTATCAATTCGTTCTCCGATGGTTGACGGCTTCCATCGCGATCAGCTAGAGTGCTGGCACCATAGGGTGATCCTCCGCTTATTTCGGACATGTTCATTATTTCCTGACAGGAATAGGGTACGCCCACAATAACCATTCCGTGATGCAGCAAGGTAGTATGAAACGAAGTGATGGTAGTTTCCTGTCCGCCATGTTGGGTAGCTGTGGATGTAAACACGCTGCCTACCTTGCCGATTAAATTGCCGTTGACCCACAACCCGCCGGTCTGATCGAGAAAATTACGCATTTGTGCACACATGTTGCCAAAGCGTGTTGGAGTGCCAAAGATGATGGCATCGTAGTCAGCCAGGTCGTCGACTGTTGCAATAGGTGCTTCTTGGTCAAGTTTTGCACCGGCCTTTTTCGCCACTTCCTCAGGTGCCAGATCCGGCACGCGTTTTATAGTTACTTCGGTATCTGCAACACTTTGAGCTCCGGTGGCGATATTTTTTGCCATGGTTTCAACATGACCATACATGCTGAAATAAAGTATAAGAATTTTCGTCATTTTGAATCTCCTTTTTGTTCATTCTTAGCTTGTCCCAGTGTCTTTACGACATAATATTTCCCGGGAGAGACTATTTCATTTTATGCATTGTTACGGTTTTGAGAATGTGTCCTCAAAAAAAATGTGACATTATTCAGCTGACTTTGCAGATTTCAACAGGTCAGGGATTTTAGTAAGCTGTTCCTTAATTACCATTTGCTGATCTCGATTAATATGACCAAAAAAAATCCAAGCAAATTTTAACAGGATGGATAAGTTTCATACTAAAGCAGGAAGCTCAGGAGACTCAGCACCAGAAGACAATTTAAACTGGATAAAATGAGATGAACATCTTAAGCAAACATGCAGGCCTGTACACTGATATGTATCAGTTATCGATGGCACAGGCTTATTTCCTTGACGGCAGAAAAGATGATTCTGCTGCTTTCTATTACTTTTATAGAAAAAATCCATTTAATGGTGCTTATGTGGTATTTGCAGGTCTCTACGATCTGCTGGAAATCCTCGAAGGATTGTGCTTTGAAGATGATGATATTGAGTACCTGCGTGAAAATAATTTTAACCATGAATTTTTACAATATCTGAAAGATTTCAGATACAAAGCAGAAATTTATTCTGTAAAGGAAGGGGAGGTTGTTTTTCCCAATATGCCTCTTGTTAGTGTTCGCGGCAATATCATCGAAACCCAGCTGACAGAAACCCTGTTGCTGAACATACTGAATTTGTCTTCTCTGATAGCTACTAAAGCTGCCAGGATGCGCCTGGTAGCTGGAGATGAAAAAATCCTGACTGATTTCGGGATGAGACGGGCTCATGGCTTAGGGGCTATCCACGCTTCTCGCGCTACTATTGTAGGTGGTTTTGATTCCACTTCAAATGTATTCTCCGCATTTACGTATGATATTCAAGCTTCAGGTACAATGGCGCATTCCTTTATCCAAAGTTATGACGATGAGCTCACCGCTTTTCGAACATTTGCAGAAGCATTTCCTGAGAAATGCATTCTACTCGTGGATACTTATAATACCCTGAACTCCGGCGTCCCAAATGCCATTCAGGTAGCCAGGGAAATGGAGGAGAAGGGACAGCAGCTTCTGGGGATAAGGCTCGATAGCGGGGATCTGGCTTATATGTCCAAAGTATCCAGACGGATGCTGGATGAAGCGGGGCTTGATTATGTTAAAATTGTGGTTTCCAACCAAATAGATGAACATGTTATCAGAAGCCTTCGCGACCAGGGCGCACCAATCGATGCCTATGGTGTTGGCACTGCTCTGTTGACAGGTCAGCCTGACGCTGCTCTTGATGGAGTCTATAAATTAGCAATGGCTTCGGGGAAGCCAAGGTTGAAGCTTTCAGAAACTGTGAAGAAAGTGACCTTCCCTCATGTAAAGCAAGTCCACCGGTTCAGTAATTCCAATGGTGAGTTTATAGCAGACGCCGTCAGTCTTTGGGAAGAAGATCCAAAGCAGGTCTCTGAGATTCATCATCCTTTTGAAAAGGATAAATCTTTAAAGCTGTTCGGCGGATCATCTGAGCCACTGTTGGAAAAGGTGATGGAAAATGGAAAAGCTTTACAAGAAATTCAGCATCCTGCCGAATCCTATAGATATTTAAAAAAGCGGCTGCAATGTTTAGCATCCGAATATAAAAGATTTGAAAACCCTCACATTTACAAAGTAGGGTTAAGTTCCAAGTTAAATGGAATACGGAACCAGTTAATCCAAAGATTTAAAAAGGATTAAACATGAAGGCACTGATTTTAATAGATATCCAATATGATTTTTTGCCTGGCGGTTCCCTTGCTGTCTCCGAAGGAGATGCCATTATTCCGGTAGCTAACCAAATACAGGATTTTTTTGATCTAGTCATAGCTACCCAGGACTGGCATCCGCATGAACATGGGAGTTTTGCCTCCAATCATCCAGGTAAAAATCCAATGGAAATAACTGCACTTCACGGCTTGAAACAGATCCTGTGGCCGGACCATTGTGTGCAGGGATCATTCGGTGCTGATTTTCCGGCACAGCTGAATATGAACAGAGTGGAAGCAATTTTTCGCAAAGGTATGGACCCGACAATTGACAGTTATAGCGGTTTTTTTGACAATGGGCATAAAAAATCGACTGGCATGGGTGACTACCTGAAAGGCAGAAAGATTGATACTGTTTATGTGGTGGGATTAGCCGGAGACGTGTGTGTCAAGTATACAATTTATGACGCAATGAAACTGGGATTTAATGCAGTGATGATCGAAGATGGAACCAGACCGATTGATCCTCAGGCTTTTGTAAAATCAAAAAAAGAACTCAAGATGCAGGGGGTGAAAATTATCAACAGCAGTGAAATACATTCATCAATGTAAGCATTAGGGATGCCGGGATGGAAAAGAATGAATTCATCTGTCAGCTGGTAAAACATGAAGAAGCGTACGAGCTGAGTTATCGATTAGCACAGCAGTTTCTGAAGAGGGGGTACAAGCCTGATCTAGTAGTAGCTATAGCAAGAGGTGGATTTCCTCCTGCTCGATATTTGTGTGATTTTCTGGACCTGGGCGAGCTTGCCGGTATACGCGTCAGACATTATGCGGCAGGAGGTCAGGAACATGAAAGCACCGAGCTAAAAAACCCTTTAAATGTCCAGGTGAAGACTCGGAATATTCTTATTTCTTTTCGTTGATAAATTTTGTCAACAACCTCCCCGGCGTGAGAAATTACCGGAGACACCCATAGGATGAGGAGCAACAACCGTATAATCTTTTTCATTTTTTCAATTTAAATTGATAGGTAAATCGGCATCAAACATGGGGATCGGCGAGAACTTAAACCTGCTTTGTACATGCATATTATCAATTTTATCCTTTATTACTGGATCATTTATTATCCCCTCACGTATGTATTTGTTAAGGGTATTGTACGAAAAGCCCAGGAAATCTTCGTCGGTCTTGCCGGTCAGTCCATCTTCCGGAGGTTTGATTATAAATTTTTCAGGAATATTGAGGTAACGTCCAATTTGAATCACTTCATCAGTCGTAAACAATCCAATAGGTGCAAAAGCTCCCGCGGTATCACCATAAATGGTAGCATACCCAACCCAGTCTTCAGACAAGTTACTTGTATTGATGACCCTGCTAGAGTCTATTGATTGTGCGATTGCGTACAGTAGAGTCATTCTGACCCTTGGAGGGAGATTGAGTTTTGTCTGGGTTGATATCTCATTAATTATCTTTTTGTCTATTGTAGAAAGGGTCTGATGGAAAAGTTCAACCATGGAGTTTATAGGAGCAATAATCTTTTTTATCATAAGATGATCTGAAATTTCATGGGCATAGGAAATGTCCATTTGTATGCCATTTGGCATGAGCACGCCAATCACATTTTCTTTTCCTAACGCTTGTGCGCAAAGAGCGGCGACAATGGAACTGTCCTTACCTCCTGAAATACCAATTACGGCTTTATTGCCTCCTGTTTTCTCAATCATCTGCTTTATCCAGTCAATCAATTCAGAGGTTATTTTTTTTAGCTTGTCGTGGGAAAGTTCCATTTTAATCTGTTACCTCCATCTTTAACTTTTCCATGATGATCATTGCCATATTGTGCAAATCCATATCGGAACTCAAGCACAGGTTTCTATTTATCATGATATTGGAATTGGGAAATTCATTGCTGAAGACGACAGCAGTGGATAGAACGCAAATATGAGATTCTACACCTACTAATTCTATATTATTAATATATTTGTATAAGTTGTATTTTTTCTTTATATGTATCATTTGCTCAGGAGATATAGCATGATATGTTTTATTTACACGGACTTTGTTGAGTAACTTTTCCTTCAGTGGACCAACAATCTCCTGTCCCCAATTTTTTTCCTGATCAGTTCTGTTATCTCCATCCATATTGCCATGCAGGTTTATAGTATATAGGATAATATCTCCTTTTTGATCATACTCATCTATTTTATCGATGATCCCTTTAATGAGCTTGTCAGCTCTTTTTACTGCCATCTTTCCTTTTTGTTGATCTACAAAATCATTTTGCATATCAATTATACAGAGCATATATCCTCCTGGATAAAATCTTCAAACAGAAAAGAGAGCGTATAGACTCTAAGAAATTTTACTTATAATCATAGTGCCGGGCTCACGCCAATTGCATAGTGCCGCGCAGGAATGCTTCAATTTAAATAATCTTGAGCCTGATGGATATAATTGAGCCAGAGGGATTATGTTTATTGTCTCTTTGCTGGTGGTCTATTCCATCCTTCAAGGCCTGATGACTGCATTGGAACGACAACGCATTTTTTTAGAGCGGGGAGAGCTGATGAAGATTGTTTACCAGCATCATGAACATCTTGATGGTTCTATTTATCCTCGGGGTTTGACAGAGGATGATATGCTTCTGGATGCGAAAATTCTCGCTGTTGCCGACCTAGTTGAGGCAGTGTCTTCCCATCGTCACTACCGGCCTTCTCTTGTATAGCAAAGGCTCTTGAAGAAATCCGTTCCGCGCGGGACACCCGCTATCACGGCCCAAGTGTGGATGACTGTCTTCGTCCGTTCCTGGAGAAAAAACTCGAACTGTCTTTTTCCAAAAGAGGAAGTCGACAGGGGATCCATTTGATAAGGTTGATATCGAACCTTTCCAGTTATTACTCAAAAGAGTAACCATATAACGCACAGAGGCAGTGGAACTGTTTTCTCTTTACTTGTTTTTCATTTCATCCATCTGCTGTTTCATTTTCTTTTCGATATCATTGAAAAGGTCCTGTTTTTTCTTTTTCAGGGCAGCCTGGATATCTTCGACTTTCTGATCCATATTCTTTTTCTTGGCCATGAACAGCTCGATATCCTTAGAAAGACCGTCTTCTTTCTTTATTTCCCGAGGTAGGTTCTCGATCTCAAGATGATTGGCAATAACCAGCCTGGTGGAAAACGGATCTTCAATGACTTCAATTATACTTAATTTTTTCAGCTTTCGGCAGACGACCAATCCTGATTCAACAGAGATATTGAGCATCGTGCAGACTTCCTCGACCGGTGGCGCTGTACCTTTTAGATGCAAAAGAAGTCTGATGGCCGCGACGAAAAGGTGTGCTTCATTATAAGGGTCCATGATGGGGCCTCGAAAGAATTAATTACCATTAGCCAAAAGCAAATAATCGATTATAATTTCGGTTGATATTCTAACATAGTAAGAATAAAAAATATATCTATTGCAACATCCCGGCCAGCAGAGAAGCTAAAAGATTACTAAAGTGCCAGCCGGAGCTATACATAGAGGAACGCGGAGCGTTTTGATGAATTTGGCCTTTTGCAAGTAACAGAGAGACTGAGGGAAAAAATGGCAGGTGGGTGGACCAGTGACGGAGCTGTACAAGAACAAATTGATGCAAGTGTGAAAGATGCTGTAAAATTAGCCAGGAGCCGTATCCCTAAAGGCAAAGGCCTAAGCAATTGCGAGGAATGCGACGAGCCGATCCCGGCGGCCAGAAAGGAAGCTATTCCAGGTGTCCATCTCTGCATCCTATGTCAATCTGAGAAAGAGAAACATCAGACCTTTGCTACCGGTTTTAACAGGCGAGGCAGTAAAGATAGCCAGTTAAAATAGATTTGATTACCTCCGGATGCTGATTATCTGCACCTTTGAGGAAAATTCTACCATAAACCGGTATTCTCTGTGTTGTGATGACAGAAAGATAAACACTCCTTAATTTATTTTCTTAGGTAGTCTTTTTTTCGTCCTTTTTATCCCCCTCCGGAAAATCGACCCTCTGGGCAGCATGAAAGAATTGCTTGCGAAGTTTTTTGGGAGGAACAGGAGGCAGAAAATGAAGCTTCTTTTTGCAATTATTTTGTCGGCGGCACTGGTTGGAGATGTGGAGAGCGCAGTGGATTGCCCTCCAACCAAACCGGATGCCTTGGGTCCGTTCTACAAGCCTGATGCGCCGGTGCGAAATGTCCTCGACACTGGCTATGTCCTCACGGGGACTGTCCGTTCGTCGGCCGATTGCGGTATCATTCCCGAAGCACGAATCGAGGCATGGCAAGCCGGACCGGATGGGAAATACGCAGACGCCTACCGTGCTACAATTGTTACAGATATCTCTGGACAGTACCGACTCCAAACTGACCGGCCTCCAGGCTATTCGTTTCGAATGCCGCATATCCACATCCGTGTGGTAGCTTCTGGATATAATACCCTGATCACCCAGCATTATCCGAAGGAAGAGGCAACAGAAGCGGCATTTGACCTGATACTGGTTCCGGCACAGGGTACCGGACAGTAGTCGACTCAGACTTCTCATTGATATGGAGAACTCTCCTCAGTGCATGACGCCCGGTCTATCCTCGAGTGTTTTGGTGACATGACCGAGTATTATAAAAATACGGACCGACATTCCCCTTTCGAACCGGTCCACCGGCAACCTCAACGAGGAACGCAGCGAAATTGCCGACAAGATAATTGAATTGGAGCACTGACCGAAAAAGTTTCGTGTCCGGATCATTGAGGCCTGTGGCCGTGTCAAAACCTGGAAGTTTACCGCACAAGGTTTCGAACCCAAGGCCGACGGTTTTATGAAAACCTAATAGCAAATCGCCAAACGTATCGGTTCATAATGGATGAGCAGGAGATAAAATTGTCAGACAAATGGAGGATACACCATGAAAGTCAACATGCGAATCATGTCGCCAAATCCGCTGAATGCAGAAACTCCAGTGAACAACCTGCAATCCTGGGTTACCACCAATGCGGCATTTTTTAAGCGAAATCAGGAACCAAATAGGACCGCCCCTATAGCACTTGAAAGTTGGAGGTTGTCGATCCAGGGGCTTGTGCTAAAAAACCTTGAACTAAGTTTCGATGATATTCTTTCTATCCCTAAAACAGAAGTGGCAAATACCATGGAGTGTTCCGGCAACGGCCGTTCTTTGCTGCAGCAGAAGGCTTCTGGAAATCCGTGGACCATAGGCGGAGTGGGTAATGCCGTCTGGGGGGGGATTCGTCTGAGCGATGTCTTGGCACGGGCTGGTGTTCTACCCGAGGCCAGTCATGTCAGTTTCGAGGGGTTAGACAATCCTGCTTCGAAAAACACCAACAATTTTGTCCGCAGTATCCCGCTGGCAAAAGCGCTGGATTCGACCATTCTTGCCTATGAAATGAATGGCGAACCGCTGCCGCTTGAACATGGCTATCCGCTGCGAGCCTTGGCCCTTGGGTGGACGGGCGCCAACTGCGTCAAATGGCTCAGTACTTTATCCCTACTGGATCGACCGGCTACGGGCTATTTCATGGATAAGGTCTATCGAGTGTTTCAAAAAGGGGAAGAGTCGCAAACAGGCCAGGTCGTTACCTCTCTTCCGCTTAAATCGATTATTACCTCGCCCGGGAATGGCGCAACGTTTCCTAAAGGCATGGTAGTTATTCGTGGTGCGGCTTTCGCCGGTGAAGGAGATGTGGCACGTGTCGAGGTGAGCGTCGATAACGGTGCCAGCTGGCAGGATGCAGCCTTTGTCGGCCCGCATCAACGGTATTCCTGGCGAAGATGGGAATATCCTTGGAAGGCCTCGATACCGGGAGAACATACGATTATGGCTCGGGCAACTGACGACCGCGGCACTGTTCAACCACTGACAGCCAGTTGGAATGTCTTGGGGTATGGTAATAACGGCTCCAGGGAACATGGTATTATCATAACAATTGGAGGAGGGGATTAACTCGGATAAAGCAGTCGACGTATAAAAAAACAAACTCGGTGAGTATTAACCCTCACAGTAGACATGTAATGTAAAGTTGTGGCTTATGACCAATTACTATAACTTGAAGCTGACGCCGCCTGAACTGATGAGAAATGCGGTTAGCCCTATGCAAAAGTGGGTACAATATCTCCAGAAGAGGTGACCAACAGCAACAGTTGGTCACGGGAGCGTTTGCATAAAAACTCATGGAATGAGCCCACAGCAGAACAGGGCGTTCCAGGCTTTTTGCCTACTGGCTCTTTGCTCCGGTTTTTGATCAATTGCCCGGCTTGTGAACCGTAAGCTGGGGAAACGGAATTTCCCAGTCGTTTTCGGTACAGACATCGGTGCACCAGCGCTGTATTGCCCGGGTTATCCTATTGTAAAGCGGAGCCATTTTACCTTCAAAATCAGCGATGACCACAAGATCCAAGGAAGAAGAGCCGGCAGCGCTAAACTCCACCCTGAGGTTGAGCAGGGAATTTTCATAGTCTTCTGCCGTCAGTTTTTTACGGACATAGGCATCGAGAATTTCAAGCACCTCATTTGTGGCTACCGCCTGGAGATTGTAGGATATGCCAAAAACTATTTTCAGCCTGAAATTCACCGACAGGTTCAACGGAGATAAACCCAGAAAGTCAGCGGTCTGGTAAACCTTTTTCGCCCCACCCCGCATTACCAGCTCCACCATTTCATGGGATAGGCTGGTGACACCTCCTCTGGTGCCGTCCGACAGGATCACCCAGTCGTTTTTTCGGCAGGGAAACCAGGGTTCATGGCGTTGAAATGGTCGGGAAGTCAGATCCATAAGGGTTTCAATGGGAACCCGCAGGGTCTGGCCCATATCAGGATTTTCCAGCAGGCTGAACATGTTGATGCGTTTCACAAGCCAGGGCACTCCATGATAGACAACGCGTTCTCCTTCCCGGACCGCCCCGATATTAAGCATGAGCCGGCTCTGTTGCCAGAACCGGGGCAGGGTGTGTTTGGCAGCCCAACCCAGACCCATGAGGAAAATTATGGCCAGGGACAAAAGGACCCAGTCCTCAAACACATAAAAGACCAGGATCACCACAAACAACGCCGAAAAAAGTGTTATGACACGGAACAACAGGTCCAAAGCCCGCAGGTGAAACGGCCGATATTGGGACATGTATCCTGGAATATATTTGACCAGGAACAGGTAAGCAAGCCTGATCAGCAGAATGATACCGATGCAGGAGGCAAGTGCGATGAACAAAAACAAGCCCCGGGTTTTGAAAAAGTTCTTGATGGAGGCCTGGGAGGTTTCGATGAGAGATTGTCCTTCTGCTTCCAGTTCAGCCAGTTGCATCTGGGTGATTTCCAGTTTGCTTGAGATCTGGTTTTCCACCCCCCGCCACTCAGGTACCAGCTTTTCAAGATTCTGCTTTATGGTTTTGTCCTCGGTACGGGATATCAAGTCCATCAGATTTTCATTGGCCTGCCCGGCAACCGGTTTAAGTTCCTGGTAAAAAGCCAGCTCATCCTTGAGGCTGGTTTTCTGGCGGGCTTTTTGGGTCATCCGCTTAAGCTCAGTTATCCCTGGCTTTATCAGGGAGACCACTTCATCTTTCCAGTTGAACTGCTCTTCTTTTTTTTCGCCAAACAAACCAATATCCACACCGGTGGCAATGCGCTCAAAATCCCTGTTGGCAGAGGCCAGCATCTTGTCCAGCCTGTCCAGCTCAACTGCCAGATTGTTTTTTTCGGTCTCAGACGTGCTGTCTGCAATGGCCTGTTTTTTTTCAGATATTCGCTGTTGCAGGTTATGCTTAAGATTAACAATGGATCTCAACATATCCAGTGATCCGGATTGTGCCGACACGGTTATATTATCCAAATCCTGGGCACCGGCTGAAAATACCGGCCCCAGCATGACTGCCAGCAAACATAATACCACCACATTCATCCGCATTTTTACCATCCTGTCTATTCTCCAAACAGTAATTAAAGTGTTTCTTTTTGGTTGTCTTACAGCATATACCATTGCATCAATCCGAAATTGAATCGGTTTTCACACACTGGCAATGTTTTAGAAATTTGCTGCTTTTTGGCAGCTCCCTACATTGGCAGCTAGGTGGCTAATTGATGAGTGTAGGGTTCTTGGACGGTCATTCTTCCGGTCTCAAACGTTTTTTCTTGTCCATGTGGGCGTGCAGAACACGGACGATTTCTATACCTTGGGGGTGTTCCCGATAATAGCTGACACAGTTTTGGAACTTGCTGATAGGGAAGAAATGCATTCCTTCAAGTTGCGGCC
>JBARUR010000245.1:0-3224 GCA_049645845.1 Desulforhopalus sp. | reverse complement strand
CCACAGACCAAAAGAAATAGAAGAGTGGCTTTTAAGAATTTTGTTCGACTTAATTCTACTTTTTTCGTGCTGGGGATGGGAATAGCCACTGTATTCTTGGTAAAACTTGGTTGTCTGCCCGCGAATTTTCTCGGGTTCACGATTGCACCCTTTTAAGGGAGAAAAACGATATGGAAATGGAAACTGAAAAAAAACTCACTACCGGCGAGCTCCTGGCCCGAAAAATTACGGCCAACAAGATCAAGAAGACCGCCATAAAGAAATTGAAGGTCAATATCTTCTTTTTTGTCCTGGGCGCCGGAGTCGCGTTCTTTGGCCTTACTTATTATGGCAGTTCAATATTAATTGTCTTGCAGAAAAAAGTTATGTCCCGCAAACTATTGTGGCGCCATACAATAATATGCTTTTGAAGGTCCGGGGTTATTTGAACGGCTGAAATGTTGGTGACGGACAGGTGGGCTACCCCACCATGAAGGACGGAGCTTGTGAAAGCAAGGGCCAAATTGATTGCCCCAGAGTAATTGGGTCAGAATAAAGTTGTTATGCCTCTTATACCTATTGAGAAAGGAAATTGAAATGGAACAACAAATTCAAAAAACAAAAGCACTAGACGAAAAATTCTGTAGCGAATGTGGAGCAACAATCAAGGCAAAAGCGGAGATATGCCCGAAATGTGGTGTAAGGCAGATGTCATCGCCAAATTCCTTAACAGCAACAGCACCCAATGGGAAAAGCAAAATTGCTGCGGCTCTACTTGCATTATTTTTAGGTGGCTTTGGAATTCATAAGTTCTATTTGGGCCAAGTCGGTACTGGAATTGTTTACCTCCTTCTTTTCTGGACCTTCATTCCCACAATTATTGCATTCATAGAATTTATAATTTTGCTTACAATGCATGATGAAACGTTTAATCAAAAGTATGGCAGGGCATAACAAAGCAAATACGTTCGGAAAAATCCACGCTGATTGATCGCGGGGGTTTGAACATCAAGAAAGATTGGATAGCAAAAGAATTTTGATCGCCAAAATATTAGTGAGAGACCAATGAAAGCTGATGTAATCGAGAAAATTGCGAAAGACAAAAAATGTGACGAGAAACAATCTAAGCCTCGAAGATCAATTTTCATTTGGTCTGGCAGAGTCTTGGGGTGCATAGCAATATCGCTGTGTTTAACAAAACTCTATTTGACCTACGGTTCGGATATGATGACCATGAATATAATTTTTCCAGTCGGGGTTTTTACTTTTTTGGGTTTTCTTATTGTTTCAGCACTCATGCCGGGACACAAAAAGTAATGCAGAAAAAGTTATACCTTAACGATAACTAAAGAAATACAATGACTAAAGGTAAAATATGAGCATTCAAACAGTACACGGAACACTAGGATCCGGCATGGGAGTCAACGCGATCTTCAACAAACCTTTCTCGGATTTCCCTCATCCCAAATTAAACACGGCCGAGATCCGGAACCTGGTTGCCAAGAGCAATAGCTTGTCACAATTATTTGTGCCTCAAGTATTTCTTGGCCTGCAGAAATAATTGTGACTGACAGGATGGATCTTGAATGACAATGTTGGAATTTGATTTGAATAGTCCGCCGCCGACAATTGAGCAGATTGAGGTTGAGCGGGAGTGGTTGACAGCCCGAAAGACAACATTAATAAAAAGGGCCTGTTTGGGAGCTTTTCTTACTTGGTCCTGCCTTATGGGTTTCATCTTTATTCTCTCCAAAACCGACAGCTTACATCTCGTCCTCTTGGAGAGCCTGCTTGCCGCCATTGTTGCCATGTCTTTCTTATACTGGCTCTCACGTCCCAATATGCGGCTATCGACTATCAATAAAAGGATAAGAACACTGAAACCCTTGCCAGCTCCCATTACCGATGAGAGACATGCAAAGGTTTTTGAATATTGCTACAGGAACAAACTCTGCAAATCTTATCTGGTGGCTGTTCTGAAGCAAGATCGACCTCTGACTGTCGGAGAAGCAGACGTGATCGTGAATTGTGGCAAAGAAGCCGTTGCCCGACATGCTGCAGAAAGAAAACGCTTAATATGCCGAGGAAGAATAACGATGTCGGAAATCAATGGTTGAATTTTGGCTATCTGGGTTTTTTGACAGCAGGTTTCCTTTGTCCGACAAAAATATCCCTCTATGTTTAAAATCTGTTTTCTAATTCATCGAAATCAAGAAGTATTCCCGTCCATCTTAATCACACATTGTCCGACTGAGCATACAAGTATTCCTGAAAACCGACAAAGACCTTCAAGATCATTGACTCCCTGAGCGACATAACACCCATATAGTGAATTAACTACGAATGATTGGCAGTCTCCCATTCCCACGGATTGATTACGGCCACGTTGGCCGCCTCAAACGGGGCAATGTCGCGGGATGCAATCTGGTAGCCCTGTGATACGGCAATAGCCGCAATGTAGCCATCCGGCAAAGGGAAACCACGCCCGGATGTCCTGGCCGTCACGGCAAGTTCCGCATATTGGCGAGCAGCATCAGCGTCAAAGGACAAGATCCGTCCGTTGAATAATTCCATAAGACCTCCCAGAACCTCACTCAGCATGTCCTTGCGCTTCCCATTGGGTAGCACCGCAATGCCGAACAATAGCTCCGCCAGTGTGACACTGGACAGATACAGCGTTTCGGCCGACTGCTCATTTAACCATGCTTTTACGGCTGGATTCGGTTCCGGTTTCATCGCCTCGGAAACGACATTGGTATCCAAGACGATCATTCAAATCTCATCGGTTCTGCTGGTGTCTTGTCGCGCACCTGGTCAAAGATAGAAAAATCTTCATTGGTCAGCCCAACCTTACGACCCAAGGCCGCGAGAGCGTCACCCATGTGAAGGCGCTTCTCTGGCCGTGTGACTTCTTCCAGAATGGCCCTCACCTCAGCCTCAGCGCTGCGATTGTGCCGTTTGGCGCGTGCTTTCAGTGCGTTGTGTACTTCATCAGGAATATTCCTGACCGTCATCATGCCCATAATTCGTCCCCCTTTTGAATGCTGTTAATATGGCTGCACCCTATTTGCATTCATTATAACACATTGCATTCAAATAACAAGGCTGAGATCGGCCTTAAACGGAGCAAGAATATTATTGATTTAATCGGTGGGGTAATGCAGAATCACACATTGTCCGGCGGAGCATACAAGTATTCCTGAAAGCCGATAAAGACCTTCAGGATCTCACCGATGCTCCCAAGC
>JBARUR010000244.1:0-6990 GCA_049645845.1 Desulforhopalus sp. | reverse complement strand
CTCAAGGTATTGTTGATATTGTAAATGCCATATTGGATCAGGGTGGAGAAATTGACGTTTCTACTTACGAACTTTCACGTAAACACGATATGCGCACGCTTGTTGTGAACACTTTGTTGACTCGTTTGGAGCTTATGGAAATAATCCGCTCGGAAGGCTTTTATTATAGCAATATCCGATTGGCCCCGACACTTAGCTTCGATGAAATATTGCCACACTACAACGAAAACCAAGCTTCCTTTTTACGGAAGATGTTTAGCTGTTGCACTATGGCAAAAAAATGGGCCACACTGGATACTGATCAGGCTGTCATCACTACAGGCCATAACCGTTCTGTGATTCTCCGAGCTTTGGAGGATCTTGAAAATAAGGGTTTTGTTGAACTTCAACTGGGTGGGTACAGGCAGCGATTCAGAAGACTTGATGAAAATGTAAATCGCCAGGAAGTCTGTAGTCATCTGCAGACGACATTTCATGAGCACGAGCAGATGGAGATTCGCAGGATTCAAAACATGCTCGACTACGCACAACATGATGGTTGTTTAACGGGCTATCTTCTTAATTATTTTGGTGAGACGTTAGACAAATGCGGACATTGTGGCATGTGCCTTGGCGACTCTCCTGCCAGAGTGAAGGAAAGGGTAACTGAGAAGATAAAAAATGAGTACATTAAAAAATTGAGTGCGTTGGTCAAAGAATATCCAAATGCTTTATCACAACCCCGACAACAGGCGCGTTTTCTATGTGGTCTGAACTCACCAGCAGTTTCAGCGGCCAAATTTTTACGGGGCAATCCAGTCTTTGGTAGTCTTGCACAAGTGCCCTTTGCAAATGTTTTGGAATATTGCAAATCTACACCACAACTTGACGATTGAATTAGAACGAGATGCCATCAATATCCTATCCTTTGCAAATATTCGTAGAAAATCCAGTAGATTTAGACTGACCTTTACAATTGCTAATTCAGTCATTTGCATAAGGGGTGTCCGCGGTGGCTTATCCATCTATTTTCTAGGAGAAACTTTTAAGATTGACGAGTAGCAGCCTTGGTTATGATCTTTTTGGAACGACTAGAGGACAATTGATGCTATATACCATTG
The DNA here is from genome assembly GCA_049645845.1 of Desulforhopalus sp. Classification (GTDB taxonomy): domain Bacteria; phylum Desulfobacterota; class Desulfobulbia; order Desulfobulbales; family Desulfocapsaceae; genus Desulforhopalus_A. Next base: position 5,890 of record JBARUR010000244.1, on the reverse strand, counting down.
CCATATAAATAACTGTGGTGTATATTTACTGTATATAGCATTGGTAACTTTATCAGGAGATAGATCATGAACTTAGGCTCAGTATTTAAAAACAATCGGACACAAGCGGTACGACTTCCTGCGGAAAGTCGTTTCCCTGAAAATGTTAAAAAAGTGGTTGTGCGTGTGGTCGGTCAAGATCGTATACTTTCACCACTAACAAACACTTGGGATAGCTTTTTTCTTTCTGAAGATGGTGTCACTGATGATTTTATGACAGAAAGAGCTTCACAAGACCAATCAGAGAGGGAATCTTTCTGATGCTGAAATACATGTTGGACACAAACATTGTTATTTATGTGATTAAACGCCGCCCACTGGAGATTTTAGAGGTTTTTAATGCACACGCAGGCCAAATGTGTATCAGCTCAATAACATTGGCTGAATTGTTACATGGTGTTGAAAAAAGTTCGATGATTTCAAAAAACCTGCGAAAGGTTGAGGATTTTGTTTCTCGTTTAGAAGTATTGCCATATGAAAATACAGCTGCATCCCACTATGGAGACATACGGGCAAATCTGGAGAAAAAAGGAACTATTATAGGGGTTAATGATTTACATCTTGCGGCTCATGCAAGAAGCGAAGGCCTTGTTTTGGTATCTAATAATGTTCGTGAGTTTGAGAGAGTCGAGGGTTTGCGATTAGAAAACTGGATTGAATTGAAATAGCAAACCAGGGCGGATTGACCATGCCCAAGATACCAGCGCCTTTTCCACCGTACCGGTCGGCATCGAGAAAGCAATGGTACAAAAATGTTGCCAACAGCTGCTCTTTGCTTTTGATACCAGATCAGCAAATTTGGAAGCACCTGTATGCTTCAGTTCTATCGTAATATCTGGTCATGAGCAAGGTCCAATGACATAGGAAAAATCTTTTCAAAAGCGGCTTTGCAGTAGCCTCATATTGCCACGTTAACCTCAATGTGGCTCAATTCCAAACCGAACTGTTGAGATACCTATTTCAAATATACTTCGGCTAATCCTATTAGTGGAGCAAGGGGTGTTATGTCTGAAAAAGAAACATGCGCGAAACATGGAGAGGTTTCCGTTTGGGTTGTCTGTAAACATGTGGGAGAAGGATGCGCCGATACGATTATATTCAGCGAGAACCAGGATGCCCTTTGCTTTGAATGTGCCGGTGATTTCAAAAATCTCACAGAGCATGATGTGGTTGGCATGTGCGAAGAATGCCTTAAGGATTTCACGGCAAAACTGATGATAGACACACGAACCTTTGCCAACCTCAAAAATCGGGTTTTAGGCATCGAGTACCTTAAGGGAAGAAAGAGAAACACAGAAGAGAACGACGGGGCTTCTTAAGGATGTATTGCCTGCTCTGATTTCTCAAGCCCCGGAACTACATTGAATCTTACCTACGATCAAAATCCGGACTCTTCCTGCAAACAATTAAGATACATCTGAAAAATTCAACCACAGGCTATCGTTCAAGCCAACGGTTTATATGAAAAAATAATGAGCCGCAAAGATATTGCTATTACTCTCTTTGTGGTAATAATCTGGGTTGCAAATCTTACGGTAAGGAACAAAATCTGGAATTTATTTCATTTTGCGCCAGCCTTCGCCGATAAATCGCTTTTCCCGCGCAAGGCCCCATTCCTTCATAGCCTTCATGTAGCCCAGCACATCTGTTTTAGCAAGGGCCTGGATTTTTTCCCGCTCTCGATTGCGTTTTTCCGTATCATCCGGGGTAATACCTACCCAGGTGACATAACCTTGATCGAAAACCCATTCTGCCGTCAGGTCGGTTGCAGCTACCCCGAAAGTGGCGGCATATGCTCTGACCAGCTCCATGTTCATCTCGATAACCCAGCCGTTATCCCATACTTTTTCTGGATTGCTGTCGTCATTGTCTCCACTGCATTCGGGGCAGAAGAGGCGGTTAATCGATCTTTCATCAAGGAGCATTTTGCCAAAAAAGATCTCAGCCTGTTTCCTGCCGCACTCACACTTTAGGTTGTAGCTTTCGCACATTGTGTTTTACTCCTTTTGACTTGCAGTACTACGCAATATCCATATGCCATAATTTTTTATGGGATATCGACGTAGAACCACTTCGCATTTAAAAGTATATCAATAAAACATTTTGGATTATTCATTGAAGTAAGGTGTTTATACGATTTCACGGCAAATCGACCGGGTTCCAAAGCCATATAGATATCACTGAGTGTATCTCCTGACATCCAGGCAGGTTCATCGTGTGTTTGGATTATTCTCTTTCTCCTGTTCTCCGGTAGCGAGGAGAGTTGAATTGCATGGGCTAGATATTCCTGGGGAGCTGGTCCGGGTGCTTCTGCAGTCGAGTGTTGGTGGAAAACTGCATGAGTTATCTCATGAGCAACAGCACCGGAATAATGAATACAATCGAACTGTTCATCATACATGGTAGGGTTGGAATAGTTCTCAAAAATTGAGTTATAAGACATAATTTGTATCTGATCCTTTCGAATATCATAACTTCCAAATGCCTTATATCCAAGATGATCAATCTCCTGATTGATTACCTCAATAAAAATTTGCCTCTTTGGCAACAGTTCGTATTGTGCCAGCAAGCTCAATGCGCGGTCAGATGCTTCACAGATCATGGTAACAGATTGTTCATCTCCTGATATAACATGTACCATAGGTTGCTTGGGACAGGTTTTTGCAAATGCTTCAGGTACGGAAACGATGAGAAATATAATTGATAAAACGACAGCGCCTGGTTGAAACATTTTGACCTCCCTCGTGAAAGAAAAGAGTAGAGATAGACTAAAAAAGGAACTGCCGCCTGAGCAGTAACAATAATTGTTCTTATAGATTTGTCAGTAAAAGTTGTTTTATGGTCGATAGGTCTATGCTGTGACGGGATGGTCGTGATAAGTTGACGCTCGTTCAATAATGATTACCAAAGAAACAGGTTTAAAAGCAGCGACAAAGGCAACGCATAATTTCGGAACATCTGTATTACAGTAGTCAACTCCAATAAATACAAACAATTGCGCCGGCTATTTCTATGAAGATTATTACTTTTGTTGCATTCATTACCCTTCTCAGTTCTTGCGTTTCACACCAACATGGCAGTGAACTGCCACCCTTACAGACTGTTGCCAAAGTTGATCTTAATCGCTATCTCGGCCTGTGGTATGAGATTGGCCGTTACCCAAACAGTTTCCAAAAGGGCTGTTTGGGCAGTACTGCCATATACACCGCTCGCCCGGACGGCGATATAGATGTATTGAATAGTTGCCGGGACGCAAAGGATGGCAGTTTGCGCGAGGCCAAAGGCCGTGCCTGGGTAGTCGACAATACCAGTAATGCCCGGCTCAAAGTTTCCTTTTTCTGGCCTTTTCGCGGAGACTACTGGATCATCGACCTCGGCCGGGAGTATGAATACGCAGTTGTAGGAACCCCAAACAGGCGATATCTCTGGATACTCAGCCGTACTCCGGAGATGAGCACTGATATTCTTGAAAAAATATTACAGAACGTGGAAAAGCAGGGTTTTGTCCGAGATAATATTCTCCTCCAAAATAAGGAGCACTTGTTATGAGCTTTGTCTTCTGGTTGAAACTATATCTTCTTACCATCCCTGTATTCTTCGCCCTTGACATGATCTGGCTGGGCTATGCCGCTCGAAATTTTTACAAGACACAACTGCACCATCTTCTCAGTCCTGAAGTGAACTGGCAAGCTGCCTTTCTTTTTTATTTCGTCTATATCGTCGGGATTATCTTTTTTGCTGTTCGCCCGGGACTTGAGGCCGGGTCTCTGGCCTGGACCTGTCTGCTTGGAGCACTTTTCGGCTTTTTCACCTATGCCACTTATGATCTCACCAACCTGGCAACCCTGCGCAATTGGCCAATTGTTGTGGTCCTCGTTGACATTGCCTGGGGGACACTGCTCTGCACCCTGGTTGGCGGAGGCTCGTACCTGATAGGTTCCTGGCTTAAGTAGCAAAGCATGTTATATTACCGTGGAAGGCGTGCGGGATCACTTTGTACCAATATTAAAGGGAGAGATTTATGAAAGCCAATCTGTTATGCGGAAAAGAGACAATTCATCTCGAACTGCCGGAGTCCACTTTACTCATTGAGAACAAACCCGCAGAAGCGCTTGTCAACCCTGCATCTGCTGTGCTTGATGCTCTGCTTCACCCTATCGGCACTCCTCCACTCAAGGAAATCGCCAAAGGCCGCAAAAACGCCTGCATTGTCATTTCAGATATAACCAGACCTGTTCCCAATAATATTATCCTTCCCCCGTTACTGAAAACTCTTGAAGAAGCTGGTATGGCCGCTGAAAATATCACCATTCTTATTGCAACGGGTATGCATCGGCCTAATCTTGGTGACGAGCTTCGTTCCATGGTTGGCAATGAGATTATGGACAACTACAAAATCATCAATCATTATTGCCGGAAATCTGAGGAATTAAGAGAAATTACCAAAATTGATGGGGCACCCATCGAGGTTAACGTCAACTATCTGGACGCTGATCTTAAAATTCTTACCGGGTTGATTGAACCACATTTCTATGCAGGTTTTTCTGGTAGTCGAAAATCAATTCTGCCGGGAATCTCGAGTTATGAGACAATGAGGTTCATGCACTCCTTCAAGGTGATAGATCAACTGCAACAGGCTAACTGCAGGCTGGAAAATAATCTCTTCCACCAGTATGCCATGGAGGTGACAGAGATTGCGGGGGTTGATTTTATTCTTAATGTAGTCATCAATAAAGAGCGCCAGTTGGCAGGCGTATTTGGCGGTCATTACGATCTTGCCCATCAGGCGGGGTGCAAGCTTGTTGCCGAGCATGCGGTTGCTAATTTGCCTGAAAAATTGGATTTGGTCATCACTTCCGCGGGAGGCTACCCACTTGATGCAACATTTTACCAGGTTTCAAAATGTCTTATCGCTGCTCGGGATATCCTCAAAGAAAAGGGCACGATCCTTGTCACCTGTGGTTGTCAGGAAGGCCTGGGCAGCGAAGAATTCTGCACTATTATGCGATCGAACCCAACCCCGGCTGACTTTAATCTCCGTCATAGCGATCCGGACAATTTCGTCATTGACCAGTGGTGTGCCCAAAATATTTATCAGGCTCTGGCTCATGCCGGTAAAATATTCATTTATTCTCCGGGGCTGTCAGAAGAGGATGTTGCTAAATTTCAAGGAATCAAAGTAGTGGATTGCCAGGCAACCGTCGATGATTTGCTGAAAACGCACAAGAACGTTGCGGTAATTCCGGATGGCCCGTATGTGGTTGGAAAAATAGTGAATCAATGAAGGATTGCTTCTGCCTGAAGCTCAGAAAAAAGCGAATAATAGTCGTTTACTAAAAACAAGAAAATAATTTTCCACTTAAAACGGCCTGGGAGAGAGAATGTCTCATTCAGAAAAGGAAATTCAGCAGCAAATTGCAAGTTTGCTCGGCAGTCAGCAACTAGCAGTATTGTCCACCCAAAGAGAAGGACAACCGTATTCCAGTTTAATGGCTTTTGCTTTCACCTCTGATTTGGCAAATATCGTTGTTGCCACTGGCAAATCTACCCGAAAACATCAAAACCTCATTCAAGAATCGAGAGTTTCGCTTCTCATCGATAATCGATCCAATAACGAGAATGATTTCCACGCCGCCATGGCGGTCACCATTATTGGAAAAGCACAACTCATTGAGCCGTTGGAACGGCAAGAATATGCGAAAATATATCTGCTGAGGCATCCCTACCTTGAAAAATTTCTTTCTTCTCCAACAACAGCCTTTGTAAAAATAGCAGTCTCTCATTATGTATTAGTCTCCCATTTTCAAGATGTAATGGAATACAGGCTATGCGATGATTGTGATTTATTTTC
>JBARUR010000243.1:0-27625 GCA_049645845.1 Desulforhopalus sp. | reverse complement strand
TGTTAGGTTGAAATTGTTCAATTGCCGCAAATCTGCCGTTGACAATCTTCAGCAGCATTTTCTCCTGAACCGGATCGCCGCTGCCATCAATCAACCAGCCGGCCAGAATATATGTTGTCTTGTTCATTACGGTTTTTTATGACTCCATCATAAGATAAATCATGGCCCAACCAGCTTCTGGACGCATCTTGTCATTTTCGCCTTTGACCAAAACTCTTCCTTTTAGATCAATCATAAAGAGCGGCAGCACCTGCTCGCCAAATTGAGTTTCAAACTTATCATAGGTGAACATTTCGGTAAACTTGGTAGTCTTTACTTTCCCACCACCTGCGAGTGCGTCAGCCAAAAGTCCATAGGTTACTTCATTGCCAAAAAGTACTTTCCCTTTTTTTTGGAAGGGAAATTTCATATCTTCGTCAATACGTTCCTCAGGCCGGGACTGAAGTACGTAGACACTCTCTCGCCCCAGCTCCATTCGGTAATGCATGGCTGCTGCAAGATTTTCACTCTCATGGGGAGAAAGAGCGAGCAAACGTCCAATTCCCGACAGATTCATATGCCGATCAACATGCATTGAAATTGTATTTCCAAAAAAAGTGTCAAGTCCTTCATTTTTGGCCTTTCTGATCTCCTCAAATCTGTTATCTGCAAGAAGTACCCGAATTCCATTTGCAACCAGTGCCTTACCAATTTCCCTGGCTACAAGGTTTGCTCCGACGATAAGAAAACCATGAGGTTCCGGCAGCGTCACTTTCAACCAATTGGCTATCGGTCGCGTAAATCCCTGCAGCAATACAGTACCGATGATAATTGTAAAGGTCAGCGGAACGAGAAATCTGGCACCTGCAAAACCGATTTGTTCGAGCCGAATAGCAAAAAGAGATGCGATAGCTGCAGCAACAATTCCCCGGGGGGCAATCCAGGCGAGTAGATACCGTTCCGGAAATGAAAGCTGTGACCCCAAGGTGGAAACCATCACGTTCAAAGGCCTTGCCAGAAACTGAACCGCAAGAAAAACCATCACCGCCGACCAGCCGAGTTCTTTTAAAGACGATAAGTCAAGACGAGCGGCCAAAAGGAGAAAAAGAAGCGAAATAAGCAGCACACTTAAGCTTTCCTTAAATTCAAGAATTTCGTCCAGATCGACGCCCGGCATATTGGCAAGCCACATGCCAAGAACTGTTACCGCAACCAGACCGGACTCCGCCTGGAGAGTATCCGCCAGAACAAAAGAAAAAAACACCACTCCAAGCGTTGCCACATTCTGCAGAAATTCAGGTAACCAATGATTCCTGAGCACAAGGCCGAAGCAATAACCGCAGCCGCCCCCTACACAAAATCCGACGATAATAATCAGACCAAAAGTTATAAAAGTATTTCCCCACGCCTGCTGCCCACCTGCGGAAACAATAAATTCATAAACAAGAACAGAAAGGGATGCCCCGATCGGATCAATCACGATACCTTCCCAGCGAAGGATATTGGCAACCGGGGCCGTCGGCCTCACAGTTCTTAAAAGCGGTGCGATGACCGTTGGACCGGTCACGACGGTTATAGAACCGAGAAGAAAAGCAAGCTCCCAGGAAATACCAATGGCAAATTTTGCGGCAACGGTTGTGATCAGCCACGTAATCACGAGACCAAAAGAAAGCATGTTGCGTACTACGTACTGGAGCCCGGGAATTTCCTTAAATTTTAGAGTCAGACTTCCTTCAAAGAGGATTATGGCTACACTGAGAGAAACAAATGGGAAAAATAAGTGACCCATAAGTTCTTCGGGATCAAATACATTAAAGACCGGACCTCCAAGGATTCCGGCAAGGAGCAGAAAAATTATTGCCGGCATTTTAACCCGCCAGGCGAGCCATTGGCAAAAGGTACAGACAGCGAAGGAACAAGCAAGAATAATGAGAATTTCCTGGTGCTTCAAAAGCGACGCTCCCGACTATCTTTAATCATATAATGTACATCAAAGGCCAGCCGATCAGATCGCGTCAGCAGCATTGCGCAGCAAAGTGCAGACAAGGCGACCTCGGCTGGCAGGAGTCCTTTGCGGGGAACCACTCTTCCCGGTCATCAAATAAACCGGGAACTGAGTGACATAAATTTTAGGAGTAAATAATCTTGTCGTTATTCGGCTTTTGCAGCGGCCTCGACTCCCTTACTAAAATCTGTTGGAACTGTTGCCGCTCGTGCCATCAATTCCCTATCGAGCATTAACAAACCTTGAACATTGTCACCAATCAGTTTCAGCTGAGCGATCATGTCATTGTCATTCTCTTCTTCCTCGACCTGCTCGGTAATATACCATTCAAGAAAGATCTGGGTGGCATGATCCTTTTTACTGATGGCCAATTCCATTAAATCGTTTATCGAACTGGTGATATACTGTTCATGAGCCAGAGTCTGGGTAAACATGTCGAGCTGGGATGAAAATTCAGCCGGAGGTGCTTTAATTGCTTCGAGCTTTACATCTTCCCCCTGGCGCTGCACATACTCATAGATTTTCATGGCATGAAACATCTCTTCGTGATATTGCACCATAAACCAGTTCGCGAAACCTTTAAGCCCAATTTTATTGGAATAGGCTGACATTGACATATAAAGGTACGCAGAAAACATTTCTTTATTTATCTGTTCATTAAGCGCTTGAGCCATCTTTTTGTCGAGCATTATGTTCTCCCTTTAAAGTGAATAATAATAACGGACTAGCTCGTACAGTAAACATGAAGCATTAACAGGACAAGCTTCATCTGATTAATGCCAAGCCGAACCTGATCTCCTGGCTGCGTTCCTGATAATCCAAGAGACTCTCGGCCAGCATATTTGCATATTGCACATAGAAGTATACATCCAATGCATCTCCAAATATTTTGTCGAGAGGATACGAGACATCTAATTGGAATGATGCACCTTTGTCAGCCAGGCGAAACAAAGTGTTGAATACAAAGCTATCGGCATAGCCAAATTCAGCTTCCAGATCAAAATATCCCCGGTAATCGGAAAGATCCTCATTAGTGTCATCATTTTCGAAATATGACCATATTTTTGATGACAACTGCAGCCCGAACTTACTGTCATCATCATAAAATACCAGGATGGGTTCAATATAGAGGTAATTGGTACTTCTTGAGAACTCTTCGTCCCTACCGTTTGACTCATGCTGCACACCGGTTTGGAAAAACAATCCTTTCAGAAGACCATGCTCGGATGTTAAATAATTTTTAGACAACCAAAAGAATTCCGGCTTATAACTGGTATCATCAAAAGGTGCCGAACTCGATTTCAGATCCCAAAAAGAAGTCTGGGTATACCCAAGATGAAATCCTTTTATCCATGGATTTTCCTCGGCAAGAAGTGATTCTGAGTCGAATATTCGATATTTAAAACTAATCTGGAATTTGCTTTCCTCCGGATCAGCGCCGACAAGAAAGTACACCGGCTGATATGCTGAAGCATTTTTTTGATATGGCTGGCTGAGGGTAAACATTGAATCCAAAGTCGGATACACCTTATCAGTGGTGTCGGTTTCGGTTGCTGCCCCGGCTTCAGTAACTTCTGCAGCCGGGGCATCTTTTTCTGCCAAAGCTACATCCAATACAATGCGAGGTGCAGCAATACCGCTAAAAGAAACGACAACCTGCCCCTGCAAGTCACTGGGCAGGTTAAAGCTATAATGTTGCTGAACAGTTTCGGATAACTCTGTCTGTCCTGATTCCCCCTCCGGAATATCCTTATTGGCCGGTACGGCAAATTTTCTCTTCTGCGAAATAAGCTCACAGATTATTTCAGCTGGGAAATCGGGGGATTCTTCCGTATCATTTGACAAGGAAATAAACAACAATCCGACCTTTTCACCAGCGGTAGCCCGATCGTTATCCAAAGAAACCGCAAACTGCCCGGCATGGCACAATCCTGCCGTGAAAACAAACAAAATTGATATTACTTTCAGTACGTTTATCTTTTTCATTTTCAATACACCCAAATAAAGAATCAATAGAAGCAAAAGCTATTAATAATCCATTTCCGCCTGAACAGCTTGTGAAACTCACTCCCATTTTCTTTTTGCCCCCAGCCTCTCCATATCTGCGAGATATTGTTCAGACCTGTCGAGATAAAAGGCCAGAGGTTTGGAAAAATTTTCTCCAACCAGTCCGTCAACAAAAACCTGGCTTATCTCCCGGTGTCTATTCAGCACAAGTTGTGATCGGTAGAAGATCAACCACTCTTCCCGGGTCATTCCCTGTATTATTATTTCCAGGGCCTTTCGGGCACGTGGTTGATACATCCAGAAATACATAAGATCGAGAGCGTTGACAATGATCAGCCTCGCTTGTTCCCTGGCTTCATAATTAAGTGTTTGCAGCATCATTTTCGGCGACTGAAGCATCTCGAGAACATCTTCCTCTGGAAATTGCAGATCAAGTCGGGAAAAAACGGCAAACAACTGAGAAACTTTCGTTTGGTATGCAGCGAGCCTTGCTCGGATATTTATCTGTCGATCGGCCAATCCTTCAATAACACCGGCTACACAATCCGAGGCAAATTTAGAGATGATCGCCGCCCATTTCTGCAAAATTCCGGCGGTATCGGGTATTCCACTCAACTGCAGCAGCAGACCAACTATAGAATTCAAGGCAATAGCCAGGGGAATTGCCAGTATGGAGCGAAAGAAGTTGCCAACTGCAGCGGTTCTCGGCAGTCCGCGAAAGGTATTATGAGTAGAGATATAGATCCCATTCGCCAGCCCCATGACGGAATAGAGGAGCACAGGATTGGTTGTCGTTGTAACACCGAAAGCTCTATCAAGCAGCAGGGTTTTCACCAGATAATCAAGGAGCGGCACGGAGAAACCCGTATACAGCAGCGAATCTGCTATTCGACTCCAACTGACCAGAGAGTTCCAGGGCAAAAGCGGGGAGCGCCGCAACCCGCCTCCCCCCAGAACCGATTGAATAATATTACGGGTTCCAGTAATGCTAAACCAGATAAATGCCCCCATATAGGCCAGCAGCCACCAGTCTTTCGTCAGGCTAAAGGTAAGAAAAGCCGGTATAAAGCCAAGCAGCACCTTCAGGCTGTTCTTCAGGTTGGTGTTAAGATATTTCCAGGGATTACCCAGTCTTTTCTTCGCCCTTCTCTCGATAAAAACATTGCCATTATCGCCATTCCGGCCCATTCCTCCAAGAGTGGCAATATTTCCGCTCTCTTGTGGATGGACAATAAAACCATCCAGACTCCAGTCCTGCCAACGACAACCGGCGGAATTTCTCCAAAACAATAGTTTAATCCAAAAACCACCGGCTCTTTGTGCCCCACCGGACACCACCGAGCCACTATGGCGGCGGCTATGAGAATTCTGGGTCAGCAGGCCGGTGACCGGGATGAGTGACCGTTTTTTTTGTGAGATTCCTTCCCGAACTGCTTTTATGGCTCTGGCCGGCAGGGTATCGAGCACCACCAGTCCCATGCCGTGCTGATGTTCAGCCTGACCGGTAGACCCTGAACCGATACGGGATCTCAGTGTACGCTTGGCATAATAATTATGAAATTTTTGCAGGTTGAAGAGGATGTCCATCAGCCGTAATTTTCTATCCTGCATCTGACGATATTCCAGCTCAACCTTCTCTATTCCCTGTTTATCGACTGGAAATCTTTCCAAGTAATTTTTCAGGCTGAGGAATTGTTCATCATGGTCCCAGATTATCGCCCGAATCACCCGCTTGAGGCTGATGACGTTATCCTCATTAAGAGCTTTCTGCAATTCACCTATTAACGCATAATGCTGTTCCGGACTTTTAAGATCGACAACCTCTCCTTCATGCCGCCCTGGCGCAGAACCCAAATCCGAAGTTATTCCATGGGCAGCGTCTTTTAGATTATACACCTCGATATGACTGATCAGTCCTTCGCAGACATAGAGCAATTCCATTGTATCCTGCACTGACAGGTTACTGAGGTTGAGAGTAAATTTTGAACTTGAATGTAAAGACAAGAGCTTATTCAGTTGTTTGTCCGGACTCAGCTTGAGTAATTCGGGAAGATCCGGGCTGTCCTGCGGATGAGTCGGGTCATGGACCTCTGGATTTCGAGAAGGTTTAAGAAATTGTTCAACTATATATTCAACAGAGATTTTTTTGAGCGTTTCCAGAAGACGAGAGGATTGTTTTTTGCCATCTCCGGTATCTCCGCTCCGATGGTTCCGAACTTCTTTTTGGATATAATCAACAATGGCGTTGTAAATAAATCTGGCAAGATGCAATACCGACGGTTGCCCGACTCCGACAAACAGGAGGAATTTATCGAGCTGTAGCGGCTCAAGTGACAGCTCTAAATCCTGATTGAGCACTTCACGATGCCGACTGTTGAAAACCTTTAAGGTATCTAAGACATATCTTTTTTGGTAATTGGATACTTGACGACCTGCTTCCATCAACTCTATTACCGCCTCCTCTTTCAGGAACTTGAGGAAGGCCTGATTGTCGTTAAACCCGTGAGGTTCCCAGGTCAATCGCACATATTTTTCCCGAAAACGTGAAGTCATCTCGATGCCCACCTGAACCCGAACATCAAGAATTGCACTGGCCTCTATCAGCTCTTCAATCACTTCCGGACGAACATAATTGTAATACACCACCGTGAGAAACCTAATGCCTTTAATCCAGGCATCCATCACCAAATGGGTAGGCGATTTCCGGCCTTTAGTATTTGCGTCATGAACATGATCATCAAATGCGTACTGGTTCCACTCTTCCGGCATTTCAAGCAGATGGTACTTTGCCAGTTCGGCCCGCACTACCCGTGGTCTACCGGTTGAAACCATGCGGAAATCATGGGCCAGCTTCAGCTGTTGCAGTTCATTATCACGAGCGCGCAACAGGTCTTTCATTATCTGCAGCAGAACTCTGGCAGTATTTTTTCGATAAAAGGTGGTCGAGGATAGAAACACTTCGTCACGAAGGGAACGCAAGGCCTTTATCCGGTCACCGGCCATCCCTTTTTCTAAAGAACCGAGCAATCCTGCTATAGCGTAAGCAATACGTAATCCGCTGGGGGCCGCCATTTCCTTGATGCCGTGCGGGTGCATATGTTCAACCAGCAGGGAGCGCAGGTCTTTGGATTGGCTTCCTTCCAGTACCCCATTGACAATATTGAGAAGTTGGTAATCGTTTTTATCGAAGAAAATCGCCGCTGGTTTTTTTTCCATTTTATGCAATGAAGCTCCAGTCCCGTAAGTTATTAACAATCACAATAATTCGGAGATCAAAACCCTCTCCAGATACAACAGGAAATGTTTTCAAATATTAAGTAATAAAGGTATCTCCCTGATATCAAGCCTATCCTGTTTTACCATCTCAGACAATGGTAGATAAAAAAGGATGAAGATTTTTTGGGTTTTTCCCGCTTCCCGGATATCAAAAATCCATTATTATAGTATTATCTCAGCAGATTCTGCCCCTTTTTTTGAGTAGAATAGTTAAATGGTCATTTTAAATGATCACGAACTCCAATAAACCGCAGAAAAGGATAAAATGAAAAAAGAGACCGAAATACTCGGAAAGATATGGCCCGAAAGGAACGAGTCCAAGGCGGTAACGATCAACCCCCCAACTTACAAAGGATCGACCGTCCTCTTTGACGGCTACCATGAAATGCTGAAAGTCGGCAGCCACCAATATACCGGCATCACTTACGGAACAGACAGGCTCCCCACTCAGCGTCAATTTGAAGAAGCTATGCGGGAACTTGAAGGTGGCGCAGTCACCCGGGTTTTTCAATCGGGCATTGCTGCGATCCAGACCGCATTGATGGCTTTTACCAAAAGCGGCGACCATATTCTGGTCTGCGATAATGCCTATGGACCGGGTCAGCGATTCTGCAGAAAGGTTCTTAAAAAATTCAATATCGATTTTACCCCGATACCAGCCAATGCCGGTACAGACATTGAACAATTTATCAAGCCCAATACCGTGTTGATTCTTCTCGAATCACCAGGTTCAATAACTTTTGAGATCCAGGACATCCCGGCCATTACTGCCATTGCCCGTCGGAAAAATATCGTCACAGTGCTCGATGCCACATGGGCCACACCGCTCTATGTGAAGCCTTTCGAGCTGGGAATCGATGTTTCAATCCATTCCGTGACTAAATATATCTCCGGTTATTCCGATGTACTGGCAGGAACCGTGACGGTTAATGAACGGTACGCCCAGACCTTCAAAAATTTCTACAAATTGATGGAAATTTACACTCCGGCAGAGGAATGCTATCTTGCCCTGCGCGGCCTGCATTCACTCGCCACCAGATTACGGCAGCACGAACAATCGGCGCTTACCATTGCTCAGTGGCTGGAAACCTTACCCATCGTCGAGAGCGTGCTCCATCCCGCATTGCCCAGTCATCCGGAACACCACCTCTGGCAGCGTGATTTCCAAGGCTCTTCAGGTCTTTTTGCTTTCACCTTCAAAAAGGATTATACAGACGACCAACTGGCTGCTTTTATCGATTCTCTGCAACTGTTCCATCTTGGCTACAGCTGGGGCGGATATAAAAGTCTGCTTACCGCTGCAAAGGTTATGCGGTCCACGCCTTCAAGATATGCAGGTAAAACAATAGTGCGCCTCAGTATTGGCCTTGAAGACTGCGATGACCTTATTCACGATTTTGAAAGCGGTCTTTCCAGGCTTTGATGGCGTCGTAAAAAATCTTCATCTACTTCGTTGCCCAAAAATTTATATAATTACGACGTACTCTAGTATGCCGAAATTATATAAATTTTAGCGCCTCGCATATGAAGTTTTTTACTTACCCATCCGATGGTTGTATATTGTTACTAGTTTATGAAAGCTTTATTAAGTAAAAGAGGGATTCCATGAATGAACAGCAAGGACAGCAGATTATCCCCATGCTGCACACCACCCAGATTGATAGCGACCCGAAGCCCCTTCAGGTACCGACTGAAGTGCCCGATGCCCCCTGTTGAGGACCTAAACCACCTCCACGGTCCAGTGGGTACGCTCGTGCCGGTTATATTATTTATCCTTTTGTAGAGGGTTTTATCGAAACTTCGATCGGTCCGGTACCCAGGATTGCGACCTCACTTTCAATCCGTGATACTTTCGGTACACTAGGCGCCAGAACAGGTTTTACCAGAAATAATTACAGCATTACACCCGGTTTGTACTGCATTGGTGAACCAGACAAAAATTCTCCTGTTCTGGTCACGGCCAATTATAAATTGACCTTTGATTCCCTCCGTAAAGAACTTGCCAATATTCCACTCTGGGTTCTGGTGGTCGATACCCGTGGCATCAACGTCTGGTGCGCAGCAGGGAAAAAGACATTTACCACCGAGGAAGTTGCCTATCAGGTACAAAATGCACAACTCGATCAGCTTGTCAACCACCGGGAATTGATCCTGCCGCAGCTGGCTGCAAGCGGGGTTGCCGTCCGCGAACTCAAAAAGCTCTGTGGCTTTAAAGGCAAATTCGGACCAATCCTTGCCTCAAGACTGCCTGCATTCCTGAAAAGCGGCCAGGCTGATGAAGCAATGCGCACTGTAACTTTTACATTAAAAGAGCGTTTCGTTCTCATCCCTCTTGAAATCTGCATGCTGTGGAAAAAAATATTGGGAGTGCTTGCTCTTTTTTTCGTTCTCTCTGGGATATCCGGAGAAATATTTTCTTTAGAAGCCGCTGTAACTCGAGGGACAATCCTTTTTCTTGCCACTCTTACAGCGATAATTGCAGGAGCTCTGCTCACTCCCCTGTTGCTGCCCTGGATTCCGTTTCGACAATTCTGGCTGAAAGGTTCAATAATGGGTGGGCTTGCTGCCCTTATCTTTGTATTGTCTACAACATTTCCTGTTAATGGGATTGAAAAGGCTGCCCTTTTCCTCTGGATTACCGGTTGTTCTGCCTTTCTCGCCATGAATTTTACAGGATCCACACCGTATACTTCCCTTTCAGGAGTAGAAAAAGAAATGCGCAACGGCCTGCCGCTGCAGGTAGGTGCGGCTGTACTCTCGATGATATTCTGGATAATTGGACCATTTATTTAATCAAACAAACGCTCATGAAAAATTTTAGATACCTTGATGAAACGGCAATTTTACGATTATCAGAAGAGAAGTGCATAGGCTGCGGCAATTGTGAATTGGTTTGTCCGCACCGCATTTTCATAATCCGCAACGGAAAAGCACATATTGTCGACCCGAATGGCTGCATGGAATGCGGTGCCTGTGCGACAAACTGCCCCACCCAGGCTATCTATGTAAATCCCGATGACGGCTGCGGTTGTGCCGCCTATATCATCAATAGCTGGATTGCCCGAGTACGTGGCAAATCTCCTTCCGGCTGCGGCTGCTGATTTATACTTAAGCATGACTCAAACTATAGTCATAACCAGTGGCAAAGGCGGGGTGGGCAAGACGAACATCAGCGTCAATATGGCCATCGAACTCGCCCGGCGAGACTTCCGAACATGCCTTTTCGATGCCGATCTGGGACTGGCTAACGTCAACATTCTCTTAGGAATCGATCCGGAATACACCCTCGACGACTATATTTTTGGAGACAAAAGTCTCGATGAGATTATTCTTCAAACCAAATTCGGCATAGACGTTATTCCCGGAAGTTCGGGAATTGAAAAGATGGCCAATCTGGAGCGAGAGGAAATTACCAATCTTGTCGATGCCTTCTCACAAATCAAAGGATATGATTTTTTCCTTATCGACACCTCTTCAGGCATCTCCAGAGGAGTCATTGCCTTTTGCATGGCAAGCAGCGAAACCATCATAGTTATCACCTCTGAAGCGACTTCCCTGACAGATGCCTATGCAGTATTGAAGGTAATGGCCTTAAACAACTACCCTGGGACAGTAAAAATCCTGGTTAATAAACGCCCAAGTATCCCCCAGGCGAAACAAACATTTCTACGTTTTAAAGAAGTAGTAAACAGACATCTGGAAATCGATATCGCCCCCGCCGGTATAGTACTTAGTGATCCAAATATCGAAATCTCGGTTACGAGACAAGAGCCGGCGTTGATCCTCTTTCCCGATTCTGTTGCCTCCCAGTGTATCAGGGCAGTGGTGTCAAATCTCATCATGGACGGGGCAAAAAATCCTGAAGAGGAGGATTTCGGTGAATTCTGGCAACGTTATTTTGAACATTCACTTCTTGATGCCTCCGATATCACGGACAACTCGCTCCCCAACAAGCCTGTCGACAGAAACATTCCTGACAACTCGCACAAGCCGGAAAATCCTGCAGAAAATACTTCAACGACAATAACGTCAATACCTGTAACCTTGCCGCCGGAGACACCGCCGCAGATTTTGCCGGTTTCACCGGACACCTCGCCAGTTCCATCAGGTATCGGTCGGAAGGACGCTGTCAAAGACCATCAATCTGAAGATGTCATACTAGAAGACATCGAGCCGTTTGCTCAACGTGATGGTATTTTTGAAGTGTGCAATCTAGCCAGCCCTACACCACTTTTGTCAAACTCCCTGGAGTTGCTTGCTCGTGATGAAATGACTGAGGAAATTCTTCTCGATATTTTCTCATGCGATCCCATCCTCATGGTAAAAGCATTAAAAATGATATGCAGGCCAAAACCTGACACCAGGCGCACGACAAGAATTACAACCAAACACCAGCTTATCGAAGAACTTGACACTGTTGGACTGACAAATATTCTCAGCACAACTGCTATGCAAAGAGCATTATGCAGTGAAGCAACACATGATAATACTCGCAGCTTAGCATCCAGTTTCTGGTCTCATAGTTATCAAACAGCCCTGCTGGCTCAAAATATTGCCGAAATCACCGGCTATCTATTTCCCGAAGAAGCTTTTATTGCCGGACTCATACACGATATCGGCCAGCTGGCATTGCAAACCGATCATCCTGAAGTATATACCCAATCTTGCTGTAATTTTTGCCACGACGAAACTCTTCTTGGAATTGAACAGCGTATATTCAAAAACAACCATGCTGAAATTGGCGCCAAAGCCCTGCGGGCTTGGCACCTCGATAGTTTTTTAGTAGATGCGGTTCAGTACCACACAGAGCCTTTGCGCAAAATCGAAACCGCTTTCAGCCTTGTTAAAATTATATCCCTGGCCTGTCGAGTAAGTCATTTACTGCAAGGTCGGGGAAAAGAGGATGAAGCGGCGCAGCTTGGAAAATCTCTTTTTAACCTTTCCGCCACTGAGCTCAATGATATGGCTGTCAATGCCGAGCAAAAAACCCTGAAGCTTGCCAAAAGGTTTGGTATAGAGACCATTGCCCCAGAAAAAGCAGAAACCCGTTTCAGGCAGCAGGTGATGGAATATTCCATCTTGCAGGGTATGCTTCCGTGCACTCCATCTGAAGGAGAACTGGCGGAGGTTATCAAGTCAATTTTCCTGGCTTTTGATGTTCTCTTTAATTTTCGGCCATCACTTTGTCTGATGCCGGATGACCAGCAATCTACTCTAAAGGCTATAGAATATCCAAACTGTTTTGGCAGGGAGCTCCTTACCGATATTCAATTCTCTTTAAAGTGGGAACAAAGCCTGGTTGTTGAATCATTTCATTCAGGCGAATTGAGATTTGCGATAGAGGGAGATAACGGCAGCGAAATTTCTATAGCCGATCATCAGCTGATCCGCTCCCTTGGAACAGAAGGATTTGTCTGTCTGCCTCTGATCGCCCATAAAATTAACAGAGGCATTATAGTCTTTGGAATTAAAGAAACCGAACGAGCAAAAATCAGCTCCATCCAGAATAGGCTTGAACAATTCGCCGTGCAGGCTGCCAGAAAATTCGTCAATTAGTGCCTCACTCATGAAAGCATTTCTATTTATTGGTTATCAGGTCAGAAAATCTTGTCCTTCATCCTGACAAAACTTCAATCCTCCTCTGCACATTGTGGTACAAAAAAGTGGTTGAAAATTTAGCGAATAATGGTATCAAGGATACAATCATATTGATTTTTGGTGTTAATGCCATTGTGTTGACGATATTTTTTAAATCTCGAAAAGGACAATTTTAGGTCTAACACTTTCGACCTTTTTCTTTACAATTTCACAAGCACTATCAGGTCGGAATCATGATCAGCAAGGATAACGCTTATTCCCTAATAAAAACCTCCGGCACTCTTCCGACTCTTCCCACAATACTCCTCAAACTACTTGAAGCATGTGACAATGACGAGACACCGATGTCGGAAGTCGCTGCAATAATCAACAAAGATCCGGTTCTCTGCTGTAAAGTTCTTCAGCTCGTTAATTCAGCCTATTATGGATTCCGGTATTGTTTTAAAGGGATTGAATCTGCGGTTGTTTATCTTGGCGCCAACACCATAAAAAACATCGCAGTAACTATGTCGGTTCATCAGGTGTTTGACCAGAAACGTTTTGCAAACGTCAACCGTTTTAATATCAATGTCTTCTGGTATCATTCACTGATGCGAGCCACCCTCGCCAAACGCATTGCCCAAAAAATCTTTTATAGCAACATTGACGAAGCGTATCTTTCCGGCCTTCTCCTTGATATCGGTAAACTGATTCTTATTTCAACTTTTCCTAAAGAGCATGAATCAATTCTTGGCGAAACCACACATAAAAATAATTCCAAAAATAAGTTATGGGCCGAAACACAACTTCTGGGAGTATCTCATTGTGAAATAGGTTCCTGGCTGATGCAAAAATGGAAAATGAATTCCATGATAGCAGACGCAATTAGGTACCATCATGAACCCGTGGAAAAAATCAGGGAGGCATTCCCCCTGGTCAGAATTGTCTATGCGGCCAATCTGCTCAATGATAGAATCGACGGACCGGAAAGTATTCATGAAAATGATGACCTGCTGCTGGGATTGCATCGTTCCGATATAAATGAAATAGTTGAAGGAGCTGCGGAAGAGGTTGAACAGATTGCCGCTAAACTTGAGATCATGATTCAAAAACCCGTTGATACGGCCGATCCCTCAAACCCGGTAAGAATAATCGATGCAGGAAAACAAGAGAAATCCCATAGCTTGAACTCCTCAAACAAATCGTCCAGGCCGGAAACCGACGATCAGGATTTAGCATTACAGGATGCCCTCAGAGTTCGAGTAAAAAGTGTCTCCCTGCTATCAACCTTTCTTGAAAACCTGGTCAAGGCAAAAGATATTGAAATGATTATTGCGGCATGTGAACAGAGCATGAGCATTCTTTTCAATATACCCAAGGTACTGTTTTTTTTGATGGACAAAAACAATGTCCTGCTCCAAGGACTCACTTCTTCAACAAATAATTTACATCAAACAAGTCGTGGACTTTCTTTGCCCTTACAACAAAGTTCAAGCTTCATAGTCAAAACATACCATGAGATGTCGATGGCCTATTTGACCGATGAAGAGTCAATGGAGAATCTTGCTGATCAACAGATTCTCTCTGTTCTCAGGTGCACTAAAGTGCTTCTTGTTCCGCTTATTGCAAATGGCAGACCTGCAGGAATCATTTTGCTAGGTCTTCCACAAACCATACATTCAGTTTCAGCAAGTGATCGTGAACTCATTCAAGTTGTTGCGCGACAGGCAGGGCTTTGTCTGCAGATGGAAAGAATGAAGGAACAAAAACAAAAGGATCTGGATGCTGAACGTATGGCAGCGATATCGATAACAGCAAGAAAAGTTGCCCATGAAATCAATAATCCTCTGGGCATTATCAGTAATTATCTCGCCTCAATGAAATTGAGACTGTCGGATGACGAACTTGTCCACAATGAACTTACTATTATCGATGAAGAGATTCAGCGAATTTCTTCGATGATAGGCCAACTTGACATGTTCTCGCAGGATGCTGTATATCATTATGAGTTAACTGATGTGAATGCAACCATTGGCGATATTATTCAGCTTGTCAAGTCAGCCCGGTTCGCCGGATCCGAAATTAATATTTCATTTTTCCCTGACAGCGATATTCCGCTTATTACGACCTCAAAAGACGGCATAAAACAAGTTCTGATCAATCTCCTCAAAAATGCTGCTGAGGCGATGGACAATGGAGGCGATATAACCGTAACGACAAAGCAGGAAACCTCGGAAACGGATGCTGACGGGGAAGGAATAAAAATCATTGTTGCAGATACCGGACCAGGATTGCCGGACGTGATAACGACGAATCTCTATACTCCATTTGTCACTACGAAACAAAACGGACACTCAGGTTTAGGACTATCGATAGTACATAAAACTATTACAGATCTTGGCGGTCGACTTTCATGCACAAGTAGTCCCGGCAATGGGACCAGTTTTACAATTTTTCTACCCAATTCAATATTGAAAATGAATTGAGGCAAACAAAAATAGACAGACATGAACTCGAATATTCTTCTGGTGGACGACGAACCACGGTTTATTGATAGCCTTCACGGGTTGCTTAAACACTTCAATTATGACTGCACGAAGGCATCCAATGGAACCGAAGCCATTGAGCTTCTTAAGACAAACCAATTTGACGTTGCTCTTCTAGATGTCGGACTACCGGATATCTGCGGCTGCAATATCGTTAAATTCATTACTACGGCCAATTTAAGAACAACTGCTATCATGCTTACAGGATTAAGTACCATAGAGACAGCAGTAAAGGCTATGAAGCTGGGTGCTTATGATTTTCTGAAAAAACCAATCAATCATGAACTACTGATAAAAACAATCGGCAAGGCTCTCCAACACAATAATCTCAAGATCGAGCTGCAAAGAAGCGAACAAAGATTCGAAACCCTTTCTGAAGCTGCCTGGGAAGGAATTATAATACTTGACGGTAATAGTATTATTGAAGCAAACAGCCAATTTCTGAAAATGTTTGGATATACCGCTGAAGAATTGCAACAAGGGCTTTCTCTTAACCAAATCTTTGCTCCAGTCTCGCTTCAGATAGCCAGACCCTTTATTGAGCGAGAGATCACCGGAAGCTGTGAAGTCACAGGAACAAGAAAGGATGGAACAGAGTTTTTTACGGAGATTAAGTCTCGCCCGATAAATTATCTTAACAACCCCAGACAGGTTTGCGTCATCAGAGATATCTCAGAGCGGGTTAGAGCAGTGGAAGAAAAACTTAGTTTGCAGAAAAAGCTGGCCAAAGCGAACAAGTTGAGTGCTCTTGGATTGATGGCAGGGTCTGTTGCGCATGACCTGAACAATATCCTGTCTGGAATTGTCAGCTATCCTGATCTTTTATTACTGCAGATGCAGGAAACCGACAGGTACTATGAACAAATAAAAAAAATACAGGCAGCGGGCAAGCGGGCTGCTGCAGTTGTTTCCGATCTGGTGACAATAGCCAGAGGAGGTGCCTCCTCGAAATCTGTTGAAAATGTTAATGAGATAATATTGCATCATCTCAGTTCCCTGGAGCATCTTGAACGTCTGGGAAGTTTCCCACATGCAGTGATTCACACCAGACTTGAAAAGAATTTGTATAACATATGCTGCTCACCGCAGCATATGCACAAGATTCTATTGAATCTGATCGGCAATTCGCTTGAAGTAGTAGAAGAAAACGGCATGATTCAAATATCGACTGATAACTGCAAATTCTCACACCCCATGGCTGTAGGCGGTTTACAAGAGAGCGATTATGTAAAATTGATAATATCGGATAATGGACCGGGTATTCGACCAGAAGATACAGAGTTTATTTTTGATCCCTTTTATACTACCAAAGTTATGGGGAAAAGTGGGACCGGCCTCGGACTTTCAATTGTCTGGAATATTGTTCAGGACCATAATGGCTGGATCGAGATTAAAGACAACAAGCCCGGTGCAGTTTTTGAAATTTACCTGCCTGCAACTCAAGATTCGGTATGTTCTCTCAATGATATTCAGGTCGCAAATTCTTTCCGGGGCAACGGAGAAACTATTCTGCTCATTGACGATCAATTGGAACAAAATGAAATTATAAGCAAAGCTCTCCAGAACCTCGGCTATATTACCTACTCTGTCACCAGCGGTGAAGAAGGACTGGCCTTTATCCGATCGCGTTCAGTTGATCTGGTTCTACTCGACATGATGATGGGCAACGGCCTTAATGGGCGAGAGACTTTTGAACAGATATTAAAAATACATCCACAGCAGAAAGCAATTGTTGTCAGCGGCTATGCCAAGAGCGATGAAATTCTAAAAGTCAGAAATCTCGGTGTGTCTGATTTCATCGAAAAGCCTGTAACAATTTCTAAAATCAGTGAGGCAATTAAACAGTCTCTCGCCTGCAACTAACCTATTTTTGGCTTGTTCGCGGTTCGGCATAATAAGTAAAAGATATCCCGACAGCCTCCTGCGGAACAACCAGCTGATCATGAAATGTTTGCTCAGACTTTCCCAATGAACGTTCCACACGGTACCCGGAATAATATATAATATTCCGCTGTAACACATCTCCACCTTTATCAAGAAACAGCAGATATACATTAAGTGAATTAACGCTTCGGGTATAATAAAGACTTCCATCCAAGGTCATATTCCTTCCGACCAGTCGATAAGAATAATCAACTGTCAAACCCTCTTCGGAAAAACGCCCTTGACTCTTTCCTTCCTCACCAAAGAGAATTCGATTTTCAACTGGAACATTGGGAATCATTGCGGCACAGCCTGAAAGACTTAATGATACAAGAATAAGCAGATACCAAATCGTTGTCTTCCCGACTAAGATTTGCAGTATTTTTTTCATACTTACCTCTCTTATTTATTCTGACACTCACTTCGGACTTTCGTGGAAAATATACGAGGTCGAATAATCGCTGAATTCAAAATAAACTTTCTTTTCACCCGGATCGATAACTCCATTTAAATTAACGTCCAGAACACCATAACCAAAGCGGTAAGGCCGATCCGCTTTACCACCCGTTGCAATGGCCGTGGACAGTTTGTCGATCTTCATAAATCTTTTGACAAGCTTTTCTCCGGCATAAACTTCAAGAATTCCATCCGTTCCCGTCCAGTTCTGAACAGCCCTTCCAAATTTGTTTTGTGTTTCCTGTGTACATCCTGCAAGTATTAAAACGACAACAGTACACAACATCAGGGATTTCATAGTTTTCCTTTTTTATTCGAATCAAATCCACCAAAAAATTGATGGGTCATAAAATGAAAGGTTTTCTGAATTAAGACACTAATCTCTTCTTGAAATAAAAACAGTCTCTACTGCAAGAATTTGTGCAGCGTTTTAATAAGTGAATATTCTTTGTTAAGAAAACTTGAAACTTCTACAATTCATTAGGCTAAGAGCCCCTTTAATATCAAGATGTTTCTGAGGAGTGGCAATGAAAAAAATGAAGGCGCTGGTCAAGGCAAAAAAGGAGCAGGGACTGTGGCTTGAAGAAGTTCCTCTTCCTGTTCCAGGCAAAAATGAAGTACTGATTAAGATTTCCCGAACGTCTATCTGCGGCACCGATGTCCATATTTTCAATTGGGACAGTTGGGCCCAGCAGACAATTCCTGTGCCGATGCCGATTGGGCATGAATTTGTAGGGATAGTTGAGGTGGTGGGCGACAATGTCCAGGACTTTAAACCTGGCGATCTGGTTTCCGGGGAAGGTCATCTCGTCTGCGGCCACTGCCGTAACTGTCTGGCCGGACGCCGCCACCTCTGCATGAGTACCAGCGGAGTTGGAGTCAATCGACAGGGCGCCTTTGCAGAATATCTCTCCATTCCGGTAACCAATGTCTGGTTCTGCGATTCTTCCATCCCACTTGATATCCTTTCCTGCTTTGACCCTCTAGGCAATGCCGTCCATACCGCCCTCTCCTTTGATATTCTCGGTGAAGATGTTCTTATCACCGGCGCAGGCCCGATCGGCTGTATGGCAGCAGCCATTGCCAGACATGCCGGAGCTCGCCAGGTAGTGGTGAGCGACATTAACCCTTACCGCCTGAATCTTGCCGAAACGGTAGGAGCCACCAGAGTGGTTGATGTGACAAAGGAAAAGATCAGCGATATCCAGAAAGAACTTGGCATGAAGGAAGGTTTTGATGTAGCCATGGAAATGTCCGGCAATCCTGCAGCTCTTGATTCGATTCTCGAAAATGTTTGTCATGGCGCGAAAATAGCTCTTCTAGGTATCATGCCGCAGCACACTCCTGTTGACTGGAACAAGGTTGTGTTCAACGGATTGACCATCAAAGGGATATATGGCCGCGAAATGTTTGAAACCTGGTATAAAATGACTGCTATGCTGCAGTCCGGCCTCGATATTTCGCCTCTCATCACCCATAGATTTCATTATACCGATTATCTGGAGGGGTTTGAAGTCATGCGCTCCGGACAATCGGGCAAAGTAATCCTCAACTGGGACGAAAAGGAGTAGTTTATGTCACTCAAACAACTAGACAAGGCATTAAAAGAAGAATTGGCCGGCCTGCAGAGGGAAGGCCGAACCAAACCACCGGAACGAATCATTACCGGCTACCTTCCCCCGACCGGCCTGCGTGGTCCGCGCTATTCTTTACAGGGTGAAGAAAAACAATTTATTCGAATGAATTCCAATTCCTATCTCTCACTCTCCAACCATCCGCAACTGATTGCCGCAGCCGATGCAGCCACCCAAGCCTGTGGGGTCGGGCCGGGAGCTGTGCGTTTTATTGATGGAACTTTCAGCTATCATATAGAACTCGAACAGGGAATTGCCCGTTTTCTTGATAAACCTGCAGCTAAAATATTCAACTCCGCCTATACCTCCAACTGCGGACTGGCTCTGGCCATTGGCAACAAAACAACTCACTGGATCGGTGATCAACTCAACCACAATTCGATTATTCGGGCAATGCGCATTGCCGGGGTACCCAGCGGTAATAAAAGCATTTACGCCCACAACGACATGGATGAGCTGCGCAAATGTCTCGATTCAGTCGGTAAAGACATCAATCGGGTAATCGTGATTTTTGACGGCATATTCAGCATGCGCGGTGATTATGCCCCCATTGACAGAATCCTTGCCATAACAAATGAATACGACCGACAATTTAGGGACGGGGTCATCACTGTCGTTGACGATTCCCATGGAATCGGTGCTTATGGCGCGACCGGCCGGGGCACCGCGGAGTTTTCAGGTGGTGTACCGGATATCATCGTCGGCACCTTCGGCAAGGCTTTTGGAGTTAATGGCGGTTTCATCGCTGGAAGTGATACATTAATAGAAACGGTGAGACAGAAGGCTGACACCTATATCTATACCAATCCTTTAAGTGTCGCTGATTGTGCAGCTGCAACCATGGCTCTTGAAATATGCGACAGCCAGGAAGGTATGATGCTGCTGGAGAATCTCAAGAATCGAACAAAGCAGTTCAGGGATGGGCTTGAAAAGCTGGGTCTTGAATCTATTCCCGGTCCTCATCCGGTAGTGCCTGTAATGGTTCGGGACACGTCAAAAACCCATGCTCTGGTCAAACATCTCTTTGACAATGGTGTCCTGGTGGTGGGACTCACCTTCCCCGTTGTGCCGAGAGGTGATGAATCCATGCGCTTTCAGATTAATGCCGCCCATACGGAATCGGATGTCGATTATGTGTTGGGGGTTTTGGGTAAGGTTTTATGAACAACAGGTGGCAAATTTACGCTCTAAATGTAAACGGGCGGGTTAAGAACCCGCCCCTACGGAAATATTACCTATGATATCAGTCAATTATAGATTATTTTTTGATTGTAGCCATTGACATCGATGACATTAATACTGTTGGTATCCACATCGAAATTATGGTGGGGTGGGCGGGTTCTAAACCCGCCCAAGACTCCAAATAACTTCCCGTGTACATAATTTAAGGCAGAAATTTATTAAAAATGCTGAATCGATTTCAATATCTGAATCACCTCCGCACAATTTCTCCCGGCTCGAGCAGCTATATCCTCAGCCTCTTGAAGAACTTCCTCCTTATAAGAAATATCCTGGATATCAACCATGTTAATCAGGACATTCTGATAGGCTCCCCAAATTCCGACTTCCAAAGCCCGCGCGCCAACCAGAGTATCTGAACTGGAGGCCGGATTACCATATCCGGCAACCTCGCAGAGACTATCCCAGGCCATATCTCCAAGCCGCATGGTTGTCAGCGGCACCTGAATAGCTGTCTTCAATCCGGCTTGCATGGCGTCATTTCGTATTCTTTTTTCCTCTTCTGTTGACTGAGGCATCCGTACTCCTTCCATATAATCATTAAAGGCAGAAGTATCGGCATCGATCATGGGAATAAGCTGTTGAGTGAGTTCGTGCAAAACGGGAATGGCTTTTTGCATATGGGGCTGAACTTTTTCAAATTTTCGTACCCCGTATGTGAGTTTTGCGACCATTGAGCCAAGGGCGGTGCCGATAGCAGCAACAGTTGCCGAAGCGGAACCACCACCAGGTGCTGAAGTACGGGCGGCAATTTCTTCGATAAAACTTCGCACCGTCAAACCGGCTAAGGGTTCCAATGGCTTTTCTGCAACCCGATATTCAATGATTTTTTCCTGGGGATCAAACTGTGCCACCGAATTGAGTCCCAACCTTTCGATCGCCAGCCGTATCTTTTGATCTTCCTCATAAACAAAAAGATTTTCTTGCTCGATATAATAATCAGCCGCCATAAGCAGCGGCTCAAGGGGCACAAGCCCGACAATTTCCGAACCGGCCACACCCACATTCAATTCCGCTGCTTCTCTTTTTACCTCTTCAAAAAGTACATGCATCGGAGTAACTTTGTAATCAAGCAGGTTGACCGTCACCTGGGCCATATTATATTCTTTGACAAACCAGCCCATGCCTTTCACTTCTCCCAGACGACCGGGTTCATCTTCACCCCTGCCTGCTTCCCGCAGATCAAGGGCTATTCGGTGGGCCTGATTAGGTGTTCCCAGGATATTAACATTATAGGCGATAAGAAAGTTACGTGCGCCGGTGGCTGTGATCCCCCAGGTCGGTACAAACTCGGTGGGACCATAATCGGGCTTCCATTTCGGGTCTTTCAAACGCGCCGCCAAGCCTTCATACTCCCCTTGCCGCAAATCAGGCAACTTCCGGCGATAATCCTGTTCCGCCGCAGCTTCATACAGATAAAAAGGCACTCCCAGTTCTTCTGAGGCTCTTTTGGCAAATTGCTTTGAGACCTCGACACACTCCTCCATGGTCACTCCGGCAACAGGGATAAACGGGCAGACATCCATTGCACCAAAGCGGGGATGTTCGCCTGAATGTTTACGCATATCTATCAATTCTGCGCCGACCCGGGCTGCTGCCATTGCTCCCTCCACCACACTGTCCGGATCACCAACGAAGGTAAAAACAGTTCGATTGGTCGAACTTCCGGCATCGACATCAAGCAGGGTGCAGCCGTCGGTCATTTCGATGGCCCGGCTAATTGCCGTTATGGTTTCCTTGTTTCTTCCTTCAGAGAAATTCGGGACGCATTCGACTATTTTTTTCATTGCACTCTCCTTGAATCAATTGTTTTCACAGATTGGAACCGGGTAATTTCATTTTTTGTACTTTTTGTAAACCCTTTACCAAGAGTAGCAAAATGATTGCATAACTCCACAGCTGTAAACGTTCACCAGTGCCCCAGAGGCTTACAAGCAGGCAGACGGGCTATAGTGGACCTATGCACGGCTGTCTGATCGTAAGCATATGGGGTGCTGGTGGACGTTTATCCCTTTTTTGTAGACGTGGGCAACTGAAGACACTCCGGCATGATAGGCAAGTATTACCGGGGAATCACCCTCCAGAAGAAGAAAATCAGCCTGTTTTCCTTTTTCCAGACTGCCGACTTTATCCGCCATATTAATAGCATAGGCAGAGTTGAGAGTAGCTCCCGTCAGAGCTTCAGCCGGAGTCATATGCATATTGAGCACTGCAAGACCAATAACAAACTGCATCGATTCGGTAAAACTTGAACCGGGATTACAATCGGTGGCGAGAGCCACAGGGACATTATTCTCGATCATCAGCCTGGCTTTTGCATAGTCTTTTCGAAGACTGTAGGCGGTAGCAGGCAATAAGGTGGCGATCACCCCGGCTCCAGCCATTGCTTTAATATTTATTTTGTTTGCCGCAAGCAGATGATCCGCCGAACAAGCACTCAGATCCGCAGCAAGCCTCGCTCCACCAAGATCATTCACTTCATCGGCATGAATTTTCACTCCAAGGCCCAGTTCCTGCGCAGCCTTCAGCAACCTGCGACTTTGCTCAATTGAAAAGACCCCTGTCTCACAGAACACATCGCAAAATCGGGCGATTCCCTGTTTTTTGACCTGTGGAAGCATTTCATCGATAAGCAGTGTTATAAAATCGTCGGGACTTGTTTTGTATTTTTCTGGGATGGCATGGGCACCAAGAAAAGTTGCCACGATATCAAGTGGTGTGTCGGTCGCGATTTTGCCGATAACGCGCAGCATTTTCAGCTCATTTTCCGTGTCCAGCCCGTAGCCGCTTTTTATTTCCAGGGTGGTGGTACCAAGACTGAGCGCCCGATATACATGACGAAGGGTATTTTCATAAAGTTCCGCATCGCTGGCGCCGGCCACGGCTTTAACGGAGGAAAGAATTCCACCGCCCTGTTTGAGAATTTCGAGATATGGCGTTCCTGCTATCCGCAAAGCAAATTCCTCTTCCCGAAGAGCAGCAAAACACATATGGGTGTGGGGATCGACAAATCCTGGAACCATACACCTGCCGCCGCAATCTATCTCCCGCAACTCACCTGCTCCTCTTGCAACTTTCAACACTTCATCTTCATTACCGATGTCGACTATAAAACCATTATCCACCAATAAGGCCCCTTGGGGAAAATGGGCCAGTTCGCCCTGGTTTCTGCCCGCTCGTGGGATTTTCTTATCAAGAGGACTGAATATTTTCGCATTACGATAGAGTTGACCAGCCATTATTCCTCCACCTTACCGTCATGTTTTGGTTGTTCGGCAAACAATGCCTCCACTGTCTTTACCACTTGCTTTTCATCAGCCTGGAAGGGAATGGTAATCTGGTCACCGTTGTCATTTTTACTATTATAGTCCATCGCCACCTCCATGGCGTTCGGGTTCCTCGCCCAGTTTCGGCGGGCAACACCACCCATAACATCCCAGGACATGGCACTGCGCAGAATTTCATCCACACGTTCGCTGCCATCCAACACCATACCGAAACCGCCGTTAATCGCTTTACCTATCCCTGTTCCTCCGCCGTTATGAAGCGCCACCATTGACATACCCCGTGCGGCGTTTCCGGCAAAGCAATGGGTTGCCATATCGGCACAGACATTACTGCCATCCTTAATATTTGCGGTTTCCCTGAACGGCGAATCGGTACCGCCCGGATCATGATGATCGCGGCCGAGCATGATCGGGCCTACCTCGCCGCTGCGCACCATTTCATTAAACTTGAGGGCAATAGCTGTACGTCCTTCCGCATCGGAATAGAGAATTCTTGCCTGGCTGCCGACCACCATCCGGTTGGCTTTGGCTTCTTTTATCCAGATATAATTGTCGCGATCTTCGGATCTTCGTGCAGGATCGATACAGGCCATTGCTGCACGGTCTGTTTTGTCGAGGTCTTCGGCCTTGCCACTTAAACAGACCCAGCGAAAGGGTCCGTAACCATAATCGAAAATCGGCCCCATGATATCTTCAAAATACGACGGAAAAACGAAACCGTCTTTGGCATCAATACCGTTTTTTGCAACCTTGATCACTCCGGCATCAAAGACGGCTTTAAGAAAAGCATTGCCGTAGTCAAAAAAATAGGCTCCCTGCTGCGATAGTTTTTCTATGGCGGCATAATGACGATGCAGGCTCTGGTCGACCAACGATCTGAATAATTTCCTGTCTACGGCTAGCAGGCGGGTACGCTCATCAAAGTCGATACCCTGGGGACAGTAGCCGCCGTCGTAAACAACATGGCAAGAAGTTTGATCGGACAAAAGATCGACCGGGAACTCTTTTTCCGCCAGGTACTCAAGCAAGTCAACCACATTGCCATGGTAGGCAATCGAACTATTGCTTTTTTCAGCAAGACTTTTTTCAGCAAGACGCAGGATCTCTGCCAAATCTGTCGAGACAACATCCACCCATCCCTGCTGCCGACGAGTTTCTATCCGCGAGATATCAACTTCGGCGGTAATCGAGACGGCACCTGCAATCTTTGCCGCTTTGGGCTGCGCTCCGCTCATGCCGCCAAGCCCGGAAGTGACAAAGAGTAATCCGGCGAGATTGCCGTGTTCCGGTACTCCACACATTTTTCGGCCACCATTCAAGAGAGTGTTGTAGGTGCCATGCACAATACCTTGTGGTCCGATATACATCCAGCCTCCAGCCGTCATCTGCCCATACGACGAAACGCCCATTTGTGCTGCGATTTCCCAATCGTCCGGGTTATCATAAAGGCCGACCATCAGACCGTTGGTAATAATTACCCTCGGATTGTCCGGGCTGGATCGAAAGAGTCCAAGCGGATGTCCAGACTGCATCACCAGGGTTTGATCTTCAGTCATGACCTGCAGGTATTTTTTTATTAATCGCAGCTGCATCCAGTTCTGGCAGACGCTGCCTGTCTCTCCGTAGGTCACGAGTTCGTAAGGGTAAAGTGCGACATCAAAGTCGAGATTATTGTCTATCATCAGCTGAAAGGCCTTTCCGGCTAAACAATTTCCCTCATACTCGTCGATTGATTTGGCCTTTATTGGGCCGTGCGGACGAAAACGATAACCGTAAATGCGGCCTTTTTCCGTAAGTTCTGAAAGAAATTCCGGCAGAAGGAGGTGATGATGCTGCTCCGGAACATAGCGTAAGGCATTCTTCAGGGCGGTTTCAGTCTGAGTCCTGCTTAATCGAAAACCACGATCCGGAGCCCGCCTGATTCCTTGCTGAAAATCTTCCTGTTCGGGCAGGTCATCATCAAGCCGAATCCTCATTACCTCTGCTATTTGTGCATTACTTACCATACCAATCTTTCTCCCAGAGTATAGTTTTCACATAATCCATTGTGTTAGACATAATCATTTTCGGGCAATACTACCACCCGTAACTTGTATATACAAGTTGTTTTGTGCCACCAGTTTCTGCTTGCTTTACGCTTTATTTGTATATACAATCAAGCCATTCCCTTGATTCACAACCCCAAGTCATCAACTGCTTTCAGGATATAAAACCATGACCACCGAGATAGAAATCGACCCAGGCAAACTCACCCTCGCAGATCTCCGTCAAATCGCCAAAGCACCTATTAGAGTGCGTTTAAAGAAAGGCTGCACAGCAAAAATAGACGCATCGGTAGAAACAGTCATGGATGTGATCAGGCAGGGACGAGTGATCTACGGCATCAATACAGGATTCGGCCTGCTGGCCAGTACTATTATTCCGAATGAAGAACTTGAGCATCTCCAGCGGTCTATTGTCCTCTCCCATGCTGCTGGAGTTGGGGATTTCATGAAAGAGTCAACGGTCCGACTTTTATTGGTGCTTAAAATCAACAGTCTGGCACGAGGGTATTCCGGAATACGGCTTGAGGTTATCGAGGCTTTGATACAACTGGTTAACGCCGAGGTATATCCCTGCATTCCACGAAAGGGATCGGTTGGAGCATCCGGTGATCTCGCGCCTCTTGCCCATATGAGCACGGTTCTCCTCGGCGAAGGAGAGGCATTTCATAAAGGCCGGAAAATTTCAGGATTGGAAGGACTGGAACTCGCCGGTCTTTCACCCGTCATCCTCGGCCCAAAAGAAGGACTTGCCCTGCTCAACGGCACCCAGGCCTCCACCGCTTTTGCCCTGGAAGGCCTTTTTGCCGCCGAAGATCTGTTCGCCGCCGCCATGGTTTCTGGAAGTTTAAGCGTTGATGCTGCGCTCGGAAGTCGCCGGCCATTCGATCCACTTGTACATGAAGTGCGCGGCCATGTAAGTCAGATAGATGTCGCGGCATGCTATCGGATGCTCCTTGATCACAGCGAGATTGAGATCTCTCACAAAGATTGCGAGGCCGTTCAGGACCCCTATTCCCTGCGCTGCCAACCACAGGTCATGGGCGCCTGCCTTACCCAGATTCGCAATGCCGCCGAAGTGATCGTCACCGAAGCTAATGCTGTTTCGGATAATCCCCTGGTCTTTTCCAAGGAAAATGACATAATTTCGGGTGGCAATTTCCATGCCGAACCCATTGCCATGGTCGCCGACAACCTGGCCCTGGCCATTGCCGAGATCGGAGCACTTTCCGAGAGACGAATGGCTCTGTTAATCGATTCCCATATGTCCAAACTCCCGCCGTTTCTCGTTGAAAAAGGCGGACTCAATTCCGGTTTTATGATTGCCCAGGTAACTTCTGCGGCTCTGGCCAGTGAAAATAAATCTCTTGCCCATCCCGCATCAGTTGACAGTTTACCGACCTCGGCCAACCAGGAAGACCATGTCTCCATGGCTACCTTTGCAGCCAGACGGCTTTCGGAAATGGCCGAAAATACCGCGGGAGTGGTTGCCATCGAATTGTTAGCCGCCTGCCAGGGTGTTGACTTTCGTGCACCCCTAAAGACTTCTCCATTGCTGGAAGAAGCAAAAGCCCTGATCCGGGAAATGGTCACGTTCTATGATCAGGACCGTTATTTTGCCCCGGATATCAAAAAGGCGCAGGATCTTGTGCAA
>JBARUR010000242.1:0-12513 GCA_049645845.1 Desulforhopalus sp. | reverse complement strand
GTAATGACCATGTGCTGCGAATTCGGCCTGAGTCCATCCAAATTTCTTATCCCAATTTCCTATGCCTCAATTCTGGCTGGAACATGCACCCTCATCGGCACCTCAACAAATATCATCATCAGCGATCTTAGTGCCAGCTTCGGTTATGATGGCCTGACCATGTTTGAACTGAGCAGTCTGGGGGTGCCCCTTGCCATAACGGGTATCCTTTTCCTCTACTTTGCTGCTCCAAGGGTGCTTCCTGCCCTTGCCAATCCTATCTGTCAGCTGCAGGACAGCGCACATCGGCAATATCTGGCAGAGTTAAAAATTTCGGAAAAAAGCAATCTGATCGGTAAGTATCCTGGGCAAATTTTCTCAGAGAAGTATCCGAGCATTAAGGTTATTGAATTAATTAAAAAATCTCATATTTATCACCCTAACAGGATTAAAATGATCATATCCGAAGAGGATATTCTGTTGGTGAAGGGTTCCCTTAATGATCTTGTCGCTATCCTGCACAATGAAGAGGTCGATCTGCCTACGACTGAAATGGATCTGGTCCTCGGAGCACAAAAAGATGCGCCCATCGTTGTTGAACTTATCATATCCCCTCACTCTACAATCCGCGGCCAACAGCTGAATAGAACAAGTCTGGCCAAGGATCCGGGTATTAACATCATCGCCGTTAAACGCACAAACCTGCATATGACGGAAAAGCAGATCCACGATGTACGCCTGCAGACCGGCGATATTTTGCTTATCTGGTGTCATGAAAGTAAACTCGAATCGATCCGTTCAAGTACCGAATACATTGTTATTGAAGACGTTTATGAAGAACTGGTTCACAAAAGAAAGGCTTTGTGGTCGATCATCAATTTTATCGGCATGATTGTCACTGCCTCGCTGGGACTAGCCGATATCATGACCTGCGCACTCACTGCCGCCTTTCTAATGATTATTACCGGATGTCTGCAGATGCGGGATGCCTATCGCGCCCTTCAAGGTGATGTGCTGCTGCTTATTGCCGGTACCATCGCTCTTGGAACCGCAATGCAGAAAACCGGTGCCAGTCAACTCTATGCCGAAGCCTTTCTCAGCGTTTTTACAGGTTTTTCACCGATAATAATCCTTGGTGCGATAGTTCTCCTCACCAGTATCTGCACCCAGCTACTGAGC
The DNA here is from genome assembly GCA_049645845.1 of Desulforhopalus sp. Taxonomy (GTDB): domain Bacteria; phylum Desulfobacterota; class Desulfobulbia; order Desulfobulbales; family Desulfocapsaceae; genus Desulforhopalus_A. The sequence goes on along the minus strand of JBARUR010000242.1, from coordinate 11,355 downwards.
AACAACGCAACCGCGGTATTATTGCTTCCGATCGCCATATCTACCGCAGTCGGTATTGGCGTCGACCCCAAACCCTTTATCATAGGCGTGTGTTTCGGGGCCAGTGCCTGTTTCGCAACTCCAATGGGCTATCAAACCAACCTCATGGTATACGGACCCGGAGGATATAGCTTCGTTGATTACATGAAACTGGGAATCCCACTGAACATTTTCGTTGTAGTGGCATCAACCCTGTGTATCCCCCTGATATGGCCTTTTTGAGGTTACTTTATATCTGCTATGAAGGAATTTGACGACTCAATCGCAGCATTCATTTCACGAATAAGAATATCTATTTCGCCTTTCAGGTTAGCGAACTCAGACTGAAGAGAGCCGATCGCCTGAGCATTGAGATTATGCTTTAGGAACATAACATTGTCATTGAAGATTTTAAGAACCGGTTCCATACTTGCCTCTGCCCGATGCATGGTGGACAACATTTCCTTGTATCTTTTTCGAGTCGTATTCAACTTTTCTTTACTGGATCTGCGAAGTTCCTGATTCTGGTATTGAGTAAGTTCCTGTTCCCATTCATCAAACAGATCTTCGGCAACATCTTCCACTTTATTAATACGGCTGGAGACATCTTCGGCTGCAGCCAGGCTCTCTTCATATTCACCATTCAGTCTGTCATAGGCTTTTTTGAGGTCGGTTTCTTTCAGTTTTACTACCGAATCAAATTGCTCAAGTGCGGACTTGAACTGTTCCTGGGCATCAGCCTGAGAATCTCGTGCATCTTCAACCCGATCCACCATAATGTCACGCTTATGGACGCCGATTTTTTCCATAGCACTGTAATATGTTTTGGAACAACCACTTAAAACGAACATTACCAGTACCAAGGACCAAATAATATTTTGCTTTTGTATTAGTTTAGCCATTCTGTGCCTCCAGAATAATAATTAATTTAATATTGTATGACTCCGCTCTTTTTACTGCATCATAACCATAAGGCTCTCATTCTGCAAAATTTCTCTGCCATCCTCACATGACTGGTCGGAACATAACACCCCACAAGGGGATACTCTTTTTAGTCCCCATACTTTGAGGGGGACTCTTTTTAGTCCCCATGCTTTGATGGGGATTCTTTTTAAACTGACAGATTTTCTGGAGTAAGGCAATAAACACCATGGTATAGTTATCGTACATGATATATATTTCTATCATTACGCCCTGATTTAAATATTTTCCGGATGAGCCAAAAAACATTACTCTCGAACAGATGACTGAAAAAAAAGAATCAACTCAAAAAAAGCCACTCCCCTGCCCCGGCTGCGGCGGTTCAGGTCAAACTTCTTTTTTCGGAGGTGCCAGCAGATTCATGCTTACCTGGGAGGATTGTCCAGACTGCTGTGGTACCGGAATAGTACTTGAAAAAAGTGATAACGAACCTAAAGAACCTCCCGAGACAAAAGAAAATCAGTGAAGGGAGCATAGCAGACAAAGTCATGACACCAGCTATAAACGCAGCCAAAAAGAAAAAAATCGCCTACAAAATCCACCAATACACTCACGATCCTGCCAACGAATCTTACGGTAAAGAAGCGGCTGAAAAGCTTGGCATCGAAGAGTCAAGAGTATACAAAACTTTAGTTGTTCAATTAGACAACGGCAACCTGACGGTAGCCGTCATTCCGGTATCGTCGATGCTCAGTATGAAACATATCGCCAAAGCAATCGGAGCCAAAAAGGCCGCTATGGCTGACAAAGAACTCGTGGAAAGGACAACCGGTTATGTTGTCGGCGGCGTCAGTCCTTTGGGTCAGAAAAAAAGACTGGCGACCATTATAGACAGCTCAGCGGAAGACTTTCCTACAATCTTTGTCAGTGCGGGACGAAGAGGACTGGACCTCGAACTCAATCCCGCCGACCTGGCAGCTCTTACTTCCGCAATTTTTGCTGAAATTTGTCAGTAGAACGGAATTAAATTGAACAAAGGATTTGCACCCCACAAGGGGGGTACTCTTTATCGTCCCCATGCTTTGAGGGGGATAAGTACCTTGGAGAATACTTTAACATTCTAATTTCAAAGAAACCTCGAGATTTCTTGTTTTTTATCCCTCTCAAGGAGGGACTGAAGAGAGTACCCCTCAAAGCATGGGTATTCTTTTAAATCCACATGCTTTGAAGGGGACTGAAGAGAGTCCCTCTCAAGGGGGGACTGAAATGAGTGACAGATTTTCTGGAGTAAGGCACTAATATGAAAATAATCATTGGGTTATCGCAGATGAACTCCCGTGATAACAAACAGGAAAACCTGGCGGCAGCTGAAAGATCAATACACGATCTTGCTGATAAAGGTGCACAGTTAATTATGCTGCCGGAGCACTTCAACTTTATGGGACCGGAAGCTTTGCGGCGGGAAAATGCAGAACCTCTCGATGAATCGCCAAGCCTGGACAGGGTTCGTGAGGTGGCTGCCAAATTAAAGGTTCATGTGCATATCGGGAGTTATCTGGAGTGCGATGGCGGCCGATTTTTCAACACCGGAGTGGTTTTTGATCATAACGGACAAAGAATTGCCAAATACCGCAAAATCCATCTCTTTGATGTCGAAATACCAGGAGGAAAGAGCTATCGCGAATCCGATAGCATCTCTCCCGGCGATGAGGTGGTGACTTTTTCCATTGGAAAATTCAGGTTCGGTATGGCCACATGTTATGATCTCAGATTTCCCGAGCTTTTCAGACGACTTGAAGAAATGGGTACCGATGCTATCCTGTTGCCGGCGGCCTTCACTCTGCAGACCGGAAGAGATCATTGGGAGCTGCTGCTACGTGCGCGAGCCGTTGAAAATTTGTGTTGGGTTGCTGCTGCGGGTCAATGGGGAGCTTCCCCACCCGATCATTTAACCTTTGGCAGAAGTATGGTCGTCAACCCATGGGGACTTGTTGTCAGTCAGGCGCCGGACGGAGTATCCGCCATAACTGCCGAATTGGATCTTGAGACTATTCAGGCAATACGAACAAAATTTCCAGCCCATACCCATATTCGCAGAGACCTCTTTTTCTAATTCATAACAAAAAGAGTACCGCTTCCCATTTACCTTGTCAAAACTTCGCGCACCTTAATAGCCAGACCATGGTTTGAAAATGGTTTCTGGACAAAATTCACTCCTTCATCAAGCACACCCCGATGAGCGATAACATCGGCAGTGTACCCTGACATAAACAGCACTTTAAGCTCTGGATAGAGTACTTGCATTTCATTGGCCAAATCCCGGCCATTCATCTCAGGCATTATGACATCGGTAATCAGCAGATCAATAGCTCCTCCATGTTCCTTGGCAATCTCTACGGCACGACCGGGTGTTGCTGCTTCAAGTACGACATATTTCTGCCTTTCGAGCATCTTTACGGCCAGCCTGAGAATGGCTGCTTCGTCCTCTACAATCAGGATGGTCTCGCCCTGCCCCTGAGGGATTTCAGCTGCTGCCACTTCTCTTACTCCTTCGGCCTCACTTCCGTGACGGGGCAGATAGATTTTAATAGTCGATCCTTTGCCCGGCTCACTGTACACATTTATAAAGCCTTCATTCTGTTTAACGATACCATAGACAGTAGCTAATCCGAGTCCGGTGCCTTTGCCCGTTTCCTTGGTGGTAAAAAATGGTTCAAAAAGTTGGTCAAGTATTTCTTTGTCCATGCCGCAGCCATCATCACTGACTGCAAGAAGGGCAAAATCACCGGGAGAAAATCCAGGATGGTCGGTGCAATACTCTTCATCGAAACTGACATTTCTCGTTTCGATGGTAATTTTGCCAACATCGGCGATAGCATCCCTGGCATTGACACAAAGATTGGCAAGCAGCTGATCAAGCTGTGACGGATCGATTTTAACCGACCACAAACCGGATCTTGGCCGCCAGGACAGATCGATATCCTCGCCTATAAGCCTGCGCAGCATTTTGAGCATGCTATCGAGGGTATCATTGAGATTGAGTACTTGCGGAGCAATAGTCTGTTTGCGGGCAAAAGCCAGAAGCTGCCGGGTTATCTCCGTTGCCCGCCGGGCTGCGTTCAGAACTTCCTGCAGGTCTTCGTTCAGCGGATCATCTGGAGCAGTTTTGTCCATAGCCAGTTCGGTAAAACCTATTATTACCCCCAGCACGTTGTTGTAATCGTGAGCCACACCCCCTGCGAGTCGACCTACCGATTCCATCTTTTGCGCTTGAATCAGCTGACGCTCGAGTTTTTCCCGCTCTTCTTCAGCATGTTTCCGCTCACTGATATCGATAAGAACGACAAATTTCAATGAACCGGTGGTGGCAAGACGAAAAACAACCTGACGGACGCTGCCGTCTTTACAGGTCACCGGATACTCCATTGGCCTGTTTTCTGTATGGGTTCTTTTCGCTGTTTCAATATTAGACAGCCATTCCCGGCGAACGCGTTCCCTGAAATTTTCATTCGGATAGGCAAGCTGCCACCATTCTTCAACTGATGGCAGATCCCTTAGGGTATACCCAAAGAGTTCAGTGAATTTCGAACTGACAAAGAGCGTTTGCTCGTTATCATCTAAAATAACGACTCCCACCGGAGCCAATTCTGCAAACATTCTGAAGCGGGATTCGCTCTCTCGCAGCGCCATCTCACCTTGTCTGTGCTCAGCCTCTCTCTCCAGGACGTTAAGTGCATAAGCGAAATCTCCGGCCATTTCTGCAAAAAGGCCCTGCTCCTCCTGGTCCTCCACAAAATTGATCTCCGTCGCGGCAGCCAGATAGCCATAGGTCTTGTCGTCATGCCTGAGTGCTACACACAACGATTGACTGTTAGCAGTACCTAAAGTTACAGGACAGTCACTGCAAATATTTGGTCGTTCATTCACCAGCATGACGCCTTTTTTATTTCTGGCATGTCTGCAGCATGGAGGAAGCTTACCTTGTTTCAACAAAGCAGCCAATTCTGTTGACTCCGCCGCAAGTCCTTCAAATGCCCAGGCTGCAGGAAGATCATGATCATCCGTCATCACTATCAATGCGGAAAGATAACCATGGTTATTAACCAGCAGATCACAGGCTTCGCGCATAAGTGTATCTCTGTCATGCTCACGAACGATCAGCTGATTAACATCACGAATGGTCCGCAGCAGGCGATTAAGATGTTCAATACGTAACTGGGATCGTTTGCGCTCGGTTAGATCTTCCATAGCTGCCATACTGCCAACCACTTTACCGTTGTGGTCAAGCAGAGGTGCTGCGGAAAGACTGCAGTCAAAAAGCGTTCCATCCTTCTTTTTGCGCACTAATTCGATGCCCGAAAAAAATGATCCGTTTATGATTTCATTAAGTATTTTTTTAAACTCATCCTGACTTTCTTCCGGCACGATAGGCAGGGGCTTCCCGATGATTTCGTCAGCAGTCCAGCCAAAAATCCTCTCCGTCGAAGAATTCCATGCAGTTACGATTCCCTCATGATCAACGCTATAGAGCGCAACAGGAGAACAGGTAAACATAGCGCGCTGGAATTCCATACTTTTACGTAAATCCCTGGTGCGAACTTCCACCTGTCGACGCATCGACCACCACCAGAAAATAAAAATTAAAAGAAGCACCAGTAACGGCAAAGCAACCATGGCAATATACCGCAGGACGCTTAAGAATGTAGGAGGTGATTCATCGTAGAGCCCCAGCCATTTTTCATAAATACGCCGGTATTCACCACTTTCCTTTAAAATCCTCAGCCCTTCACTGAATTCGGCCAGCAATGCTGCGTTTTTGTTGGAAACGGCGTAGGAGTATTCCCCTGAAAAAAAACTATGGCGGCCGGGAACAAGATTGGTCCAACCGTTTTTTTCTATTAAATAGAGCACGTTGGTCCGCGGTACCAGGGCGAAGTCATAGTTTCCATCGGAGACTGCCCGCAAGACATCTTCCTGAGTTTCAACAACACTTACATGATTCATAAGTCCTTGTGCAGCCAGCACATCCAGTATAATATCACCTTTTTGAACAATCAGTTTTTTTCCGTTGAGTTCTTCAAAAGATTCAGGTGGAAAACCGCTGCCTTGACGTACAACGGCAATGTAACTGGAGAGCAGATAAGATGGAGAGAAGTCAAAAGTTCGTTCCCTTTCAGCGGAATAGAACATCCCCTGAATAGCATCTATTTCTCCGCTGGCCAAACTTTCAACCGTATCAGCCCATGGACCCAGACGAATCTGCACTGCCAGGTTCATTTCGCTGGCGATAGCATTCGTCAGTTCAACTGCAAATCCTGTCGGTTGTCCTTTATCATTGAGATATTCGAAAGGTGGATAATTATGGTCGCCACCCACGATGACAGGACGATCAGCCGGCAACTGCATGGCGGCGAACCATTTAGCGTGCAATCGGCGGTAGGTCCCATCTGCGAATACCAGGGCCAGGCCTTCATTGAGCAGTGCCAGGCCTTGCCGGTTTCCCTCACGTACGGCAAAACAAAATTCCTGCTGAAAGCCTTCGATAGGATTATTGATAATCTCCAGGTTGGTAATTCCTGATTCTCCGAGCAACCGCAGGGCTACCAGACGCTGCATGACCACCGCGTCATGGCGGCCCTCCGACAATTCTCTTAAGGCATCTTCAAAAGTGGTGGTGGTATGGACATTGATTCCATGATCTTTCCGCCTCAGAAACTCCTCGGCATTGTCGCCCTTCATAACGGCAACCTGCCCTCCTTTTAGATCCGCCAGTGTACGAATCCCTCTCGTACCCTGCCTGACCACGATTGCCCCGCGAAGTGTCATGTACGGAAAGGTGAAATCGAAGATTTCTTCCCGCTCCGGAGTACGCCCAACCAGAGGGAGTGCATCTATCTCACCACGCTCCAGCAGACCACGGACTTCAGACCAAGTACCTATATGAAAAGTGACATCACGCCCCATTGCAGCCAGAGCAGCCCGTAAAAGCTCTACGGAAAAACCATCTGCCAAACCGTCTGCCCCGATCAGGGAAAATGGAGGATAATTGACCTCAGAAGCAGAATGAATGGTGGTGTTGGATGATGCTGCCTTTTCGCCGGCAAAGGCTGATGATGCAAAAACAAAGAGTGCAACGATCAACAGAAAAGAGCGAAAGGATCTAATTAAGGAAAAATTTCTAAGAAGATACACAGAGTGGTCCTTGAGTGCCTTACTCCTGAAAACCTGTCACTAAGTTCATTCCCAAACTTGAGTGCGAAAAACAAGAAAACGGAGATGTTTTTTTACATTTAACAACTTCAATATACTGCCAAGAAAATTGTACCCACGGTTGACCGATAATGAGGTGCTATTAACCCGCCTGAACTGATGAGAAAATGCGGTTACCTCTTTTCGTCCTAGGGGAAGAAAGTCAAGGGGGACAGAAAGTTTCTTCACCTAAAGTGTATCACAAAAACTGGTTCAGAAAGCAGTTTAATTTCTTTTCTTGTTTTGTCTTACTTCGCGTGAATGAGTATGTGAATTCGAACTTCACAAAAATCCTCAGTAACATTTTGAAATAATAACGAAATTATCTGTAGTGAGAAACACCTTTTAAGGAAAATAACCCGGCATTGATTATTGTGCGCTTGAGTTTTATTAAAAATTCAAACGAACAACGATTTTTCCAATGTTCAGGTTTTGCTCCATCCTGACATGTGCCTCATTTATATCCGACACGTCATAAACTGAATCAATCGTCGGCTTTAATCGTCCGTCGATAAACATCGGCATAAACTGTTCCGTGAATCTCTTGACTATTTCTGTTTTTTTGGCCACGGACAAAGCGCGCAAGGTACTGCCGATCACCCGCCAGCGCCTGAGCATTATCATGCGCATATCCAGGTTGGAGAGGGAGTATCCTCCCATAAACCCTATGAGGATCAATCTCCCCTCAGTCGCAAGGCATTGCAGGTTTTTTTCAAAATAGGCGGCTCCCACCGGATCCAGAATCACATTCACCCCGGTATTGTGAGTAAAAATATTTACCTTGGCAGCAAAGTCATCTGTCGTTGTGTTCACAGCAATGTCTGCACCATATTTGAGACAGGCAACAGCCTTTTCATCTGATCTGACAGTGGCTATTACTTTTGCCCCGAATTGTTTAACCAGCTGGATTGCTGCCGGTCCCACTCCACCTCCAGCGGCATGAACGAGAACAGTCTGCCCTTGTTGTACTCCTCCGAGTATGAAAATATTCAGAAAGGCCGTCAGAAATACCTCGGGAATAGCCGCAGCCTCTTCAAAAGAAAAGTCGTCGGGGACAGCTATTGCCAAGCCGCTTGGCACCTTGACTTTTTCTGCATATCCCCCGCCGGGCAGCAAGGCACATACCCTGTCCCCAGTCTTCCATTGTTTAACAGAAGGACCGACTTCCTCGACAACACCAGCAACCTCCAAGCCCAATATTGTTGATTCGCCGGAAGGAGGTGGATATTTGCCGATCTTTTGCAGCAAATCTGCCCGATTTAATGCCGTTGATCTCGCACTGACCAGAATATCATCTTCTCCTATTATTGGGTCTTCCCAGTTACCAATAACGAGATGATTATGATTTTCATCCACCAATACGGCTTTCATCGCGGTTCCTCCTCCACAAACACTCGCCGAGGTTGATTGTTATGATTAAAAAAGCAGGATATCTTTTTATTGTAAGTATTTCTTCGAACAGGACAACTTCACATGCTCGCGGGAGTAGAAAAAAAGAACCGAAAGGATTACTTGACTGGCATTTATACCGGGCCATGTCGGCATGGCTCAGTGTATCAATTCTTTAAAAGAAACGGACAATGTCAAATAGGCCAGGCTGCTGTTTGAAATCATCCGTTTTGTTTGAGTGATTCGCAGGAAGTTCTTTATCAGGTACGAAACTGCTGAGTCATTTTGGCAGAATTGTCCGCCAGCTTTTTAAGTGAATCGGATGTAGTAAAAATTGACTGAACTGCTTCATCCACTTCATTAATTGCATCTGTAACTGAATCTGCCATTTTCGCCATATCATCTGCATATACAGATGCTTTGGAGACTTTTTCATTTGAATAACCAAGCTTTTCTGAGGCATCGGATAAAGAACTGCCGATTTCATTTACTGTAGCCGTCTGTTCTTCAACGGCACTAGCAATCGTCGAGACTACGTCGGTATTGTTCGAAACTATTTCCGTTGCTTCAAGAATACCCGCAATCGTTGTCTGGCTGACCTTCTGCACCTGATCGATCCGGATCTGTATCTCTGTTGCCGCACCGGCAGTCTGACGGGCCAGTTCTTTTATTTCATTGGCAACAACCGCAAATCCTTTACCAGCCTCACCGGCCCGGGCAGCCTCTATGGTTGCATTGAGAGCCAAGAGGTTTACCTGTCCCGAAATCTCGGCTATTGTCTCGGTAACTTTACTGATATCATCAGCGGCCTGGCCAAGTTCTTGAACATCTTTTTCCAGAAATTCCATTTTCTTTTTGGCATTCTCAGTATTTACATGCGCTTTACTTGAGGTTTCCGAGATTTCATTGACAGTATCCGAGAGTTCCTGAACCGCAGCTGAAATGAGCTGGATACTTCCGGTTGATTCTTCCAGAATTGAGGAAATATCTTTCATATCACTGCTCATATAACCGGCGGAGCGAAAGACTTTTTGAGATTCGGTTTTTGCAGAAGAGGATTTGTCTTGAATAACTTCTATCAGGGAATGAATAGAAAGAGCAGATCCATTCATCTGGTCTACTGTTCCTTGTAAGTTTCGCATTATTCCCTGCAGTTTTTCTAAAAATATATTAAAAAATCTAGAAACTTTCCCCGTTTCATCATTCGCATCAACTTTCAACCTACGGGTAAGATCTGCATCCCCTGAACTTATATTTTGAAGTCCTTCTGCTACACGCTGAACCGGTTTTCCGATAAGAGCGGAAATGATCATTGCTCCTATGGCTGCCATAATTATCACCGCAATGACTATTGATATAAGGAGTATGGCTATCTTGTCGATCTTTTCATCAGCTTTTTTTGAAATTTCTGCCAGCAGCGCTGTACTCTTTCTCTGTCCGGCACCGCTCTGATCCGTTTGCTGTATTTCTTCAATCACGAGTCTGAAGTCATTGAGTGAAGCGTCCTTATAATCATTAAGAAAATAAAGGGACAAAAAGGTCATAACAACACCAAAGGCAATGGTGGACGGAATCACAAACCCGGAGATTTTCAAGCCAATAGAGAGATCTTTTAAATATTGAATCATATTAATCCTGTGTAGTCCTTGTACTGTTTTATCCTCTCCGTTATCAGAGACAAAGCCAAACATTTTGTTTATATTTATCGGACATATCTACTATTAATTAAAATATTGGCCAGAATTATTCCAAATTTTTGCAAAATAGACAATATCCCGGATAAATAAAATTGTGGATCTGAAAAGGAAGTGTGAGCGGAAAACACAAGATAGTAGAGGGCTTACCCGTTTTTACCCTTGACGGTAAACGGGAGAATGGAGTATAAACGAACTTCATGCCGGAGTGGTGAAACTGGTAGACGCACGGGACTCAAAATCCCGCGAGGGCAACTTCGTGTCGGTTCGATTCCGACCTCCGGCACCATTGATTATTAGCCTGAAGACCAATAAATAATTGGTTTTCAGGCTTTTTTTTTGCCTGGATATTGCTTAAGATGTTTTCATCTATTTTATGACAAATGTGCTAAAATCAGAAACGCTGTGTATATAAATGTGTATACATTTTTTAGACCAAGGAATTAGATAGGAAAAGATCTTCCGCGCGGGGAATATTATGGCATCAATTGTTAAAAAGAGTGGAAAGACGGGAGTATCATACCAAGTAATTATTCGAAAGGGAAGGTTTCGCGAAAAACCTCTTACCCGAACCTTTTCGCTTAAAAAAGACGCAGAAGTATGGAGCAGGGAGCAGGAACGTCTGATTGACATGAAGCAGCATCAGGACCCAAGGCTTGCTGAGATGGTCTCCTTGGGCCAAGCTTTAACTAAATATTTTCAAACTATTGAAACTCCCGGAACATATTTAAACGAACCAACAACCGTAGATCGGAAAAGGGTCTGTGGCGTCGCACTCAAGCAATATCTCGGCAGCAACATATCTCTTGCAGAAGTTACTCCTCGCCGAATGTCTGAATATCGTGATCATCGACTCAATATTGACAAAGTATCCGCCTCGACCGTACGGCAGGAACTATCACTTATCTCCCATATGTTCACGATAGCTGTTCATGAATGGGAACTGCCTGTAAGCAATCCTATTGAAAAAATTGCACGCCCAAAGCCTGCAGAAGGTCGTGTCCTGGCTCTTACAGATCAGCAGGCAAGGATAATCATAAATGAGAGCAAAAAGGCAAGAATGGTTTTATTCCCGGCATATTTG
>JBARUR010000241.1:0-36100 GCA_049645845.1 Desulforhopalus sp. | reverse complement strand
TCCTTCATGTCGTAAGCGGCATTCGGATTTTCCGGCAGAATCGCATTGAGTTCTATGGACTCACGATTCCTCGGGTCTTCACATGGTATAACAGGAGGATTCTCCAGATTATTTTGCGGTAAAAAGGAAAGCAGTCTCCGGATATACTCAATAGCATCAGCACCTGAAGTCGCAGCATAATCCGATACTCCGCTTCTGCTGGCGTGCATTATCGCCCCGCCCAAAGCTTCGGTTGTGACATCTTCATGAGTGACGGATTTGACAACTTTTGGTCCTGTAAGGAACATATAAGACTGGTTTTGAACCATTATGACAAAATCTGTCAACGCTGGAGAATAAACTGCTCCACCGGCACAAGGCCCAAATATAGCTGAAATCTGAGGCACGACACCGGAAGCCATTACATTTCGCTGAAATATTTCCGAATAACCGGCAAGACTCTCAATACCTTCCTGAATACGAGCTCCACCGGAATCGTTCAGGCCGACTACCGGAGCACCGTTTTTCATGGCGAGATCCATAATTTTGCAGATTTTTTCTGCAAAAGTTTCTGAAAGAGAACCGCCGAGAACTGTAAAATCCTGGGCAAAAACGTAGACAATCCGACCATCCACCGTACCATGCCCCGTTACCACACCATCTCCGGGAAAGACTTGTTGCTCCATGCCGAAATCCCTGCATCTATGGGTTTTGAACATGTCGAATTCTTCAAACGATCCTTTATCGAGCAGCAGATCAATTCGTTCTCTGGCGGTCATAACCCCTTTGGCATGCTGCTTATCAATTCTTTCCTGACCACCACCCAGTCGAGCCTCAGCCCGTAATTTCCTTAGGTGGTCTAGTTGGTCATTTGTCTTCATAATGTCTCCTTGAAACAATATTCACAGTGCACTTTGCAGTCTCACCATCATTTCGGCCGGTTATCAGGTAAAAACTTCCTTACATAATCTGCCAAGAGTTCCTAAATCTTCACAAACATAGAGGCCGCATTGCTGCATGGCTTCTATTTTTGCCGAAGCGGTACCCTGGCCACCGCTCACAATAGCACCTGCATGACCCATTCGCCTGCCTGGGGGGGCCGTTAAACCGGCAATAAACCCAACAACAGGTTTTTTCATATTGGCCTTAATCCAAGCGGATGCTTCTTCTTCAGCGTTGCCACCTATCTCTCCCACCATGACCACCGCTTTGGTATCAGGATCTTCGTTAAAGGCTTCTAAGCAATCTATAAACCCGGTACCATTTACCGGATCACCACCGATGCCTACACAGGTGGTCTGGCCAAGTCCAACTTGAGTCAATTGATGCACCACTTCATAGGTAAGCGTCCCTGAGCGGGAAACAACACCTACCGGTCCACCCGGTGTATGAATCGCGCCCGGCATTATACCGATTTTACATTCACCGGGAGTTATAATTCCTGGACAATTGGGTCCAATTAATCTGGTTTTTTTCATTGCCAGGTAATTTTTCACCTTCAGCATATCCATGACAGGAACACCTTCGGTTATGCAAACGATCAATTCCACACCTGCATCAATCGCTTCAAGGATGGCATCAGCTGCAAAAGGTGGAGGAACCAGGATCATTGAAGCGTTAGCTCCTGTTTTATCTCTGGCTTCCTGAACCGTATTGAAAACGGGTACTGAATCCATTTTCTGGCCGCCTTTTCCAGGTGTCACACCTGCTACAACATTGGTCCCATAGGCGATGCACTGCTGGGTATGAAACTGTCCTTCCTTGCCGGTAATACCCTGAACAAGGACACGTGTTTGTGAATTAACTAGAATGCTCATTTTTTTCCTTTTCAAGTATATTAAACATACACCTTTTTAGAGTCAGGCGACTATTTAACTCTCACCTGGTCCGTCACCGGCACATCAAAAATATTTAGCCGACATAACAGGCTTTTTGATGCCACAATCACCACGTCTTCAGATCATCGTGCAACACAAAAAGAAAGTAAGTTTCCGCTAGAGGAAAAATGAAAATTTCATTCGACCCCTTATTTTTTTTAAGTGCTTGTAATGTCTATTAGTGGAATCTTGGCAGATGATCTATTTGTATATCTTCAATCAGGCAACAAGTTCGGCAACTTTACTGGCAGCATCAGCCAGGTCAGTGGCATTTATCAGCTTGAGACCCGATTCGCTCAATATTCTTCGCCCTTCTTCGACATTTGTTCCTTCCATTCTGACAACGACAGGGACAGACAAATTGATTTTTTTTGCGGCCTGCACCACCCCTTGAGCAAGAACATCACAACGAAGTATGCCGCCAAAAATATTAATCAGAATGCCTTTGACCTTTGTGTCACTCAAAATTATACGAAAACCATTTTCGACCATTTCGGCATTGGCACCACCACCCACATCAAGGAAATTTGCAGGTTCAGCACCCGCCTGTTTAATGATGTCCATAGTTGCCATGGCGAGGCCTGCGCCATTCACCATATTGCCGACGTTGCCATCAAGATTAATATAGTTAAGATTATATTTAGCAGCCTCTGCTTCGGCGGGATCGTCTTCATTAGGGTCGTGCATTGCCAGAACATCCGGATGCCTGTACAAGGCGTTGGAATCGATGTCAACCTTAGCATCAAGGGCTATGATTGCATTATCTTCGGTGACAATAAGAGGATTGATTTCGACCATGGAACAATCATAGTCGACAAAAAGATTATAAAGATTTTTCAATATAGCGCCAAACTCTTTCATAAGCGGTTTATCCAGCTCCAAGCCGAACATGACGCGCCGCAGATGATATCCCTGAATACCTGTTACCGGATTTACAGGAACCTTTATTATACGCTCAGGAGTTTTCTCAGCAACTTCTTCGATATCCATGCCACCGTCCTGGCTTGCTACGATGGTTACGGTAGCAGTACTACGATCAGGAATAATAGAAAGATAAAGCTCCTTTTTAATCGCCACTCCTTTTTCAACAAGAACTGTTTTTACCAGACGTCCTTCCGGACCGGTCTGTTTTGTAACCAGAGTCATGCCGAGAATCGCCTGTGCAGCCTCTGTCACCATTTGACTTGTTTTAGCAATCTTTACTCCACCACCTTTCCCCCGACCTCCTGCGTGGATCTGGGCTTTGACGGCGACAGGCAGACCAAGATCAGCAGCAATCTTTTCAATACCCTGGACCGTGTCGCTCACACCGCCTTCCGGAGTTGGCACCTTATACTTGCGAAAAAGCTCTTTCGCCTGGTATTCATGGATCTTCATAAACTCTTGTCCTAGGAAATGGAGCGGAATGCATTTCCGGCTCCTTAAGATTAATAAAGGCAGCTGCCCCTTATGGACAGCTGCCCGCTCATACTCTTCCTATTTCTTTACATAACCCATTTTTGTTAATGTTTCAGTTATTTCGTCCAGAATCGCCGGATCATCGATAGTTGAAGGTACCTTGTAATCCTTATTATTTGCGATAGAACGCATGGTACCACGTAAAATTTTACCAGACCTGGTTTTCGGCAACCGCACAACCTGGCACGCATCACGAAAACAGGCAATCGGCCCAATAGATTCACGGACCATCTTCACCAGTTCATCCTTGATTTCATTACCACTGCGGGTAACTCCAGCCTTGACGACAAAAAAGCCAACAGGCAATTGACCTTTCATTTGATCATCGGCTCCGAAAACTGCGCACTCGGCAACATCCGGATGATTGGAGATTATTTCTTCCATTGCGCCTGTTGACAGACGATGTCCAGCTATGTTGATTACATCATCCATCCTTCCCATGACATAGACATAGCCGTCTTCATCAATATATCCGCCATCACTGGTATCATAATAACCTGGGAATTTGGCCATGTAGGACTTGACATAACGATCGTCATTGCGCCATAGAGTCGTTAATGTCCCAGGAGGCAACGGCAGCTTACAAACGATATTTCCCTCAGATCCGGGAGGTACTTCAACACCCTCATCATTTAGCACCCGAACGTCATATCCCGGCAGCGCCTTTGTCGGCGATCCTTCTTTAACCGGAAGTTCTTCAATACCACGGCAATTACCAACAATTGCCCAGCCTGTTTCGGTCTGCCACCAATGATCAATAACCGGAACACCAATCATGTCCTCAGCCCAATGCAGAGTGTCGGGATCAGTTCTCTCACCGGCGAGATAGAGACATTTAAAACAGGAAATATCATATTTCTTAATGAAATCTCCATTTGGATCTTCTTTCTTGATGGCTCTAAAAGCTGTAGGAGCTGTAAAGAGAGTCTTCACTTTATGTTGCGAAATAACACGCCAGAACGCACCAGCATCGGGTGTTCCAACAGGTTTTCCTTCATAAAACACAGTAGTGGAGCCCTGCAATAAAGGAGCGTAGACGATATAGGAATGGCCGACGACCCACCCCACATCAGACGCTGACCACCAGACCTCGCCGGGATTAATATCGTAGAGGTTCTTCATGGTCCAGTAAAGAGCCACGGCATGGCCGCCGTTGTCTCTCAGAACGCCTTTTGGCATGCCGGTAGTTCCGGAGGTATACAGGATGTATAAAGGATCGGTTGCATCGACTTCAGTACATCCGACCGGCTCACTTTTGCTGACCAATTCATTCCAATCGATATCACGCCCTTCAATAAGATCCGCTTTAACGATATCACGCTGAAATACAACTATTTTTCCAACCTCATGTGTGGATTGCTTGATAGCACTGTCCACAAGCGGCTTGTACTCCAGCGTTTTCTTTCCTTCAATTGCGCCTGATGCAGTTATCAACACCTTAGGTTGCGCATGATCTATCCTGATCGCGAGCTCATGGGGAGCAAAACCACCAAAAACAACCGAATGGATGGCTCCGAGTCTGGCACAGGCAAGCATCGCCACAGCTGCCTCAGGAATCATCGGCATGTAAATTACAACAGTATCCCCTTTTGCCACTCCCAAACTCGCCAGGCCTCCCGCAAACGTAGCGACCTTTGTTTGTAGTTCTTTGTAGGTAATTTTGGTAATGGTATTCGTCACGGGACTGTCATATATGATTGCAGTTTGATCAGCTCGACCGTTTTCCACATGACGATCAACTGCATTATAGCAGGTGTTCATCTTTCCGCCGGCAAACCATTTATAGAAGGGGGGATTAGAGTCGTCTAACACCTTGTCACATTCTTTATACCATGTGATATCTTTTGCAGCTTCTGCCCAGAATTTCTCAGGATTATCCACACTCTTTTGAAACACCTCGTCAAACTTACCCATAATGGCTCCTCTTGGTCTGAATTTTAATCCATCCACCAGTCTCACTGCATTGTATAACGTAAAGTACTTCATAGTTCAAGCGATAAATCAAACATCGTTACACATCTAGCACCAGCACCCTAGCTATCTGTTCATTTTTAATCTTTAATTACATATACATATATAACTTTATCTGTTTTTGAATAAATGCATTTTATTTTCAATGATTAGAAAGTGAAAATGACCTTGTTATCACGCTGTTATTACGATAACTATTTATTTTTATGTGATTTACTATTTGATTGCACTCTAGACACTCAATACAGCAGAACATTGTTACCGCTCAGTGTCTTGTACAAGTTACACTTATTCTTGAATTCAATTATCCTTATCATACACTATCAAGCCATTCAAGCAAACTTACTGGAATTGCAGAGCATTAAGAGATTGTTTTTTGGATATTCTTATTTTACTTACGCTATCCATTGCAGTGCAATCAATAAGACGGACGATAATCACCATAAAAAAATAGAACGAACTTCATTATTTCGTTGCGGAATAATGTTCTGCTATTATCCTGCTCAAGTGAATTTAAAACATCAATTGAGAACGAAATGAAACGCTCATCAAAATCCTTTTTGCCAAATGTAGTTCCTGCAAAAATTTTCATGCCGGTTCTGCTCTCGATGTTCTTGTTTATTGGAACATTTTTCGGCTACATTTTACCTAAAGTTGAAACCCACCTCATGGACCGCAAACGGGAAATGATTCATGCGCTGAGCGAAGCCGCAATGAGTTCTATCCAATACTATGCAGATCTTGCGCAAAACAAAACCATCACAATTGAGGAAGCAAAACAGCAGGCTATCGCACATTTACGGAGCCTTCGCTATGGGCCTGAAGGAAAAGATTATTTTTGGATTAACGATACTCATCCTACAATGATCATGCACCCTTATCGGGGTGACCTGGAAGGCAGGGATGTTACTGATACCAAAGATCCAGCAGGAAAAAAGCTCTTCCAGGCCTTTTTGGAAACGGTAAAATCCACAGGAGGTGGATATGTCGACTACCACTGGCAATGGCAGGACGAACCTGCGAGGATATTTTCTAAAATTTCTTATGTTCAAGAGTTCAGGCCCTGGCATTGGATCATCGGAACCGGGGTATATGTTGAGGATGTACGGGCTCAGATAGCCACGATTACTGAGCGTATGACCTTTATTTTCCTTGGAATCCTGGCTGTTATTGCCCTGTTGTCTGTATATATCGTCTGGCAGGGAGCCGCAGGAGAAGCACAACGAAGAGAAATGGAGGAATCCTTACGAAAAAGCGAAAACAAATATCGGCTATTAGCCGAGACGGCAAGGGAAATAATTCTTCTTTTCGACTCAAATCTCAATATCAGTTACGCCAATAGCGCATGGAAAAGAATAAGCGGCTATCTTCTATCGGAAATGACCAATATGGCCGTGACCGACATGATACCACCCGGCCAACAGGAATCTTTTAAAGCCAAAATAGTGCAGATAAGCAATGATCAACCGGATGATTACCTGCTGGAAACAACTTTTATTTTAAAAGATTCGCGGACGATTACGGTTGAGGCTACTTTTGCAAAAATGGAAACAGCAGAAAAACTTTCGACCTTCTTGATGACAGCGAGGGATATCACCGAGAAAAAAAAGATTGAAGCACAAACCAAAATGCATCAGGAACAACTCATGCAATCAGACAAAATGGTTTCTCTTGGGACCTTGGTGTCGGGTGTTGCCCACGAGATCAATAACCCTATATCATCGGTTATGCTCAATATTCAGGTTTTTGATAAATTGTGGAAGGCGGTTCAGCCGATCCTCGATAAACATTATGAATTAAATGGTCATCTGGAAGTTGGCACAATGGAGTATCCTCAGCTAAGAGAAAGAATGCCTCGGCTTCTCCTCTATTCACAGGAAGGCGTCGAAAGAGTTAAACGTATTGTCGGAGATCTTAAAGATTTTTCCGGCCAAAAACCCTCTGACCACAGGGAAACAGTTGATCTCAACCGGGTAGTTGAAAAGGCAATAGGACTCATTTTCAGTCTCATTAAAAAGGCTACAAACGACTTCCAGGTAGTTTATGCCGAGAATCTCCCAACCATTCAAGGCAATAGTCAACGGTTAGGCCAAGTGATCATCAATCTGGTCGTCAATTCCTGCCAGGCACTCACAGATAACAACCAGAGCATTCGTGTTATTACTGGTTACATTGAAGAATCGGAAGAGATTTTCCTGGAAGTGCGGGATTCAGGACCGGGAATGAGTGCGGAAGTTCTCGCCCGCATCAAGGATCCTTTTTTTACGACCAAAAGAGACACCAGCGGAACCGGACTTGGACTTTCCATCTCAGATACCATAATACGAAATCACGGGGGCTGGCTCGATTTCAGCTCTGATCCCCAGACAGGAACAACCGCGACTGTCCTGCTGCCCCGCTACAGCACCGATGAAGTGATTGGGAGAATGATATGAGCAGAAGACCGTATCCCTCAGATCCAATTTTAGTGATTGATGACGAAGAAGCAATCCTCCTGTCGATTGACACCACCCTTCAACTTGCTGGAATAAACAACGTTCTCACCTGTGCGGACAGCAGGCAGGTAATGGCCATAATTAAACAGCGTCCACCAAGTGTTATCCTGCTCGACCTGAATATGCCCCACGTCGATGGAGAGGCAATTCTCGATCAGATAACCAGCCAGAATTTCCACATACCTGTCATTATTATTACCGGGAGAATTGATGCGGAAACGGCTGTAGAATGCATGAAATCAGGTGCTTTTGACTACATTGTTAAACCAGTTGACGAAAACCGCCTGATTGCTTCAGTAAAAAAAAGCCTGCAATTCGGAGAACTCCATCAGGAAAATCAAGCTCTAAAGGAACAATTGCGCGAAGGCAGCCTAAAAAAACCTGAGGCATTTTCCGGCATCATTACCAACTCGCCCAAAATGATGCTCCTGTTCAAATATATCGAATCTACGGCCAACACACCCGAGCCTGTGCTTATTCGAGGAGAAACCGGCACAGGGAAAGAACTAATCGCCAAGGCTATCCATCAGGCGAGCGACAGGACTGGAGAATATGTAGCAATTAATGTCGCAGGCCTTGACGATAACATATTTTCCGATACCCTGTTCGGCCACGTAAAAGGTGCATTTACCGGCGCTGATTCGAGTCGACTCGGACTTATCGAACGAGCTGCAAACGGTACCCTTTTTCTTGATGAAATAGGCGACTTGAGTCCGGGTTCTCAAATCAAACTCCTTCGGCTTCTTCAGGAAAGGGAATATATGCCGCTCGGACAGGACACAAATCGAACGAGCAGCGCCCGTATCATCGCTTCTACCCATGTAGACCTATGGAGTCTTCAGCAAAAAGAACTTTTTCGACAGGACCTTCATTACAGACTGCGTACCCATCGCATCATCCTCCCGCCCCTCAGAGAGCGTAAGGAAGATCTGGATGTACTCGTAGACCACTTTGTTCAATGCGCAGCAGAGACACTTAAAAAAAAGAAACCAAAAATCCCCCAGGAACTCTTTCCCTTACTCGAAGCCTACAACTTCCCAGGAAATATACGGGAATTACAGGCAATGGTATTTGATGCGATAGCCCAGAACAACAGTGATTTTCTCTCTCTTGGTGTTTTTCGTGATCATATCTCCAGAGCTGCAAAACTCGATGAAACACCACACCATATAAGCAAACAGCATGACGGAATTCCCATAACCTTCGCCGAACCTTTGCCCACAATAAAACAAGCGACCAGAATGCTGGTTGAGGAAGCAATGCACAGAGCCGGTAACAATCAATCCACCGCCGCGTCCCTGCTGGGAATTTCTCAGCAGGCTCTTAGCAAAAGACTGAAAAACCTGGAGTAGGCTCCAAAGCGCTACAACTTTCGTTGTGAGCACAACGAAAGTTGTAGTTGTAAAAAGCCAACAAAACGGTTGGCATTGAAAGGTTCTTCCGTCCTTCTACAACTTTTTTTGTACCCCTACCTATTTCACCCTATCCGCATAACTCTATAATATTATTCATCATAACAAAACAGATAAAATGGCACATTGCTTGCTCTATAGTTTCTTGATATAGAAGAGGCAAAGTTTAGCAAGAGGCAAAAGCTTATTAACATTTAAACATTGTGTGGAGGAGTAAACCATGGCAGACAAGCAGCCCCCGATGGGAAACCCGGCAGTAGTTGGATTGGCAGGATTCGGTCTCACCACCCTCATACTGCAGCTTCATAATCTCGGACTTTGCGGATTAGGCCCTGTGATCGCCTGCGGAATAATTTTTGGTGGAGCAGCACAGCTTATGGCTGGATTGCAGGAATTCAAGGTCGGCAATAATTTCGGTTACAGTGCTTTCTGCTCTTATGGGGCTTTCTGGATTGCGCTTTGCATCATCCTTCTTTTTAACAAATATGACATTTATAAATCCAGCGGAACCGATATAGGATATTTCCTCATTGTCTGGACCCTGTATACCGTCATTATGTGGATTGGTGCTATGAGAATTCATGGCGCTATGGCTTCAACTTTTACTCTCTTACTGGCAGGATTTATTCTGCTGGATCTCGCCCACTTCGGCTTTCCCGCCATGACCAAAGTCGCAGCTTATGTACTTATCCTTTGCGCCTTGAATGCCTGGTACATGATGGCTCACGTTATCTTCCTTCAGGTTTTCGGACGCGATGTGCTGCCTGTCGGCAAACCCTGGATCGAGCCAAAGCCAGCTCCTCAAGCTCAGAAGGTAGGCGCTACCAGCTAAGGGTTACCACTGAACAGGTCGAAAACTGTTCAACAAAGCGAGTAAAAAATTTCATTTGTCGATTACGACGGCAAGCGGCCAAACACCAGACTCAAGTTTCACTTATGTAGGCTTTCACAATTTAAGCCTGTAAAAAGATTGCCTCAGAATCGACTTTTGAAAGATGTAATACAATATTGGTGATTGATTTTCGACCTGAGAGGCGGGATCAGAAAGTAATTTCTTTCTGATCCCGCTTTTTTTTTTGACTATGGCAATTTTCTTAGAGAAAAATACTACCTCTTTTATGCATAGAGAACCGGTTTTACTTGAATCTTGTACAAGCTGAGATTATCGTATTGATTATTTTCTGCATTTTTAAAACCATCCAACAAAACATAGCCCGTGATATGAGCATCTGGAGCATAATCTGTGCTCTTTTATTATTTATAGCTGTATCTTATTAAGATCAAAAGGAGCAAAATATGCCTAATACCCAATACTGGGCTGACACCTATTTGGAAAAATTAGTAAGTCCGACCGAGGCAATCGCCCGTATTCGCTCAGGTCAAAGGGTATTCATCGGCTCCGGGTGCGGAGAGCCCCAAGCGCTGGTCAAGGAACTGGTAGAGAAAACATATAACTTCAGCGGGTTGGAAATAGTACGTCTTCTTGGCCGTGAAACAGCCTCTCTCACTGCAATTGCCGATAAGACCAAGGATACGAATCTCAATATTCGTTCAATTTATCTTGGCTCTACAAAATCAGATTCCATCGCCAAACAAAGGCGTTTTATCACGCCTATGAATATGTCCGACGTCCCGAGCCTTTTCACCACTCGAAAAATGCCGTTAAACGTTGCCCTGATCCAGGTATCTCCTGCAGATGACTTCGGCTGGATGAGCCTCGGTATTTCTGTAGATGTCACTATGGCCGCCGCTCGATCAGCTGATTTCGTTATTGCTCAAGTTAACTCTCGTATGCCAAGAGTTATGGGACAGAGTTTCATCCATGTTAACGATGTGGATCTTATTGTAGAATTCGAAGAAGACCTCCTTTCCGTACCGCCTTCAAAAATAACCTCGGAAGCTGCAACTCAGATTGGCAGCCACATTGCACGATTAATTGAGGACGGCTCAACTTTACAGATTGGTCTTGACGCGGCCTCTCAGGCAACGGTCCATGCTCTTTCAAATAAAACCGATCTGGGTGTCCACTCCCAGTTTCTTACAGATGATATTATGCACCTATATGCTACTGGAAATATCAACAATAAGAAAAAAGGAATCAATGAAGGCAAGATGGTTGCCTCAATGGCCATAGGCAGTCATAATTTATACGAATTTCTCAATGATAATCCTGCTATTGATTTTCATCCATCGGATTATGTTAATGACCCGTTCATCATTTCCCAGCACAATAGAATGGTTTCAATGAATGTGGCCCGAATGATGGATCTCACTGGCCAGGTAACCGCAGAAGCCTCCGCCGCAACACGATTTGCAGGAGTGTCGGGTATTCCTGATTTTGTCCGCGGTGCCAGGCGCTCATCCGGCGGAAAATCCATTCTTATGATCTTTTCCACCTGTGAAACTAAAGACGGACTACGATCTAATATAGTTCCACATCTCAACGATTATGTCGTAGTAGTCCCACGGGGCGATGTCCATTATGTCGTTTCTGAATATGGTTCAGTTAATTTATTCGGCAAAAGTATTCAGGAGCGGGTTGTTGCCATGATAAGTATTGCTCATCCTCAGTTTCGAGAGGAGCTCTTTGAAGCAGCAAAGGATCGAGGTTTTATCGGCGCAGAAAGAAGTCTTGGTGAAGCAGCGAAAGCTGTCTATCCTATCCGGCTGGAAGAGACCCTTAAAATTGATGGCGAAACAGTTACTATACGACCATCAAAACCTGTTGATGAGAGGCGTATCCAGGAGCATTACTACAGCCTGCCTAAAGAAGATATACTCACAAGATTTTTCTGCCAGAAAACCATCTTCGCCAGAACAGAAATTGAAAGCCGTTCGCAGACTGATTATGTGAATGATTTGACTTTAGTAGCTGTCGTCGGAGAATTCGGCTTTGGCCGGGTTGTAGCAGTCGCTGAATGTATGAAGCTTGAAAATGAAAATTTAGCCGAGGTTGCTTTTTCCGTCAGCGAAGAATATCAGGGAAAGAGACTTGGTACATTTTTCATGAAAAAACTCGCTGCAGTGGCAAGAGAAAATGGTATTGCCGGACTGGTGGCCTATACGTTCCCGACCAACAAGGCAATGATCAATCTTTTCAAAACACTCCCTTACAAGGTAAAGACTGTTTACGAAGACGGCGATCTCGTTCTTAGCTGCCGATTCAATGAACTGGCCTGAACCATGTAAAACTATGTCTCATACGCGTTAGCTAAAACAGCCTAAGCGCTTAATATAAAAGACGAAATAGTTGAGACAATAGGATTAAAAAACGAACTGACACCTTCCCAGCCACTTAATCTTATCAATAGAAACGAAACAACGATAATGTAAGGACCAAAAGTACAGACTGTTTTTTTCAACTTTTGGAAAGTACGACCATTTGGCATGAGTGCAAACAAAAATCCGGATCCTGGAAGCGGAGGCAACATGATCAATCCATAAATGGCCATAGTAACATTGACAACAACAATTGTAGAAAAGACCTTGTCCTCAAAACCATACGTATTAAGAATCCAGGCCAAGCTCGCGGCGATGTTGGCCATTAGAAGGTTGGCCATGGGACCTGAAATGCGGCTTACCAACAGGAAAAGCCGGGGATGATTTTTAAAGTTATTTGTATCAATGCTGATTTCTTTTGCCCAGCCAAATCCGGCGATAAAAAAATTCAGGGTGCCAAGGACACTCATATGCATAAAAACATTAAAATGAAACCGATCCTTGGCGTCGCTCCGGGAGTCTCCAAGCAAAGTGGCAATAAAAGCCTGTCCTTCGGCACTTACTATTATCGCAGTAAGCATAGCGACGGCAAAGATTGCAATATCTTCAACTACCGGCTGTGAATAATTGATGAGGTAAGGTAGAAAGAAATCCAGTTCCATATTTTTCCTTTATCCTTTATAGACATTTATTCTTTTCGAAATATACCAAAAATGGCGGGAGCCATAAAGACTCCCACCATCTTGCAGCAACAGGTGGATGGTTTGAGATACTGCGCTGCCCTACGCCTCTACTTCTAGCCTACCATCTTCTGAATCTCTTCAACAATCTCAGGATTTGCCAGCGTCATAACGTTGCCGACATCTCCTTTGTTCGAAATAGCACCGAGAACTCTTCTCATAATCTTGCCGGAACGGGTTTTCGGCATATCGGGCACTATCCAAACGTTTTTACACTTTGCAATCTTGCCGATCTGGTATGTTATGGCATCGGCAATTTTCTGCTGCAGCTCGGGTGTAGCTTCAATACCCGGCTTCAGAGATACATACAACTCCGGTTCTTTGCCTTTAATTTCGTGATTAACCGGAACAACAGCAGCTTCGGCTACTTCAGGAACCGTCAATGCTACTGATTCAATTTCCTTGGTTCCAAGACGATGTCCAGAAACATTTATAACATCATCAATACGACCCAAGATTCGGATATAACCGTCTTCTGCCAACACCGCTGCATCGCCGGTCAGATATGGCCAATCCCGCCAATCCTTACTGTTGGGATTTTTGTTATACATGCTGAAATAGGTATCGACAAATCGCTGTCTGTCGCCCCAGATCGTCTGGAAGCAACCCGGCCACGGATTCTGAATACAAATATTACCGGCTTTTCCAGCCCCGGCGGGGATAGATTTGCCATCTTCATCAAAAATAATTGGGTGAATACCTGGAACACCAGGCCCTGCACTGCCAGGCTTCATTGGTTGGAGCCCCGGTACTGTCGAGCAAAGGAATCCACCTGTTTCAGTCTGCCAGTAAGTATCAACAATAACTGCCTTGCCTTTACCTACTTCTTTCTCGTACCATTTCCAGACTTCAGGCTCAATTGGCTCACCTACGGTGGTCATATGCTTGAATTGATAATTATACTTGGCAGGTTCATCCGGCCCTACCTTTCTGAGAGCACGAATCGCTGTCGGGGCGGTATGAAAAATATTGACATCGAGTTCCTGGGCAATTCTCCATGAGCGTCCGGCATCCGGATACGTAGGTACTCCTTCGTAAATGACCGAAGAAGCGCAAAGCGCCAATGGTCCATAGACTATAAACGAATGACCGGTAATCCAGCCTATATCAGCCATACACCAGTACACATCTTCGGGATGTATATCCTGAATGTATTTCGACATTGCGGTAACATACGAAAGATATCCACCGGTACCATGCTGAGCGCCTTTCGGTTTGCCGGTTGTGCCACTGGTATACATTAAAAAGAGCGGCTCTTCAGATAGCATTTGTTCGGGCTCTACACGTGAGCCATAATATTTTTTCAGTTCATTATTAACAACAACATCACGCCCTTCAACCAGCGGAGATTCAGATGACATCTTACCCGGATAGCGTTGCCAGATGAGTAATTTATCAATCTTCTGACCTTCTTTTGCCGCTAATTCACAGGCTTCATCATCGACAGCTTTATGATTAAGAAGCTTTCCTGCACGATAATAGGAATCCATTGTAATCAAAACACGGCTGTTTGAATCAACAACTCTATCAGCACAGGCACTGGCCGAGAAACCTCCGAACACTACAGAATGAATTACTCCCAATCGGGCGCATGCCAACATGGTAATAGGCAGTTCAGCCGACATCGGCATGTGTATCGTGACCCTGTCGCCTCTCTTCAAACCAGCAGTATCTCTTAAAAGAGCAGCAAATTCATTAACACGGACATAGAGTTCCTGATAGGTGATATGCTGGACGGCTTCTTCTTCCAGTTCAGGTACGAAATGAATTGCAGTTTTATTTTTATTCTTTTTAAGATGTCGATCGATACAGTTGTAACTCGCGTTCAACTTGCCGCCTTTGAACCATTTAAAACAAGGAGCATCACTTGTATCAAGGACTTCATCCCAATATTTGTACCAAGTCAGCAACTCTGCAAATTCAGTGTAATAATCGGGAAAATTTTCCAGTTTAAACCGATCAAAAATTGAAGTGTCAGTAAGATTAGCCTGTCCGATAAAATCCGGTGACGCATGATAGTAGTTTTCTTCCTGCCAATGGACTGCGATTTCAGCTTCAGAGGTTTCAACGACTTTATTATCACTCATAAAATTCAACTCCTTATGCATGGCTTTAAGTGTTTATCGGCCGGGTTCAATAATGCTGACCCAACCAAACCTTACCTAGCTTAATTTTATTGAATTAAGCAGTTACCTTGTCTCCCTGCTCCTCCTCCGAATGCATTGGCCGACGGGTCATTTGCGCGAGAATAACTCCCGCCACCAGTAAAGCACCCGAAATATAGAAAGCATAGTTCAAGCTGCCTGTGATATCCTGGATAGTTCCACCTAGTCTGGCCATAAAGAAACCAAGCCCCCAACCTATAAATACCAACCCATAATTCATACCCAGATTTTTTGGACCGAAATAATCAGAAGTAAAGGAAGGCATAAGTGCGAGCCCACCACCATACTGCCAGTATGCAATTCCCACAGCGAGGAACAACAGGAAAATATTCTGATTGCCAATAATATATGGCAAAGAGAACAGGCAGAGTGCAGAAACAGCACAGTTTATGCAGTAGGCATTAAGTCGTCCAATCTTATCCGAATAGAACCCTGTACCGACACGCCCAAGAGCATTAACCAGACCACCAAAAGAAACAAGGAGCCAGCCATTGGCTACAAAAAAAGGCATGCCTTTTGCCGCATTCATCAACAAACCATTAGCATTGGCTATGATTAACAAGCCCGATTGAGTTGTAAGAATAAACATGACAACCAGTGCATAAAATTGCCAGGTTCTTAGTACATCGCCAACTTCCCAGTTGGTAATAGTCGAGTTAGCAGTTGCGAGATTTCCACCCGATAGAGTTGGCGGCTTATATCCTTCGGGGGGGGTTTTCAACATCTGACCGGCGATGACAACAATAACCGCGAAAAATGTCCCTAAACCAACGAAACTACCTGTAATTCCATAGTTTTTTATAAGCCAGGAACCAAGGGCACCAATATATAAGGCTGCACCACCATAACCACCAACAACTATCCCGGCAATTAAGCCCCTTTTATGAGGACCAAACCACTTTAGAGCTGCAGGAGTAGGCGCGGCATAGCCTATTCCCATACCAATACCACCTATGATACCAAAACCAATAATGATACCGGTGTAACTTTTCATAACACCGGCCAGAATACAGCCTGCTGCGAGAGTCAATCCGCCGATTGTCGCACCAAACTTCGGACTGATTTTATCCTGAATACGTCCACCGGGGATCATGAGGAGAGCAAAAAGGATTACACAAAGAGAAAAGGGAGTTGCGGCCTGAGCATTAGTTAAATACACCCATCCCGCGTTGATTCCAGTCATTGTCTGACCGGCCTTGTCAACGTCTACCAGAGCTGATTTCCAAATACTCCAAGCATATAAAATACCAAGACAAAGGTTAATTGCCATACCAGCAAAAACCGTTACCCATGCTTGAGCCGGAACCGATTGATTCTGTTGCGACATCTGTATCTCCTTATATGAAATATTGATCGTGACATTTTTCAACCACTCGCCCCTACATCAGCTCAGCATATGATATTTGATATTATTTATTCTTTAACGAGTGATCGTATGATACATAATGAATTGCCAGTTCATTTTTCATGTTCGATTCGTGTTTTACACCTCCATTAGGTTGAGTTGAGCCGGCTGAGTAAGAAAATTCAGGATAACCTGTAAATTAGAATGGAGAGAATGAGCTCCCCTTTTTGTATATCAATTTTATTTATCAAATATCCAAGCATTACTCAAGGTAATAATCCAGTATTTTGCACATTCGTCATTCATTTGTAAGAACACCCTAACTTTGCCTTATCAATAAGAACATCACGCATTGCCATAATTCCCTTACGGAAAACAGCAATTCGGCTCGATATTGAACCAGTTTTTCTGTATTCAATAATTTTTCAAGTATATTAAATTGTTAGGTATTAGATACAGGAAGGAGAATTCAACTGAAGCAAAAAGAAGTTTTTGCATGCAATTAAGAAACTTTGGACCACATAGCCCGAATTTCTCATCATGGACTGAGGGTAGATCAACTGGTTAACAGGCGGTACATCTCGGACATTTTTGCAGGTAAAGAAAGTACCTCGTTCACAAAAATATAATTTCCCCTGCCGAACATATGCGCCAGATAATCATGAGCAGATTTATCTATGGTTATACAAAAGGAATGCACTCCGCACCCTCGTGCTTCCAGCAGTGCTTTTCTGGTATCTTCGATGGCGTACTGGCCTTTATAGTCATCGTAATCTTCAGGTTTTCCATCGGAAATTACCAGCAACAAACGGACACTACTTTGTGTTTCCAAGAGTTTCTGGGTCAAATGGCGGATTGGGGCCCCCATACGGGTATATTCTTTTGGACCTATGGCAGCAATCCGTCCCTGTACTTCTGAATTGTATGATTCATGCAGATGTTTTATATGAAAGAGTTCGCTTTTGGAACGCCTCATTCCGGAAAACCCATATATACCATATTTATCCCCCACCACCTCAAGCGCCTCAGCCAGAAGAACGAGAGCCTCCTTTACGGCCACCCCCACCCAGCCTTCAGTTGAATTTGACATATCTACGAGGAACATGGCTGCAATATCTCTTTCATCTCGCAAAAGCTGAACAAAGAGACGGTCTGACGGTGCCAGACCTGCATGGCTGTCACCCAGAGCTTCAATGAGAGCATCAAGGTCGATATCATCCCCGTGCCGACGTCTTCTAATAAATCGATCATGGGACCGCAGCATTTCAAATTGGCGTCGGAGTTTATTAAGTTGAGATTGATATTTCTCAAGTGTTTTTTGAACAAAATCTGACTTTACAGGATGCAGCGATTTTTCGGTCAGGCTACACCAATCCTTACGGTACCCCACCCTCCGATAATCCCATTCGTTATAGATATGGATCCCTGTCGCGGCAAATTCTACATCTTCTTCCCGTGGAGTATTTTCCCGCCTGCTAAAGCCCTGTCCTGCCTGCCCTGCTGCAGCCTGCACATAGGCTTCAGGCAAAGTGCCGAGATCATCTTTTATTTCTTTTATGAGGGCCGCAAGCTCTTCAGGAACTTCAAATCCCTCATTATCGATGAGGAACGTGTCCTTTATATCCGGTAGTCCTTTCGCCTGGTGCTCCTGTATGAGTTGAAGAATATTATCTTTCAGGCTTGCCGGAACATTTCCACCTTCGCTCTCTTCGCCCTGCTTATTTTGTTGTTCGAGTAACTCGGCCAACATCACAACAAATTTATCTTTATCTTCCTCCCTTTTTAATCTGATCGTTTCCCCCGCCGCGGTAAAATCAAATTTTCCCAACAAAAGGGAAGCACAACTGAGTGAATAAGCGCCCGACATCTCGGAGAACGACATGTAAAACCTGGGTAAAAGATCGAAAACATCTTTATTCAATAGATCGTCAATTTCTTCTAAACCCGAATTTTGGGCCAACAGCGCTCCGGCATCTGTGTTTTTTTCAAGGCTGACACCATATATGAGAAGATTTTGTAAAGCGGAACATTGCGCTCTTTCAATACCTGTCGGCGTTATTTTTTTTATTAATCTGAGACAAAGATTCCGAGCCTGGCGCACGAGCCCAGGCAGTTGCACCTCAAGGTATTGAAAAACTTTAAGGAATTGGAGTACTGAAAAAAGATCTATGGCTAACTGCTTGTTCGAGTAGTGTGAAAATAAATCCAGCGCAACATTATCCGTCCCAAGCGTCTTAGAAAATACTTTCGATTCAACATGCCCCCATTGAAGACTGATAAGGAATTTATAAAGAAAAATATTGTTCTTCTTACCGGGAAACGTGTTCAAAAATTCGGGTAAGAAGATTGTTTTAGTGTCGGTTGAAGGCAGAGGAGAAATATTTAAATCGAAGGACCGCCCTGAGATACCCCGTAGATAATGCATCATTTTCGCGGAAACTTCATCGAATGACACCCCGGCTTCTCCCCGCATTGGACCAAGAAAGAACTTGTCGACATCGGCCATGAATTGCCGCGCGCCCAATAATCCTTTAATTTCATACAAACCAAGAATATGCCGAACCCATTCGCCAAGCAGATCAACGGGAAAATGATCCAGTGCCTTGATTCCATTTGTCAGATAAGCAAAACAGAGACTATGACTTACCGGCCATATTGCCCCGACATGACTTAACAATGCCTCCCTGGCAGTTTCATCTAATTCGGCCAGCTGTTCAAAAATCTCATCCACTTCCCAGGAATTAGGCCTTGATGGTAAGACACTGGCATAAAATATATTTTTTTGTTCGGATAGATCCATAGGTTTGTTAAAAAAGGGAATAAATCATTTCATCCATAGCTGCAAGCAGCTCGGGGTCATCAGTCAAACTTTCTAGCATTCCCGCCCTGCATGCAGAAATTGTATCAATACCGGAACTCATGAGTTTTACAGTTTGAATAATCAGTCTTGTTGAGGCACCTTCTGCAAGTCCCGATTCCTTAAGGGATCTCGTCATGGATGCCAGCTTTACCAGCTGCATTGCCATCTTTTCATCAGCATTACTTTCCCGCATCACAATTTCTTTTTCCAGTTCTGCCGAAGGATAATCAAAACTGAGTGAAACAAAACGCTGACGGGTTGAAGGTTTCAAGTCTTTCAATATGCTCTGATAGCCTGGGTTATAAGAAACGGCCAGCATAAAGTCAGGGGGAGCAGAATAGAGTTTACCCAGTTTCTCAACCGGCAACTCACGTCTGTCATCGGTCAATGGATGGATGACCACAGTGGTATCTTTTCTTGCTTCAACTATTTCATCAAGATAGCAGATAGCACCTGCCCGAACAGCAAGCGTAAGTGGCCCATCCTGCCAAAATGCTTCATTTTTTTTCACCAAATATCGGCCGACCAGATCAGAAGTGGAAAGATCATCATGACAGGAAACGGTTATCAGCGGCCGGTTGAGCCGCCAGGCGAGATACTGCATGAATCTGGTCTTACCGCACCCCGTTGGTCCTTTAAGTAAAAGCGGCAAGCAATGGGTACTTGCAGCCAAACCAATTTCGACTTCATTTGACCGGGGGAGGAAAAAGGGTTCAATAGTTATACGATGTTCTTCAAGCCGGCACTCCATTGGTACATTCATAATTGTCCTCATAATAAAAATATATGATATATGCTGACAACATATGACACATCCTTTGGCAGGACAAGGCACAAGCTCAGTGCTTGCCCTGAAGGACAAGTCGAAACTTCTTCCGGTTGACCTGATGTGACAAATATCTTATTCTAGATATTCTCAAAGCTTTCTCTACTATTGTCTCGGCTCGGTCCTTATTGGGACAAAGAGCGCTTTACTTCTAGTGACTATCATGAATTTTCTTGAAAAAGTTTTCTCCTTGCTGGCAATAATCTTTGCAGCAGGACTTGTTGTAAGCCTGATCTCTTTTCCTCAGCTCCGTCAAATGCATCTTCTCATTCCAATCTCCCTGGTTGGACTTGTTGTCAATATTGCCTTGATGTTCATTGTCCTTAGAGATATTTTTTCCCGCAGATTCTACGATCAAAACAGAAAATACGTGTGGATTGCACTGGTCTTACTCTTCTGGCCTTCTATAATCTACTATCTGTATAGTTATGGGTTTCGACCACGAGAAAGCCAGCAGCTGCCCCGCGATACTAACTTAAGCAAAAATTGACGGTGATCCATTTTTTCAGTTATCACTCGTTCCTTTCTTGACATCCATCTAAATACAAAGTATTTTTCTTCTCTTTTGATTTTAAATCCATTGATACCTGCCAAATCTGCAGTTATCCTGTGATACGTACAAGTCGTTATATAAAACATGAAATCAGGCTCTGGACAAAAGGCTAAGCACGCCATTTTATTGCAATAAAACACTATGTTTGAAAATCTAACAGACAGGCTTGAAGGAGTATTTAAAAAACTCCGCGGCCATGGCAAACTCTCTGAAGAAAACATCGATGAAGCTATGCGTGAAGTTCGCACTGCTCTTCTAGAAGCCGATGTAAACTTCAAGGTAGCTAAAAGCTTTGTTGCAAGCGTCACCGAAAAAGCTATAGGCAGGGAAGTCTCTAAAAGTCTCTCGCCAGGCCAGCAGATCATTAAAATAGTCCACGAGGAATTGGTTGCTCTTCTTGGCGGCGATACACAGCAGATTGAGCTTGATGGAAGGCAGCCTGTAGTCATAATGATGGCTGGACTTCAGGGTTCAGGTAAGACAACCACTTCCGGTAAACTTGCTAAACTGCTAAAAGACAAAGGAAGAAAGCCTTATCTTGTCCCGGCTGACGTTTACCGTCCGGCAGCTATAGAACAACTTCAGGTACTTGGATCCCGGCTCGATATACCGGTACATCCGTCTACTACCGACATAAAGCCTGTAGATATCTGCCGCCAGGCAATGAGCCAGGCCGCCGTTCATAGTTACGATACTGTGATTATTGATACTGCGGGACGCCTTCATGTCGATGAAACCCTTATGAGTGAGCTGCAGCAAATACAAGCAGCAATCCCCCTCTCGGAGATCCTGTTTGTCGCCGATGCCATGACCGGCCAGGATGCAGTCACAGTCGCTGATAAATTTAACAGTGACCTTGAAATTACCGGTATCGTTCTTACAAAGATGGAAGGTGACGCCCGAGGTGGTGCAGCTCTCTCAATTAAGAATATTACGGGTAAACCAATCAAATTTGTCGGTGTAGGCGAAGGATTGGAGGATATTGAGGTTTTTCATCCTGAAAGGGTGGCCTCGCGTATTCTCGGAATGGGCGACATTCTCAGCTTAATCGAAAAGGCTGAAGCGGTTGTCGACAAAAAAGAAGCCGACAAACTGGCAAATAAATTAAGAAAAAACCAATTCACTCTTGAGGATTTTCTCGATCAGATTCAACAGATCAAGAAGATGGGTTCTCTCGAACAAATTCTCGATATGGTGCCGGGTATCAATAAGCTCAGACAGCTGAAAGATGCCCCTAAACCGGATGAAAAAGAGCTTGTCAAAACGGAAGCCATAATCCGTTCAATGACTAAAAAAGAAAGAAAAAATCATCAAATCATCAATACCAGCAGAAGGACGCGAATTGCTAATGGTTCGGGGACGACTCTTGGTGATGTTAATCGAGTACTGAAAAGTTACTCGGAGATGTTGAAGATGATGAAAAAGTTTCGCGGAAAACCGGGAGCTATCACCGGTGTAAAACGAAGAAAAGTGCCCAAGGGCATGAAAAGAAGATAAAGACCCTTTGAAAACAATTTTTTTCAAAGAAACGAAACAATTACCTACACAATTAACCGGAGGATATACCGGAATGGCAGTACGTATTCGATTGACCCGACTTGGCCGAAAGAAAAAACCTTTTTATCGTATTATTGTTGCCGACAGTGAAAACAAGCGTGACGGTAAATTTTTAGATGTAGTCGGAACCTATGACCCGCTCAAGGATCCTGCAGTCATCACTATTGACAATGAAAAGCTGCAGGCATGGATGGGTAGAGGTGCCCTGCCTACGACAACAGTCAAAAGCCTGATCAAGAAATCTTCGACCGTCGCATAAGAGTAATGGAAGAACTTATAGCCGTTATCGCCAGATCCCTGGTCGATCAACCGGATGCCGTCAAGGTCACACGAACTGACGAAGAAAATAATGTGACCATTGAGCTGGCAGTTGCCCCGGAAGATCTTGGCAAGGTCATAGGCAAGCAGGGACGTACAGCGAGAGCTTTACGATCTGTTCTCGCTGCCACTGCGGCAAAGGAAGATAAACGATCAAGACTTGAGATTGTTGAATAGCTGTTAATGTCATGACCAAGGATTATTCTTACCCCGCTGACGAGTATGTGCTATTGGGAAAAATCACCAAAGCACATGGCTTACGAGGTGAGGTGAAAGTGTTTTCTTTTTCTGGTCAACCTGAAAATTTTTCTGAGTATAAAGAGATAGTTCTGGTTGATACCACAGGAAAAAGATCTTCACCACTAACGGTTGAATCACTCAAGATTCAGGGCAAAACAGCTGTAGTTAAATTGACTTCGGTTAACAATCGGGAGCAAGCGGAAGAGATTGAAGGAAAAGGGGTTCTTTATTCCAAACTACTTCTTCCTGAAACTGCCGAAGGCGAATATTACTGGTATCGTTACGAAGGAAAATCAGTCGTTGACTTAAACGGTTTAACTATCGGTAAAGTTGAGAGTCTTTTCTATAATGGCGCTCAGGACGTGCTGGTTGTTAAATCGGGACAAGAAGAAATTCTTATCCCGGTTACAAAAAATATCATAGTGAGTGAAACAGCCGAAGAACTCATTGTAGATCCACCGCCAGGGTTGCTGGATCTCACGAATGAATCAGGCGATTCTATATAGAAGAGAACTATCCTGATGATCTTCGATATTTTAACAATTTTCCCGGACCTGCTCGATTCACCTCTCAAAGAGGGGATTATCCGAAGGGCACGTTTAAATGGACAGATCAGCACTCATGTAGTTGATCTCAGGGAATTTGCCGATGGTCCTCATTCCATGACTGATGACCGGCCTTTTGGTGGTGGCGAGGGAATGGTCATGAAGCCCGAACCTCTGGCCGCGGCAGTAGAAAGCAGAAAAGTGACTGGGAGGAATGCCAAGGTAATTCTTCTTAGTCCTCAAGGTCGCAGCTATAATCAGGCTGTCGCGCAGGAACTGTCGGCAGAAAAACATCTTGTTCTGGTGTGTGGTCGGTACGAAGGTGTTGATGAGCGTTTCCGCAGCGAGTATGTAAATGATGAGATCTCTATTGGGGATTTTATTCTCACGGGCGGTGAACTGGCAGCTATGGTACTTATTGATTCAATAACCCGTTTACTCCCTGGAGTTCTAGGTTGTTCAGATTCAGCGACGAAAGATACTTTCAGCAGAAATCTGCTAAAGCATCCGCAGTATACCAGGCCAAGAGAATTCAAAGAACTTTTGGTTCCTGAAGAACTATTGACCGGAAACCATGAAAAAATTGAAGTCTACCGTTTCATTGCTTCTGTTAAACGAACCTTGGAAAGACGTCCGGATTTAATAGAAAATGAGATTTTTTCAACCGATGAGGTTTTGTTACTGAAAGAGCATAAGCTGTTTGGGCTTATAGAAAAAATTCAGTGCAATCGGAACTAAAAGGACATATAGGGCATGACTTCTTTAAATATTGCCCTAGTGCATCATCCTGTGATGAACAAGAGAGGAGAAGTAATCGGGTCTGCGGTTACCAATCTCGATATACATGATATTGCCAGGGCAGCAAAAACGTATGGAGTGGCAAAATATTACATAACTACTCCGTATCAAGATCAGCAGCAACTTGTGAGGGAATTATTGGCCCATTGGCAAACTGGACATGGTGCAACATACAATCCTGCCAGGAAGGAAGCTTTGAGTATTGTCGAGCTCGCTGATTCGCTGGAAGAGGTTATTTCAAGCCTCACTGAAAAATACGGTAAACGACCGCTGATTGTTGCAACGAGCGCAGTTTTTAGAGACAACACAATAAGTTATGCACAACTCAGCCAAGAAATTACTCATAATGAGCCTGTTCTGCTGTTATTTGGTACGGCACATGGACTTGCTCCGGAAATATTACAATTAACCGATGCAACACTTCCTCCGATTGAAGGAGGAACTCATTACAATCATCTTTCAGTTCGCTCAGCTGCCTCAATTATAATTGACAGACTGCTCGGATCTTGAGATTTATAAAGTTTTTTTGTTACCCGTAAAGTACCTTGCTGGATTTTATCTGCAAGGCACCAAACATACTTCAACCTAAAGAAGACGCTATGAGCACAATTATTGACAGAATCAACCAAGAGCAGATGCGACAAGACCATCCGGATTTTCGTCCCGGTGACACTGTAAAAGTACATATCCGCATCATTGAGGGCGGTAAAGAGCGAGTACAGATGTTTCAAGGCGTGGTCATAAAGCGAAAACGCGGCACCATGGATGCTACCTATACTGTTCGGAAAATTTCCCACAGTGTTGGTGTCGAAAAAACTTTTTCTTTTTGCAATCCCCGTATTGAAAAAATAGAAGTTATTACCAGGGGTCGTGTTCGTCGTTCTCGTCTTTATTACCTGCGCAATCTCACAGGTAAAGCAGCACGTATCCGTGAGCGCGGCTTAACACGTTAATCGCACCTGATATTTTCATACTGGATCTGATTCGAGTACTTTCTTGAATCAGATCCAGATTCGCACAGGATAACTTACAGCTTTGACCATGAATTGTATCTTGCCCGATTTTCAAGATAGCGAGGATAATTTCAGGTTTGAGCGATTCCTTTATTCAAAGGGTAATCTGTGCGTTGCTGGTTGTGACGAAGCTGGTCGAGGACCACTTGCCGGACCTGTCGTTGCAGCTTGTGTTGTTTTGCCAAAAGAGTGCGATCACTTCTGCCTGGTCGATTCAAAAATCCTGACTCATTGCAAAAGGCTCGATTTGTGCGGTTACTTGAAGAATATCGGCGCTGCAGTTGGCATCGGAATTGTTTCCGAACAAAAAATTGACGAGATAAATATCTTGCAGGCCTCATTACTTGCCATGAAAAGAGCAGTAAAGAATCTTAAGGGACCGGTTCCTGATTTTATTCTTGTTGATGGTAAATTTACTCTTCCTCTGTGTACTCCCCAAGCTCCGCTTATAAAAGGTGAATCAAAAAGCAGTTCCATTGCCGCGGCCAGTATTGTGGCTAAAGTTGAACGCGACCAAATGATGTTTTCGTATCACCAACAGTTTCCTGCCTATAATTTTCACAACAACAAAGGATATCCCACCCTAGAACACCGTAAAGCTATTCAGGTGAACGGGATCTGCTCGATTCATCGAAGAACTTTCAAGGGAGTGAGAGAGTATGTTGAACAGTCGGCAGCGGCTCGGGAAGAGCGGTGAAGAAACAATTGCCAAGTACCTTCAGAAAAATGGCTATAAAATTCTCGTTAAAAATTATCGTTGCAAAGTCGGCGAAATAGACATTATTGCCATTGATGGTCCTTACCTTGTTTTTATTGAAGTCAAAACAAGATCCGGGCTTGGTTTCGGATCTCCTGCCTCTGCAGTTAATACAAGGAAGCAAAGACAGATTAGTCGAGCTGCTCAATATTACCTTGCAGAACAACAACTCTTTGATTCCCCCGCCAGATTTGACGTCGTTTCCATACTATACGCCGATGGAAAATCCTTGCAAATAGACCATATCAACAATGCATTCGATCTTTGCGAATAATCGAGAACTGATTAAAGTATTACAATGACTTGGGCAGGCATAAATCACACGTATCTCCCACTTCGTCAAAATTCGCCATGATTCGCCATGATTCGCCATGATTCGTAGAGTATTATTCTGACATTTAATGATCTTCCATACTTTGCTTTATCAATTTTTCCAGGTACACTGTTTATTATGACAATAATAGGAATTACCATGGGTTGTCCTGCTGGAATCGGCCCTGAGATCATTCTCCGGCTTTTCTCCGGAGCGAGAGCAAAAAGCTCTCCCAGGGTACATCCGGTTGTTCTTGGAGATATACAGGTTCTTAAGAAATGCGGGGCAGAGCTTAATTTACCGGCTCCATGCGTTCCATGGTTGCCTGGTTCTGCACTACCTTCAGAGGCTATCCCTGTTTGCCAGCTATCTGCTCTTCAATCTGAGGATATTGTATGGGGACATCCGAACGCAGTCACTGGTATCGCCATGGCTCATTATATAGAGGAAGGAGTGAAACTTGCTCAACAGGGATTCATTCAAGGTATTGCCACATGTCCCATTTCTAAGAGTTCACTCAATGATGCCGGGTACCATTTCCCAGGTCATACGGAAATGTTGGCACATTTAACAAGATCCCCCGATTTTGCCATGATGATGGCCGGCAAAAAATTAAGAGTTACATTAGTGACAATTCACCGTCCGCTTCGTGAAGTGGCCGATTCTCTCACAATTGATGCAATTTACAATATGATCCTTATTACTCACCAGGCCCTGTCGGTAGACTTTGCCATTAAAGAGCCTAAAATTGCAGTCGCCGGCTTGAATCCTCACGGCGGTGAAAGTCTCCTTTTCGGCAACGAAGAGGAACATATTATCGGTCCTGCCATCGAACGGGCCCAAAAAGATAGTATTCGTGTATCCGGTCCCTATCCGCCTGATACTGTATTTTTCAAAGCTGCCTCTGGAGACTTTGACGCTGTGGTCTGTATGTATCATGACCAGGGACTAATTCCTTTTAAGCTCCTCCATTTCGAAGATGGCGTCAATATTACTCTCGGCCTGCCTATTGTTCGAACCTCAGTTGATCATGGTACAGCGTATGATATTGCCGGCAAAGGATTGGCCAGTCATCGAAGTCTGATCGAAGCCGTCAGTCTTGCCGCCATTATAAGTCGAAACAGATCAAGCCGCAATGAACAGGTTTCATTATGACTAACCTTTCAACAAAAGGGGTTCTGATAGTATTTGAAGGTACCGACGGAACAGGAAAATCTACCCAACTGCAGCTTCTTGACAAATATCTCCAGGACAAAGGCTATGCGGTTGTTACAACAAGGGAACCGACGGATGGACAGTTTGGCCGAAAAATACGCTCTCTTTATGTAAACAGAGGAGACTACAGTCCGGAAAAGGAGTTGGAGCTATTTTTGGAAGATCGGCGCGAACACGTTAAAAACGTTTTGTCACCTGCGATACAGCAGGGAAAAATTGTTCTGTGTGATCGATATTTTCTTTCTACTGCCGCCTATCAGGGTGCCAGAGGATTTGATCCTGAAAATATTATGGCTCTTAACCGGTTCGCTCCTGATCCAGATATTGCCCTGCTTTTCCAGGCTCCCCTGGAAACAGGTTTTAAAAGAATTACCTCCGGACGGGGCGATGCACTGAATGATTTTGAGCAAGAGGACAGCCTTGCTCGTGTTGCAGCTATTTTTGCGGCTATTAAACGACCCTATATCCAATTGATTGATGCAAGCGGATCGATAGAAGAGGTGCATCACATGGTAATAACTCACGTCAACAATATTCTCCCGCTTCCAGCTGATCAGGTTTAAGCCAATGGTCTATCGCTCACACTTTTTCATTGCTCTCTGCTGCTGTATTATGCTCGTCTCCTGCGCTGCCAAACAACCAGCCACAGAACAGCATATTTCGCAAAAATTGCAGCCGAATGAAGCACAATCAACGGCAGAAGATAAAGACCTCGCCTGCGCCTATTTCTATTTTCTCTGGGGTACTCATGCCGAATATCATGAAAGGCACGCAGAAGCATTTGAAGCTTATGAAAAAGCCCTTATATGCGATGAGAATGCTGATTATATAAAGGAAAAACTACCAGTTATTCTCCTTAAAATGGGAGAATTTGAAAAAGCCATGGACTGGTTGGCCCAAGCGATAGTAGATTATCCGGACAACAATACTTACCGCCTCCTTTTAGCGAGTCTTTATATACAGGAGGAAAGGGTTGAAGATGCTGTCCTGCTGTATAATCAAGTTCTTGAGAAAGATCCGGAGAACGAGGGAGTCCACTTACGTTTGGCACTCCTCTATAGCCATCTTGGTAGATACCAAATGGCAGACGAAATTTTCGTTAAACTATTAAAGAACGACATTGATTCATACTTTACACATCTTTCTTACGCCAGGCTTTTACAGGAAATGGAAAGATATCAGGATGCCGCGCGGGAATACGAAAAAGCTCTTTCTTTAAACTGGTCAAAAGAATTAGCATTCGAAGTCGGATATTTTTACGTTAATCTGCAAATGTATGATAATGCACTGCGAATCTATACGACTATTACCGATAATGACCCGTCTGATGAAAGAGCTGCACTCAGTCACATTCAGGTT
The DNA here is from genome assembly GCA_049645845.1 of Desulforhopalus sp. GTDB lineage: Bacteria > Desulfobacterota > Desulfobulbia > Desulfobulbales > Desulfocapsaceae > Desulforhopalus_A. Next base: position 7,085 of record JBARUR010000241.1, on the reverse strand, counting down.
CTTCTTGATATGGAACGCAATGATGAGGCCCTTGATGAATTATACAACCTACGAAGTCATAGTGAAAATCCTGCAAAAATCGATCTTATCATCAGCAAGGTACTGCTGAGGAAAAATGAAATTTCTCAGGCTAAGCAAATTCTTTCCAGACTTATTCGGGAACACGATAGCTCTGAACCACGTTATATGCTTGCCTTGCTCGCCTTTCAGGAAAAAGATTATCGAGCCAGCCTTAATCACCTCACTCACATCAAGAGCGAAAATGATGAATTTGAGGAAGCAATCTATTTGCAGATACGAATCTATGAAAAGCTCGACAACCTCGATGAAGCCATAAATGTTCTGAAAGAATATATGGCTGCTGAATCTGACCAGAATCCTCTTTTCTATGCCCTCCTTTCTTCTTTATATATGGCCAAAGGTGAGAATGTAGAAGCCATGAAATTGATGGAGAACGCAATCACGCTCTATCCCGATAACCAGCAACTGCTTTTTGAGTATGGACTGATTTTAGAAAAAAACGGCAAGACCGAACAAGCTATCCTGATAATGGAACAGGTCCTGGAGATGGACCCTAACCATGCCGAAGCACTTAATTATATCGGATACACCTTGGCCGATAAAAACATAGATCTCGACAAGGCACTCGAATATATACTGAAGGCCAACAAACTCAAACCAGACAATGGTTTCATAATAGACAGCCTCGGATGGGCATATTATCGTCTAGGTGATTATCACCAGGCTGCTAAACACCTGGAACGCTCATTGGAATTGGAACAAAATGATCCGCATATCTACGATCACCTCGGTGACGTATACCGTGCTCAGAAGAGATTTTCTAAAGCGAAAAAAGTCTATAAAAAGGCGTATGAATTGTTTGAAGACGAAAATGAAAAAACCGCTATTCAACAAAAAATTGATGCTCTGGAAAACCAATAACTCATGATTAGAAATATACAGCGAGCTTTGCTCATTATGCTTGCGGTCTTTTTTCTTGCCGGTTGTGCCGCCCGTAAACCATGGACTGATCCACTCGCAGGTTCTGAAGCTGATTCTATAACGCAACTAGTCGATTCCCTTGTTGCCCGGGATGCAGGATGTGGTAAAACCCTTGAAGGTGATCTTGTTCTTTTTTACCAAAATCCTTTCGAAAAGAAAGCCTTGAGTGGATTTCTACAGTTTTCAATGCCCTCATCATTTAAATTTGTGATGACGAATCCTATAGGACAACCGGTCTTAGCAGTTGCCGGAGATCAGAATTCTTTTCAGGCGATCAATACTCTCCAGAGAACCTATCTGGCAGGAAGCCTCCGTTCCTTTGGCCTACGCAATGATATTCCGAGCCATTTTCTCAAAAGCGAATGGGGGCCATGGCTTACCGGCAGAAACCGCTTATCCAGCCAGATGATTACGGATATCCGCAAAGACCGTGACTCAAGGGGTGTTTGGTTGACTTTTGAAAATAAAAACCAGGCGGGGCTGCAGCATCTGCTTTTGGATACGGAGAAAGAAGTCTTTCCTGTCCGCATTCTTGAAGACGGGAATGGTCGAAAAGTCGTGGAAGTAACCTACAACAACTGGGTAAGCCTTGAAGAATGCAGGCAGCCGCTGGAAATCAATATTACCGGCCTTGACTATGGTACCAACATCCTCATAACATTGTCGGATGTCTCCTTAACCGAAGATCGGCAAACATTCCGGCTACAGCCACCTCCAGGTTATAGCAGGCAGTTTATGCCATAGCGGCTTTCTTCCGCTATTCCACATTATTGGGAACCAACTCTTTAATGATTAAAACAAAGAGGTTATCTTTTCTGAAAAAGACCTGCTGCAAATCATAGTCCTGGTCGGGAAACAGGTCGACGACAACTTGTACCTTTTCCGGATCATAATGTTCTTCGATGCGGATTCGCTTAATGTAATTGCCATCAGCTAAAATAGTCTTCTGAATATTCGGGTTTAAATTTGTTTCCATAAAATCACATATAACCCGTGGAGAATCTTTTTCTATCGCCGAAACAGTTGGAGGGAAAAAATCATTTAAATGAAAGATCACCATTTCACCTTTGCTGGAGGAATCATCAAAAGAAATTTCATGAATCATCGGCACTAAAGGGACGTCGGGAGACTCAACGGCAGGCTCACCACCTTCTTTTTCCGTTTTGCCCGCGGGAGCAAGAGAGAGTTTCTCATTCTTGTCGGTAGAAGCTGTATGACTCTGCAACGAACGATCGGAATTAACAGCAGTTTCTCCTTCGACGGCAACCGTGTCAGATGTGAGCACCACAAGCAGGGCGTTATCCTGCTCCGAATATTCACTTGAATACTGTACTTCTGGTTTATTTGACAAATCCACCACGACTCTCGTCTTCTGAACAGGTTTCTGATGTAATCCTATTCTTATTGCTGAGGCCAGTTCACTCTCCGGCAGAGGGATTATGTTTTTCCCACGATAAATGCTTTGTGGAAAGTCAAGCACCAGACGTGGCGTCTCACCATCTAAATAAAAAATTTCAGGAACTAAAGGTGCCGCAAATTTAAACCTAATAACTTCTTTTGCTCGGGATTCTCTACTGTGAATTATGGATTCTATATTTACCCGTTTCCCGGAATCAGCACAAACAACCTGGGAAAAAAAGACTCCAAGCAGAGAAAAAACAATAATTTTAAAAAATAACCACTTCATTAGGCACTTCCTTTTTACGTATTATAACAAATAGTTATATCAATCACCTTGCAGGACTAAGTTGATTACATCATACTCACTTGAAAAGTCAACCAAATTTAAGTAAATGGAGAGACTGGTCGATGACGACAAACTCCTCCAAACCTGAAGTTCCGGATGGCTAAGTGGAATATAAAACATTCCTACCGCTAATCCGTCGATGCAGATGAAAAATTTTATACGACGCCATCATCAATGATATAACCTTCTAAGATATGAAGCTACACCCTCTTCTTTCTTGTAATTTTCTATGGATTCCTAATGACAGATCGTACAATACTCACTTCTATTGCCCATCCAGGCCGATATATTGGCCATGAATATAACTCTTCCCGAAAAGCATGGGATTCCGCAAAGATCCACTTTGCCCTCGTTTTTCCGGATCTCTATGAAATAGGCATGTCCCATCAGGGATTGCAGATTCTTTACCATCTTTTAAATAACAGAGAAGAATTCCTGGCGGAAAGGTGCTATTGCCCCGATACCGATCTCGAGCTGCTTTTACAGCAGAAAAAAACATCACTCACAAGCCTGGAATCCGGACGTCCACTTATCGATTTCGATATATTGGGTATTACTCTTCCTTACGAGCTCTGTTATACAAATATTCTTACCATCCTTAACCTGGCCGGTATCCCCTTTTATTCACGCGACAGAGACAATTCGTTTCCCCTGCTTCTAGGCGGAGGGACATGTTCCCTCAATCCCGAACCTGTCGCCGATTTTTTTGATGCTATACTCCTTGGTGACGGAGAAGAAGCCATCCTGGAAATAGCAGCCCTTATGGCCGGACATAAAAATGAAAAACTCCCAAAAAATGAACTTCTTGATTTGCTCTCCGATATCGATGGAGTGTATATCCCTGAACATTTTCAGCCGGAATACAATGATCAGGAGGAGCTGCTTGCAATTCACCGGGTAGGAGGCAGCAAAGATCATGTTGTCCGCAGGGTTGTAAATGACCTCAACCAGATAGAACACCTCAAACATCCTCTTGTGCCAAATGCCAAAATCGTCCATGATCGCATGGGAATTGAAGTAGCCAGGGGATGTACCAGAGGCTGTCGCTTCTGTCAGGCAGGTATTACCTATAGACCTGTGCGTGAACGAAGTCCCGAGAAAATAATGGATCTTGCTAAAAGCGGTCTGGGTGATTCGGGATTTGAAGAACTTGCACTGTTGTCGCTTTCAACAGGTGATTACTCGTGTCTTGAACAAACTCTTCCTCAGTTAATGGACGGCTTTGCAGGACAGTTCATTTCAGTTGCCATGCCATCTATGCGTGTCGGCACCCTCACTCCTGAAATTATGGAACAGGTGAAAAGGGTTCGTAAAACCGGTTTTACCCTGGCCCCCGAGGCCGGCAGCGAAAGGTTGCGAAGAGTCATCAACAAGGGGATAACAGAAGCCGACCTTCTTGATACTTGCACAGAAGCTTTTTCTCTCGGGTGGAGAGTCATTAAATTTTATTTCATGATCGGATTGCCGACTGAAACCGAGCAGGATATTGATGAAATCATCCAACTTATGCAAAAAGCCATGGCAGTCCGTAGCGGAGGCCCAGGCGGTGGAAAAAAGCAGATAAATGTGAGCATCGGTACTTTTGTGCCAAAGCCACATACGCCTTTCCAATGGGAAAAACAACTTACTATTGATGAAAGCATGCGCTCAATCCGCCGCCTACAAAAAAATCTTCCTAAAAAAGGATGCAACCTCAGGTATCACAGTCCGCAGATCAGCTTTCTGGAGGGAGTTTTTTCCCGCGGTGACAGGCGATTGGCACGACTCATAGAACTTGCCTGGCAGGCAGGCGCGCGACTCGACGGATGGGATGAACATTTCGATTTATCCCGTTGGCAAAAGGCTGCAGAATTGTGTCGACTTGACTTGGATGACTTTCTTCGGGCAAGAAAAATCGACGAGATTCTGCCCTGGCAACATCTCCATACAGGCGTCGACCTTCAATTCTTAAAAGATGAATTAGAAAAAGCTAAAAGCGAGGTGTATACTCCTGATTGCCGATACAATGCCTGCCAAAAATGCGGCCTCTGCGATTTTAAAACTCTTTTTCCCGTTGTATACAACCGCTCTCAATCAACACCGGATGGTGCCCCCGCCGCCCTTCCGGCAAACAATGAGATACAATCAATAAATACTTCAGCAGGAGGTCATTTTAAATATCTGGTGCGCTACTCAAGGATCGGGGATATCTGTTATCTCGGACATCTGGAGATACTTCAGACAATCTTTCGTGCTCTTCGACGCGCAGCAATCAAAACTAATTATAGCCAGGGCTTTAACCCTTCGCCTAAAATATCTTTCGGCCCTGCTCTGCCGGTAGGAACTGAAAGCCTTGCTGAGTTTTTCATTATGGACCTTCCCGACCCGATTAAAAACGTTGTATCAACCGCTGAACGCCTCAACGCCAAACTCGCTCCGGGGTTAAAAGTAACTAAAATCGAACTTCATTCAGGAAACGTTCCGCAAAAAATCTGCACAACTTACGATCTTACCCTCCCGACGGGGAGCACAGATTCTGAAAAATTACGGGCCGAAGAGTTTATTAAAAGCACAGCTTTTATCATTGGAAAAACCAGAAAAGGAAAGACTAAGGATATTGATATCCGCCCTCTCATCCTGGAGTTTTCGTTTATCAATTCTAACACGGTGCGATTACAGATGGTCTCGGCTAGTGCTCAAGCAGGCATCAAGCCACTTGAAGCTTTGACAGAGATCCTCGGGTTGGACAAAGATCGTTGCCTGCAGACGAGGATTCTCAAAACAGATTGGCAAAAGCTCGATTAAAACCGGATGAACTTTTTTCACACAGACAATGATCAGATGACAACAACAGGAAAAACATACGGATACAGTTTTTTTTGCGTCATACTGTGGCTGCTGCTGTTTCAGCCTAATCACACTTACGCCTATGGTTACGATTCAACCCGGACCAGACAACTCATCATAAACGGGGGATATGTAGTTCAGGATGGATCCGGATTGAATAAATACCGGGAGCAGGATCTCTTTATTCCTGCTTCCACTCTCAAAATTCTCACATGCCTGGTTGCGTTAGAAGAATTGGGCAAAGATTACCGGTTTGAAACACATTTTTTCCTCGATGAACACAACAATCTCTATATCAAAGGATATGGAGATCCTTTTCTGACCTCCGAGACTCTTCTGGAGGTAGGCCAAAAGCTAATCGAACATGGCGTGAAAGAGATTGGTACTGTTTTTCTTGATGAGAGCACCTTTGCCCTTGATGGTGAATTGGCAAGTCCGGAAAATTCAGCCAATCCGTATGATGTTCCAAATGGAGCCCTGGCCGTAAATTTCAACGCTCTGCCGGTTCATATCACAAAAAGCGACACGACACCGGCTATAACCACGGTTACATCGGGTGAACCGCAGACCCCTCTCCTCCCCATGATGACTGAAGCCGCGGCCTCTCTTTTACCAGGCCGTCACCATATAAATGTGGCGACTCTGCCGCAATCGGGTCGGCTCTCCCCTGCTCTTCGCTACACAGGAGAGCTATTTATTGCCCAATTTCAACAGGCTGGAATAAGCATAAAAAAAGGCTATGCCAAGAAGTTAGTCCCGGCAGGTTTAAAACCTGTCTATATCCATCACAGCTCCAAATCCCTTGAAGAGATCAGCAGGGCATGTCTCAAATATTCAAACAATTATATTGCCAACCAACTCTTCCTTGCTTGTGGAATCAAGTTTTTCGGATTACCGGCAACCTGGGAAAAATCCCGCCGTGCATTTACTCTTTTTGCCGAAAAAAAACTGGAACTTAGCCCGAAACAGATTTACGTCCAGGAAGGCTCGGGCCTGTCAAGGCAAAATAGGATGAGCCCTGATGCGCTTCTTGCCATTCTTGATTCATTTAAGCCATATAATGCTCTTCTTAACCAAAAGAGTTCGATTCTTGTCAAAAGCGGTACAATGAAAGATGTGTATTGTTATGCCGGATATTTTTCACGAGGAAACAGGCTGATCCCCTATGCCATCCTCCTCAACCAACCTCAAAACAATCGGGATAAAGTCTTGCACATATTGCATGCTGCTATTTTAGAACAGCAATTACCTCGTGTAAATCAGTAAGAATAAGAAACAGACAGGAGAAGTTAAATGTTACCACAGACTCTTTCGAGTAAATTAACCAGGGGAATTCTTTTTTTCTCGCTCATTTTGCTTAGCGGTTGCAGCGCTCCTGAGGGAGACCCTGCAAATGGGAAGAGATGGTACATGATGCATAATTGTTCTTCTTGCCATGGCCCAAATGGCAATGATGGCCGTGCCGTCAATATCGCCGGAATCAAAATGAGTTTTGGAAGCTTTGTAAGAA
>JBARUR010000240.1:0-12236 GCA_049645845.1 Desulforhopalus sp. | reverse complement strand
TAAACTGTGCATATATGTATAAGGAATTGTGATGATAATGTCAATTCATCCTGACAACATTTTGGGCTGGTTATTACTGTGGTAATTTCGTAATAAAAGATTATTTTCCAGAAGACATCTTTGAAATATAAAATATTAAGCAATCGCACCAGGGCGCACTTATCCACTTTCCTGGGAAGAATGGATTCAGTACCTTCAAGTGTGTACTGAAAAGAATCCTGGTTTGTTTCCCTTTTAACGGGACCAGTCACGTATGAGGAGTAGATTTGCTGATCTACTTTCATTCTGCTATTGGATTAGCGATATGATAAAGTTTGGAGATATAACAAAGACGCTCTTCGTTCGGTCAATACAATTGACAGCGAGGGAGAACCAGTTATTGATCCAGAGAGCAGCGCGTGAAATGGCTGAGAGATCTGTTCTCGGCGCAATAATTGTTCCTCTCTGCTTTGTTTTGGCGGTAAGTACTTCCGGGTTTTTTTTTCATTCACCTTACACTTGCACTCTTCTGACTCTTATACTGTTTTCATGCGCTGTCGTACGAGGTTTGGCAATAAAACGCATTAAAACATCCGCAGCTGATTTATTATCAAAATGGGTACAGGTATTTTTTTGGAGTTGTCTTGGGATGGCAGCGGTATGGGGGATAATAACAGCAATTTTTACTTATAAATATGCTGTGGGGTTTTCTGTCCTGCTCATTCTTATCCTCTCGGCAGGCATTGGTGCAGGAGCTATGGTAAATTTATGTATTTGGCGGCCTCTTGCGGTAAATTACCTCCTTTTGTCTTTTACTCCGACTATTCTTACCGGCTTGTTCATTCAACAAACAGAGATTTTGCCAACAATTGCAGCGCTGGTTTTCTTTGTCGTTTATCTTCTAGCTCAGACAAAGTACTGGAATTTTCATTTTTGGGATTCATTGATTACAGCTTATCTTTTTGAGAGGCAGGCCGAAAAGCTGTCTAACGTAAATTGTAAGTTGGCGGAGACAATAGAAAAAGAGCAAAAAATGCGTCGGGAAGTGGAAAAGTCAAAAGCAAAGGTGCTTGAGCTTTTTAATCTCACCCATGATGCTATGGTTATTTGTGCTCTTGATGGTCGTGTGCTGGACTTTAATTTGTCAGCTTTAGAAATGTTTTCCGGAAAGAGAGATGAGATTTTGAACAGCTCATTTCTCGAATTTATCAGTATCTCGGAAGAGAGTACCATGAATATTGAGGACCATTGGCAAAAAGTGGCTGGTGGCCAGGAAGATGATTTTGAGTGTGCAGTGTTGAGGCCGGGAAAAACGGAACTCCTGCATGCCCTTGTAAATATGCGCCGATTAACCCGGCTGGAAGATGAAATAGTATTTGTCACTCTTCGTGATGTCACAGCCGAAAAAAAGGTGGAAGCGACTTTAAGAATAACCAAAAAATTTCTTTCAGAAAGTGAAGGATATCTACAGGCGATATTGCGAAATATTGAGTTGCCAATTTATTGCAAAGATTTAGAAGGCTGTTACCTGACTGTAAATAAACCTTTCGAAACACTCTGCTGCCTCAGCCTTGATCAATTGCGAGGACGGAATGATATGGAGGTTTTTCCTCTGAACGTCGCTCGATTTCTCAGTTTCAAAGATTCTGAAATAATTAAAACCGGTGATTCGATAGAACTTGAAGGAACATTCGCTTTCGATGGACAGGAGAAAAATCTGCTTGTCCATAAGTTTCCTTTAAAAGAAAGCAGCGGTGCAATTTATGCAACTGCCGGCATTTGCACCGATGTTACAATAATGAAGAAAGCTCTTCACACTGCACAACTTGCAAATGAGGCAAAGTCGGAATTTCTTGCCAATATGTCCCACGAAATTCGAACGCCCATGCACAGTATATTGAGTGTTGCCAGGTTAGGCCTGAAACGAGTCAGCTGTTCATCGCGGACAAAATTGGAAACATATTTTAAAATGATTATTACTAGTGGCGACCAATTGCTTGAATTACTCAGTGAACTGCTTGATCTCAGTACTTTGGAGTCCGCCAAGACCTGTTACAATCTTGCGGAGTATGACTTATCGAAAGACTTGGAAAAGGTGACTGCTGAACTAAAAGTCATGATGGATGAGAAAGAAATAGAGTTGAGTTTTGAAACCATGTGTTATCCAGCACCTGCTCGATATGATAGAAATAAACTTTATCAAGTGTTGCGTAATCTTCTTGCGAATGCCATGAAATTCAGTGCTCCCAAAAAAGAAGTTAAGATCATTCTTAAAAAAGATTATTTGGAGAAAGAGAATGGCCGACGTTCCGCTTGGAAGGTTATGATCATTGATCAGGGAATAGGTGTTGAAAAAGGAGAACTGGAATCGGTTTTCGATAAATTTGTTCGAGGAAGCAAGACGTCCAAAGAGACAAGTGGAGTTGGACTTGGTCTATCTATATGCAAAAGAATCATTGAAGATCATCAGGGAATAATCTGGGCAGAGCAAAACGAACCGGAAGGAACAATATTCTGCTTTTTGCTCCCTGCTTTGGATTGAAGATCGGCAAATGTGTGTGCATTGGAACCGGTCTCACCATTGCAGGTAAGGTTGTAATCGGCAGGAAGCATAGACGACTATCGCCATTTGTCTCAAGTCTCGATACGCGGCAGCCTAGGCTGGCGAAAAATCCGGTTTAAGAGTAAATTCTCAAAATAGCTGATGAAAGGGAGATTGCATCTCTTCTGAAATCATGCTATACGGCATCAATTCTTAATTGACCGGTCGGGCGGTTTTAATGAATGTATTTATAATTGTAGAGAGTTGAGCGGGACAAGATGATGTTCAGAGCCAAGCAAATTAAAAAGGGCTGCAATCAATGAAGATTGCAGCCCTTGATATTTTAATTGGTGCCGAAGAGAAGACTCGAACTTCCACGAGGATACCCCCACTAGACCCTGAACCTAGCGCGTCTACCAATTCCGCCACTTCGGCAACGCGCTTGAATATGCTTCCTGTGCGGGTTTTTGTCAAGACATTCTTGTTGGAGACAACAAAAAAAAATCATGCATGTTGTGAATATGAAAATTTTTAGAAATACAGAAGACATTATTCAGCCGGTCCGCAATGCCTGCGTAACGATCGGTAATTTTGACGGAGTTCATCATGGACATCAACAGCTGTTTGCAACAGTCGTCAAAAAGGCACAATCAATAAATGGAACGAGCGTGGTTATTACTTTTGATCCGCATCCATTACAGGTTCTGTTGCCTGAGGGAATCAAACTGATTTCAACGTGTCAACAGAAGGAAGAGCTGATTGGGCAATCAGGAATTGATATACTCCTGGTCATTCCTTTCACGAAGGAATTCGCAAAGACCACAGCGGATATATTCGTCAAGGATCTGCTGGTTCAAAAACTTGGAGTAAAAGAGTTGGTCGTTGGCTATGATTATGCTTTTGGCAAAGGGCGCAGTGGAAATATTGATTTTTTAAAACAACAGGGGCAAATCTACAATTTTCCAGTGACCGTAGTCGAAGCTTGCTATCTAGGCAATCAACTTGTCAGCTCAACCAAAATTCGAGAATTAATAAAAGATGGCAAAATGGCTGAGGCAAGAGAGCTTTTGGGACGCCATTATCAAATCAGAGGTACGGTTCAGATTGGTAAACAGCGAGGAGGGAAAGTGATTGGTTTTCCAACTGCTAATCTAAAATTTAATGAGGAAGACCTGGTTCCCAGGCATGGGGTCTACGTCACTCAGGTTTTCTGTGAAGGCCGTCAATATGGAGGAATTCTTAATATTGGCTACAACCCGACATTCGGTGAAGAGCAGCTGGTAGCCGAAACACATATTTTTGATTTTGATGAAAATATTTACGGCAAACCAATCAAAGTTAATTTACTGAAATTTCTGCGTAGCGAAAAGAAATTCTCAGGCCCGGAAGAGCTGGCCGAACAAATTAATAAAGATGTTCTGTTGGCAAAAAAAGTTCTGACTGAACAATAAGATTACATTTGTACTCTCTGTATTGCCTTCCCATTTGCAGATTGGCCTTTGCCGGAAACCGACCATCTATTTTATTGTTGCAAGTATGCTCAAGGTGTCTATATTGTATGCGCTTGTCATTGCTGGTCTTGAACGTCCTTAAGGTATGATCGTTGCAAAGTACGTCATAATGTCCACCAGTGAAGCATATGGAAAGTTTTGCAGCGCCAAAGATGATTTTTGTTAAATATAGAGGAACACTATGTCAGAAGAGTTGAGGGAAGATTTACCGAAAGTTATTGAAGAACTGGAAAAGAAATGCAAGGAACATCCAAAGTCGGTAATGGCCTTCCATCACTTGGGGCTTGTTTATATGAAAGCCGGGCGGATACAAGACGCTATCGCCGCTTTGGAAAGGGCTATTGAAATAGACGATCTCAGCAGTGAGAGCATGATAAATCTGGGAGCAATCTATTTCGGACAGGGAGATATGAACAAAGCCCAGGAACTAAACGAAAAAGCTCTTGCGGTCAATTCGGAAAGTGCTCAAGCTCATGCAAACCTAGGATTGATTTGGCAGCAGCGCAGTGATTTCGATAAGGCTGTACAGTGCTATGAAAAAGCAATTCAGCATGATCCTAAATTGGCCAGTACATGGATGAATCTCACAGCTGTTCTCACCATGAAAGGGGAGGATGATCGAGCCGTAACGGCAGCGCGAAAAGGTCTCGAACTTAATCCTGATTCTGCTCTTGGACATAACAATTTAGCTGTAGCCCTGTATTTTAAGGGAAAATACACTGATGCCAAACATCATTTGGATAAAGCAAGAGAACTCGGCTATTCGGTTGATCCTAACTTTGTGTCGAGCCTTCAGAAAAAGCTGGCTGAATGAACCGAAAAGAGTCCCCCGCAAGGGGATTGTAATGAACCCCGGCTTATTTCCCGAATTATCGGTGTTAGAAATATTGCAGCCGAAAACTGAGCGAGTTAGATGCCTAAAGAACAGATTATTGTACGACCCTGGTGCCCCTTTTGCGGCCAAAAAGTAGGTAGAGCAACCCATGCACCCGTTAGGAAAATGACTGAGTTTCCGGTCGGACGTTGTCAATGCGGTGCGGTGTATACATCTGAAGCTACCGGTCATAATATAGGGGCTGCAATAGTAGAAACCCTCGTTTATGCCTGTAATGACAACGCTGATTTTGCCTGGGAATTGATGCCGGAAGATGATTATCTGACCGGTCGTATAGAAAATTACGATGAAAGGCTGCATCAGGTCGTTGCGACGAAAAATGTCGATGGACGGGCTGTATCCGGGGTTCTTTATTTTGTACGTCTGCATACCGATATCCAGGATATCGCCCAGCGGGTACAGGAAAAGAAAGCCGAAGCTATCCAGAATAAGCTTGGAATTCCCGCCGAGAAAAAACAGAGCGCTATTGAACCGGCCCCCGACGAAAAACGAGTTCGCAAGAAAGCAAATAAAAAATTAGTTTATGAGCTGGTTGATAAAGAAGATATAGACGCTCTTGTAGCTCTTTGTTTTGACGATAAAAAAACTCTGCGCCTGATGCAACGCCTGCTGTATGATCCACTCGAGGAAAATCGCTGGAGGATAGCGTGGATAATCGGCAGGGTTACTGCAAGAACATCCACTCGTGAACCTGGTCCAGTCTCTGAACTGCTGCATCGAATGTTTGAAGCTTGTTCAGATTCAGCGGCAACTCCTTGGGGGATGGTTGAAACTATTGGTCATGTAATCTCTTTGCGCACTGATATTTTTGGAGCTTTTACCAGGTATGTTTTGAATTATATAGGTGAACCTTCAACTCAAAACCAGGCGCTGTGGGCGCTTGCTGAAATTGCTGCCAAACGTCCGGATCTGATTCGTGATACCCCTTTTTACAATCTCTTCCATTTTCTGCAACACCCTGAGCCTCAAGTAAGGGGACAGGTGGCCAGACTTATGGGGCATATTAAAGCAACTGAGGTGGCAATTCAACTCATGGAGCTGAGTAAAGATCAGCAAGAGTTTTGCTACTGTAAAGAAGGAAAACTCGTTTCTTTGACTGTCGCTGAAGCGGCGAGTTCAGCATTACAGATGATACAAGGAGAAAGCAGGAATGACGGATAAGTTACAATCAATTGATACAATAGGATCAATGGGCAAGCCGGGAACTCCGGTAAAACCGTCTGATCCCGTGCAGGCTGACTATGAAGAGGGTAAGCGGTTTTTAGAAAACAGAGATTACGGCCAGGCAGCAGTTGCACTCCATAATGCTCTTATGGGTTATACTGAAAAAAATGACCAAGCTGGAATTGCTAATGCGAGTAATCAGTTAGGGCATGTTTGCTTAGCTCGTAAGGAATACCAGAGCGCGCTGAAACATTATCGACAGGCCCTGGATATCTGTGAGCAATCCAATGACAGGATGAGTGTTCTTGCTGTATTAAAGAAGATTGTTGAGGTGAATAAAGCGCTTAAAGAATATGACATGGCCCTCGATTCATGTTTTGCAATCCTGGATCATTATCATGATAATCGAGATCCTCAGGGAACTGTAACAATCATGGAAGAAATGGCCGAACTTTACCTAAAGCTCGAAAATATTGAAAAAGCTTCCGATACGTATCGAACCATAGCTTCAATACATAAAAATTTTCGGCATGAAAATATTGCCGGGGATTTTATGAGAAAAGCGGAACGGTTATCAAGTAAATCCTGAGTTGAAAAATAATAAAAATGTTCACAGGGATAGTCGAAGGAGCAGGGAAAATTATCGGTAAACGAACTGTTGGTGGTGGTTTAGCGTATGATTTTCAAGCAGGTTTTGATCTAACAGAACCCGAAGAAGGTGAGTCCATCGCAGTTAGCGGTGCTTGTTTAACGGCTTATAACATTCGGGGCCGAAATTTTAGTGCAGATGTCTCTCCTGAAACACTGACACGAACCAAACTCGGTTTAATTGGTCCTGGGACTATTGTCAATCTTGAGCGTGCTTTGAAACTTTCCGACCGGTTGGGCGGGCATCTCGTTTCCGGGCATATTGATTGTATGGCCACCGTTACGGGTAGGAAAGAAATCGGCAGTTATTCTGTTTTTGATTTTTCCCTGCCAATTGAACAGGAGCGATATATCATTGAAAAGGGTTCAATTACAATTGATGGTGTCAGTCTGACCGTAAACAGCTGTGGACCTGGTCAGTTCTCCGTGTCTATTATCCCTCATACTCTAAAGGTAACGACTCTTGGTACCTTAAAAGTCGGTAGTAAAGTTAATATTGAAGTTGATATAATTGGTAAGTATGTTGAAAAGCTTCTAGCTCCCCGGTCGGAGAAGGCCGGTTCTGGCGGCAGCGAAGGAGTAAATCCCGGCTTTCTGGCACAGCACGGTTTTATGTGATCCCGACAAAGGGATGAAGCTAACTATTTCATTTACAAGTGTGAATTATTATGGCAGTGAGTTCAATAGAAGCGGTAATCAAAGATATCAAAGACGGCAAAATGATCATTCTGGTCGATGATGAAGACCGTGAAAACGAGGGTGATCTCTATATGGCAGCTGAAAAAATTGATGCGGAAGGCATCAATTTTATGGCTAAGTACGGAAGAGGCCTGATATGTCTGACGCTTAATGCTGAGTTGACGGATAAGCTTGGACTGCCCATGATGGTTTCCAACAACACATCCCCCTATGGCACCGGTTTTACTGTGAGTATTGAGGCAAGAACCGGAGTTTCAACTGGTATCTCTGCAGCCGACAGGGCGCGTACGGTTCAAGTTGCTGTTGATCCGAACACAAAGCCGATCGACCTTGTCAGCCCCGGTCACATCTTCCCTCTCAAAGCAAGAGATGGCGGTGTTCTTGTCAGGGCCGGACAGACTGAGGGATCTGTTGATCTTTCCCGTTTGGCCGGATTGATACCTGCCGGAGTTATCTGCGAGATCATGAACGAAGACGGGACAATGGCCCGTATGGGTGATCTTGAAATATTTGCAGAAAAACACAACTTGAAAATAGCCACCATTGCCGATCTTGTCGCATACCGTTTGCGCGAAGATACCCTTGTACAACGTGCGGTGGAAGCCCGGGTTCCGACTGAACATGCCGGAGAATTTAAGGCTGTGGTCTATTCCAACTCAGTGGATAAACTGGATCACCTTGCTCTTGTAAAAGGTGATATTTCCAAGGCAGAAAGAGTTCTTGTACGGGTGCACTCAGAATGCTTAACCGGTGATGTATTCGGCTCTGCCCGATGTGACTGCGGACTCCAGTTAAATGCTGCAATGAAGATGATTGATGAGGAAGGATGCGGTATTGTTCTTTACATGCGGCAGGAAGGCCGTGGCATCGGTCTGGTCAATAAATTGAAAGCATACTACCTGCAGGATGAAGAAGGAGTGGATACTGTCGAAGCTAACCATATGCTGGGTTTTAAAAGCGATCTTCGCGAATATGGCATTGGCGCTCAGATTCTTCGGGATCTTGGCGTTAAAAAAATGGCAATTTTGACGAATAACCCTAAAAAAATTGTTGGTCTTGAAGGATATGGCATAGAAGTTGTTGAGCGGTTACCGTTGGAGATGCCGGCAAGCAAGGAAAGTAAAGAGTATCTGATGTGCAAGCGAGATCGGATGGGACATCTTATCGCTGTAAATGATTAATCTTCGGATAATAGTATATTTCAAATAGCTTAAAAAAAATCAAGTGAGAGAGTATGGCGAATTTTATTGAAGGAAATCTTAATGCAAGCGGCAAAAAATTTGCGATTGTCGTGGCCCGATTCAACTCTTTTCTCAGTGAAAAATTGCTGGAAGGTGCACTCGACAGTCTGATACGATCCGGTGCCGCAGGCGAAGACATTGATGTTGTAAGAGTCCCGGGAGCATTTGAAATTCCGCTTATAGCAAAAAGGTTGGCGGGAGCTCAGAAGTATAATGCGGTCATTGTTTTAGGTGTAGTTATTAGAGGTGCTACCCCTCATTTTGATGTCGTTGTTAATGAGGTTTCCAAAGGAACTGCACAGGCTGGAATGGAAACAGGGGTACCCGTGCTTTTTGGAGTTTTGACCACTGAAACAATCGAACAAGCTATTGAGCGTAGTGGTACGAAGGCGGGTAATAAAGGTGCAGAGGTTGCAATTGCCGCTATTGAAATGGCTAATATAATGGATTTGCTGCATTAAAAAAACGTATTGGATCAATGATGGGCAACTGTCCACATTGGAATTGAGGGGCAGGGAATAGGGTCAACCTGTTTGCATCTGCCCCTTTTTGTTTTCTATTTATCGGTTTAAGAATAACTATGGGTACGCGCCGTAATTCAAGGGAAGCTGCTCTCCAGTTCCTGTATCAGGAAGACTTTACCATCGGCACAGATCAACAATTTGGGTATGATCTGGTAGAACGGTTTGACCTGTTTTGTGCACTCTTTCAGGTTAATAAAAAGGCAAGGGCTTATGCACTGGTTCTGTTGCAAGGAATTAGTGATAATATTGAAAAAATCGACAGCCTGATTGCTGATGCGGCGAGCAATTGGCGCATAGAGCGCATTGCTTCAACTGATAAAAACTTGTTGCGTATTGCCGTTTTTGAAATGCTCCAGATGGCCGATGTGCCGCCCCAGGTTGCAATTAATGAAGCTGTCGAAATAGCCAAACGTTTTGCAGGAGATGATTCCCCAAAATTTATTAATGGTGTTCTGGACGCAGTCCGGTCTATAATTGTTGAGAAGTAATTGTTGCCTGATTGGCGTTGTCTTGCTTTTTTTGTGAATTCCGGGTACATCTTTGGCCCGGAATAGTCACAAAACGCTCATTTATGATGGCTCAGGCACATGGCTCAAAAAAATAATATACCCAAGCCGGGGCTTAAACAGGAAGCTCTGGCCGTCATCGGAATATTTTTCTCGCTTTTTCTTTACCTTAGTCTTTTCTCTTATTCACTGAAAACTAAAGGGAACTGGTGTGGCGAGATAGGTACCTTGATAGCTCAGGTTCTTTTCGGTTTTATAGGCCTGGGGGCCTATCTGCTGCCTGCACTTTTACTGCTATCGTCCTTTCTTTTTTTCAATCTCAGAATGTCTTTAGGCCGGCTGCCCCAGGTTATTGCAGGGCTTACCGGCGCAGTTATTTCTTTTTGCGGGCTTCTTTCTTCGTTTACCATCAAAGATCCCGACTATATCGACTTAGGCGGGTTTTTAGGTAAAACAGGTTTTGCTCTTCTGGACTCTGCCGTAGGTCATGGTGGAACAATACTTGTTTTTTTCACCGTTTTTCTGATTTCCTTGATGCTTTCCACCCAATTTTCTCCTTATCAGCTTATTGCAGCGGTGTGGCATCTTGTCAAAAAATTATTTAGCCTCTTTGAGAAAAACCCTGAAAAGAATGGAGAGAAAAAAATCCAGAAACGAAACGTGTCGTCAGGCAATATCATTGAAAAAACTGAAAAACCTTTGGTTGGACCACAGGTATTGCAGACAATTACCGTTCCATTGGTAAAGGAACCGGCACGGACTGCAAAAAGTGTGGGGGGGGATGACGAATTTGCTGCCCGACCTGTTGCGAGGGGGGACTGGAAGCTGCCCCCACTTTCTCTCTTGAGCAAGAGTGATCAGGTCCAGGAGAAGATCGACAATGAAGTCTATTATAAACTGTCAAAACAGCTTGAACAAAAATTAAAGAATTTCGGTGTGGATGGAAAAGTCGTAGGTATTTCTCCGGGACCTGTCGTAACCACCTATGAATATTCCCCGGCTCCGGGGGTGAAAATTAATAAAATTGCCGGCTTAGCTGATGACCTTGCGCTTGGATTAAAAGCACAGTCGGTTCGAGTAGTCGGTTCTGTCCCGGGAAAAGCAGCTCTCGGTATAGAAATACCAAATGAAATAAGGCAGATTGTATATATTCGCGAACTCATTGGAGCGGAAAAATATAGAGCGAATTCTCACAAACTTACTATTGCCTTGGGACTTGATGTGGTTGGCAATCTGGCTATGGCAAACCTTTCCAAAATGCCTCACCTGTTGATCGCAGGAGCCACCGGTGCGGGAAAAAGTGTTGGTATCAATACGATTATTGCTTCCATATTATATAATGCAACTCCTCAGGAAGTTCGGTTTCTTATGGTTGATCCCAAAAGAATCGAGCTTTCCGGTTATGAGGGAATTCCTCACCTGCTTCACCCTGTAGTAGTTGATCCCAAACTTGCGTCCAGAGCCCTGAATTGGGCAGTGAGGGAGATGGAGCGACGTTATCGGCTGCTTGAAGAAGCCAGAGTCAAGAGTTTCGATTCGTATAACGAAACAAATGAAGAAAAACTCCCTTACATCGTTGTGATTGTCGATGAGTTGGCTGACTTGATGATGGTGGCTTCAAAAGATGTCGAAGCTGCAATTGCCCGCCTTGCCCAAATGGCCAGAGCCGCAGGAATCCATTTGATACTTGCTACTCAAAGACCGTCGGTCGATGTTTTGACAGGCCTTATCAAAGCAAACTTTCCTACCAGGATATCTTTCAAGGTATCATCAAAAATCGATTCAAGAACTATCCTGGACGCTTCAGGTGCTGAACATCTTCTCGGCGCGGGAGATATGCTTTTCCTTGCTCCAGGAACTGCGGATATAAAACGCATTCATGGAGCATATATTTCTGAAAAAGAAACGGCTGACATAGTGGAATTTTGGAAAGCGCAAGGGGATTCGGCCTACGATGAGTCGGTGATACAGGAAATTGAAAAAGAACAAAATGGAACCGGAGTTGACGATGATGATGATTTTGATGAGCGGTACGATGAAGCTGTAGCGTTGGTTTCCGAGGCGGGGCAGGCGTCAATCTCTATGGTCCAGAGAAGGCTGCGTGTCGGCTATAATAGAGCCGCGAGAATGATAGAGATGATGGAAAAAGAGGGTTTAGTCGGACCGGCTGATGGGGCTAAACCTCGTGAGGTTATTGTGCGGAATAATTACACCTAGGCATAATTAGCTGATTGTTGAATTTTCTTGACAATTAAGAGGCAACCTAATATAAAAAGTTCTCTAGAAAAATGAGTAGTCATTCAGTAAAATGCTAAATTTGTAATGCTGGTTTAGAAGATAATATGTGTAGTGTTACTTGGTTACCCATTACGCCGTTGGTCTTGGGCAATTAAGGGATTTTTTTAGTTGTATATAGTTTAAGTGGGCCCTGTCGGTTCAGGGTCACAACAGTTAATACAAAACTGAGGAGGTAGTTGAATGCCAAGTTATGTAGATCCTGCCAAATGTGATGGCTGCAAAGGTGGAG
>JBARUR010000239.1:0-8410 GCA_049645845.1 Desulforhopalus sp. | reverse complement strand
CCGTGGAATATCCAGGTGGGTATCTATTCCGCTGGCGATGACCTTGTTGAGAATCCGGAGAACAGTCTTCAGTCGGGGTATGATAAAGACGTTATCGAACTGTCAATCCTTGAAAAAAAGAAGCAGATACTGGAGAGAAGGAGAGTGAATATGGAGAGTTGGGAGATTATGAGGCATAAGAAGTTTGGGGAAATACCTGACCATAAAGATAGGGCCAAGCGTTGGCCTTTTGAATATGGCTATAACCTTGATTCACATGGTGAATGATCATGCTGACTATAAAAAATCGTTTACCGCTAATCATTTTTTTTACCTTACTCGCCGCAGGAGTAGCAAGCGCTATGAATATATTTTCAAGTGATTTTCAGAAGAGATGGGTTGAACTTTCCAAAAATGTCGAACTGCTAAACGAATACACGACAACGCACCCGAATATTAAGTTAAAAGGTGTGAACGTCGAAGGGCTTAAACTTGACGGTGCAATATTCAACGGAGGAACGTTTGATGGTGTTGACTGGAAAAATGTTTCAGCAAAAGGTTCAAAATACCTGAAAGTAAAATTTATAAATTGCAAATTTTCAAACTCAAGGTATTGGAATGCAGAATTTATAGACGTAATGTTTGAGGATTGTGAATTCGTTTCCACA
The DNA here is from genome assembly GCA_049645845.1 of Desulforhopalus sp. GTDB lineage: Bacteria > Desulfobacterota > Desulfobulbia > Desulfobulbales > Desulfocapsaceae > Desulforhopalus_A. The sequence goes on along the minus strand of JBARUR010000239.1, from coordinate 7,763 downwards.
CAATTCCTTAAAAGCAAATTTGTTAATGTAAAAATAGTGAATTGCAAAGGTATTGAAGCCGAATTTGATGAACTTAAAGGGTCGGAATTGATCGTAGAAAATACTGTCCTTAATGACCGTTCATCTTTTACAGGTAGTGAAATTCCGCTGGTATTTCGTAATACAACCCTTTCGGGAGTAAACATGATGGGGTTGAGTGGGAATCATCCTCTGACTATAGAAGGTGGCATTCTCGATGAGGTCGATTTCTACAAAAGCCACTTCTCCACCGTAATCCTCCGGCGGGTATGGCAGGGCGAAGGACCTGTCCGATTCAATGGAACCACAGCCGAGAGTATCCGTATTGAAGACGTGGACATGTGGCGGGGATTGTCGTTGGCTGAGATTCATGCCGATTATATCAGTATCAAAGGCGGCAAGCTGAAAACATCTTTTTCCGATTCTGTTATAGCAAAGGTATACGCTCACGATGTTGAATTTTATTTATTCTCACTGAGTGAAGCCAATCTTCCCCAGGTCACATTGACAAACTGTATTATTCATAGTTTCCCAATGTGGGATGGATACACCGACGAACTGATTGTGCAAAATAGCAGTATCGGCGAGATTGATGGCGAAAACTTCAAAGCCGACCTCGTCCTCTGGGACAACGTCACCCTCGACGGCAAAATCGATCTCACCAACGCACAGGTCAAAGACTTTCGGCCAACCCGTCTTAAGCGCGGATCGAAGCTGAACTTGATAACCACAGGTTCGAACATGCGATTCTGATGGTATTGCAAGGAGGGTTTCTTCTTGTCTATCGAGCGGAGGAGATCGAAGAGCCGGCAACCCAGCCGGTGGAAAAGGCAGCCTGCAGGTTGTAACCGCCGGTGTCGGCCTGGATATCGAGTAGTTCTCCGGTAATAAACAATCCTTTGACAAGTTTTGATTCCATGGTTTTAGGATCGATCTCCTTGAGACTCACTCCTCCTGCGGTGATAATTGCCTCATCGTAAGAACGATAACCGCTGATATCGATGCGAAAGTCTTTGAGCCATTGCACCAGGCGTTTACGCATTTTAGCAGGAAAGTTTGCCGTGTCGATAGCTGACGGAATATCGCAGGATTCCAGGCAGATTGGTACCATTTGACTTGGCAACAGGCCGCGAAGAATGCTCTCTATCGGCTCGCCGCAACGGCTGCTTAAATCACGGATCAAGCGATTATCGAGTTTCTTGTCGTCGAGTGCCGGTTTAAGATCAAGGGACAGAGTTGCCTGCTGACCGTTTTCCAGTGCGTCGACGATGACACTGCTGAGGGTTAGGATTACCGGACCCGTGAGTCCAAAGCCGGTGAAGGCGAGTTCGCCGAATTCCTGATCCTTTCTCTTTCCATCAAGATAGAGTCGCACTGCGACGTTGCGCAGTTCGAGACCGGCCATCCGGTGTACCTTCTTGTCCCGGCTGACAAGTGGGACGAGTGCGGGTCGCAGGGGCACAATGGTATGGCCGAGGCTTTCGGCAAGGCTGTAGCCATCGCCGGTTGAGCCGGTCCTTGGATAGGATTTTCCGCCGGTGGCCAGGATGACATTCTCACAGGGAAATTTTGTACCATTGACGACTACTCCGCTCACTCGGCCCTGATTTACCAGAATGGCGGAAGCAGAAGCATTTTTTTTCACTTCGACCTGTTGCGCCTGCAACCAGTTGTTTAAAACCTTCACCACATCCAGCGCGCGACTGCTTTGGGGAAAAACACGACCTCCTCGCTCAATGACCAGGGGCAGGTCTTTTCTTTCAAAGAAGTCGATTAATTCCTCATTGAAAAATTGCTGAAAACATTGGCGGAGGAATCTACCGTTCTTGCCGAAACGGGATAGAAAATCATTAAGAGCGGCATTATTGGTAAGATTGCATCGGCCTTTGCCGCTGATGCCGATTTTCCGACCGGTTTGGCTCATTTTTTCCAGCAGAATAACGTCAGAGCTTTTTCCGGTGCTTTGAGCAGCCATGCCCGCTGCCATTAAACCAGAGGCTCCGCCGCCAATAACGATAGTTCGATTGATGCTCATCTGGAAGATACGCTGCCATAAGAAATGTGACCGGTGCTGCCGTCAATGGTTACAGTCTGGCCGTTTTTAAAGAGCCCTGTAGCATCAAGAACATTACAGACCACAGGGATATTCAGCTCTCTGCCTACAATGGCGGCATGCGAAGTGAAACCGGGCTGTTCGGTGATAATTCCTTTCACTAGACGCAGATGCACCATCATTGATTCATCGGTAGCATTGACCACCACAATTGCATCTTCAGGAAGATTCAGCCAGTCGCCCGCGTTTTTAATAACCCGGATTTTGCCTTCAGCTGTAGCGCCGCTTGCACCCTGGCCTGTAAAGCAAAGGTCTTCGACGGTGCGAACCTTTAACATATTGGTAGATCCCATCGTTCCGATCGGCATTCCGGCAGTGATAATTACCAGATCACCATTCTGGACTAAACCGGCCTGTCGGACAACATTGGTTGTTGTGTCGAGCTGTTCATCCATGGTAGCTGCACATTCGCAAAAAATTGTGGTAACTCCACGGATAAGCTGCAATTTCCTGAGGCTTTCCAGGCTTGGGCTTACGGCGATGATAGGTGTTTTCGGCCGATGCCGGGCCACCATTCTGGCTGTGGAGCCGGAGGTGGTTGAGGTAATGATTGCCGCAGCACCGAGATCGGCAGCTGTGGCGCAGCAGGCATAGGAGATGGCATCGGTTACCGTCTGCCTTTTGTGTCTGACGCCTGCAGCAAGTATCGCTTCATAATCAAGTGAGTTTTCTGCGATGGTTGCACATCGAACCAGAAATCGGATAGCTTCTGTCGGATAGGCACCTACAGCAGTTTCAGCTGAAAGCATCACCGCATCGGTGCCATCATAAATAGAATTAGTGACATCGCTTGCTTCGGCCCGGGTAGGGGTGGGGCTGGTAATCATCGATTCGAGCATCTGGGTGGCGGTAATAACCGGTTTGCCGACAAGATTGGCTGCGTTGATAATTTTTTTCTGGATAATAGGGACTTCTTCTGCGGGCATCTCTACCCCGAGATCCCCTCTCGCCACCATCAAACCTTCTGCTGCCTGGAGAATTTCTTCGAGATTCTCCACCCCCTGCCGGTTTTCAATTTTGGCGATGATTGCCTGATTGCCGCCGTTGTCCTCAATTATTTTACGCACAGCCCAGACGTCATCGGCTTTTCTGACGAAGGATGCCGCAATAAAATCCACCTCCTGTTGAACTCCGAAAGCGATATCCAGATAATCTTTGTCCGAAAGGGAAGGCAGATTGACCTTGCAATCAGGCAGGCTGACTCTTTTGCGGCTGGAGAGTCTGCCGCTGACGAGTACCCTGGTAAACACATCGCCGTTTTCGATGCTCTCGACGACAAGCGCCAATTTACCATCATCAAGGAGTATCCGGTTGCCTGGCCGTATGTCATCTACCAAACCGGGATAGTCAACACTTATACAATGACCGGCACAGCTATCATGGCTGGATGTAATAGTTAATCTTTCACCGGCTATAAGATCGAGTGGTTCGGCCAGATCGCCAACACGAATTTCCGGTCCCCTGGTATCGAGCAGGATAGCTGAATAAGTGCCGGCTGTATGGCGGGCTTGTTTGACCAGTTCTATGAATCGGGCATGGCTGTTGCGGTCGCCATGGGAAAGGTTGATTCTGGCGACATTCATGCCGGCTCGAATTAATTCGACTATCTTTTCCGCGGTCTGGGTTCCAGGGCCGAGGGTAGCGATTATTTTTGTTTTGTTCATCGTATAATTTTAAAAGAGTTACTGTTATCGAAATACTATCTGCGGATAAATGCTGGTATGCAGAAGAGCATAATCATTCTTTTCGAATGTGAAACCAGGACACTACTCTAGTACAGAGAAAACAAAAAGGACAAAGAGAAATCTGTCGAAACCCTATTGGATCGCTAATAAAAAAGAAAGAAGCTAACCAGTTACAGGTCGTTCGTTTTCCTGTTCCGAGTTTTACGGTTGAAAATTAATTAAAGATGTTTAATGGTAGAAAGTGGACCGGCAATTTGTCGGATGTTCCTGCTTTCCGAAGGATTACCATATCCTTTGCCCGTAAACTTGTTGTGAGATATTATGGGGATAAGCCATGTAAGACGGCAGGTGGAACAATATAAATGAAAATTGAATTTAGAGCCTTGAGGCTTGAAGGAGCAAGAGATGACTGAGGTAAAAAAAGGGGACAATGTTAAAGTGCACTACACCGGGAAACTCAATGATGGAACTGTTTTTGACAGCTCCCAGGGCGGTGAGCCTCTTGAATTTGCCGTAGGCAGTGGACAGGTTATTGCCGGATTTGAGGAAGGTGTTGTTGGTATGAAAGTCGGGGAGTCTAAAGTAATAGAGATTCCAGTGGAAAAAGCTTATGGCGAGCGTAACGACGCTATGGTTATCCAGGCCCCCATTGAGCAGGTTCCGCCTGATCTTAATCCAGAGTTGGGGATGCGTCTTGAAATGGGTGGTGCCAATGGAGAAATCCTGAGAGTTGTTGTAACGGAAATTACCGACAACCATATCACTCTCGATGCCAATCCGCCGCTTGCCGGAAAGGATCTCACTTTTGAAGTGGAAGTGGTTGAATGCGCTGCTCCCTGATCATTGGAGAGTGACATGGAATCAATGATGGTTAAGCCTGTTAAACAGGAAGACCATTAGAAAGATAAGTATTTTAAGATCTTATCAGATTCCGTTAGTGAAAAGTTTTAGGAGTAAGGCGTTTAAATGGTTTTTGAGCGGGGAGGCTTTCGCCAGTCTCTCCGCTCTTTGCTTTAAACTGATTATATTTGCCTTACAGGGATGCTGTAATGCTTACGGTTTTCTCTCCCTGTTTGCCGGGGAAAGCAGTATCGGTATTTGCAGTCAAGTATCCTTTGACTATTCCGCTTATTATAATCAAACAGCAACCCGTCATTTGCAGAGTATTAAGTGTTTCTCCGAAGACCATCCAGCCAAGAACGACCACACAAATAGGTTCGAAGTAGGCAAGGGTGCCAAAAGTAGCTGCCGGAAGTCTTTCCAGTGCTATGACTGCAAAGAGGATACCAAGAAAGCCGGGAAGAAAACCGGCACCGGCCAACCAGAGCCATGTTGTTCCCGTAATCTCCGGAAAATCATTTATAAACAGCGGAATCATACACAGGGCACCAACAAGTAATTGATAAAAGGTTCGAGTGTAGACATGAATAGCCGCGCTGATCGTCCTGTTAATCAGAATGAATATTGTGTAACAGCAAAAAGAAAGAGCAGCAAATCCAATTCCCAGTGTGTGATTGGAACCGGAGGAAAAATCAATTTTAAATTCCATCATCATCGCAAAACCGAACAGAGCTGCACAGATGAGTACTGCACTTATCACATTGAGCTTTTCACCAAGAAAGAAATGAGCATAAATTGAAGCTGCAAGGGGTGCCAGATAAACAATCATAATTGCATTAGCCATAGTGGTGAGATACATGGCCTGGACATAAAAAATGATAAAACCTGCGAGCATCAGTCCATTTAGGAGAACCGGCCATGAAGGCCAGCACCGGAGATGGCGGGTACGTCCGGTAAAGATCAAGAGAATGGTTAAAAAACCCGCACCAAGCAAGAGTCTGAAAAAGGTAATTACTTCGGCACTAAGGCCGGTTTTCCTGGAAAAAACCCCCATTGTACCCATGAAAAGTCCAGCCATAATCGCCGTAACTATCCCACCAATATTCATAATGTTTACCTTTCTTGTTGTACTAAGAGATCAATGCTTCTACTTTGATGGTACCACAGCCAATCTGGTAAGATTGTCCGTTACTAGCAGGTATAGATTAGCCTCAGCAAGAATACTTTGCACTTCTTTTCGTTCAATGGATAATTATTATTAGAGCATTAATATGCACTCTATCATAGGGGAATATGGCAGCTAAAAATAAAACTAAGATCGTCTGCACCATCGGTCCTGTCTCAAGAGCACCCGAAATGCTTTCCCACCTGATGCTTGCAGGAATGAATGTCGCCCGCTTGAATTTTTCCCATGGCAATTTTACCAGCCACAAAGAAGATGTCTTGCAAATTCGACAAGCTGCTCAGAAAATCGGAAAGCCTGTGGCTATCATGGCGGATCTGCCTGGTCCCAAGATCCGGATAGGTGAATTGATGGATGAAGTGATCGTTTTGGAGAAAGACGATTCGATCATCCTGACAACGATAACTCGAGTAGGGACAAAGGATAAAATATCGGTCAATCTCCCTGGATTACCTCTGGTGGTCGAAAAAGGGACATACATCTTTCTTAACGATGGCTTCATCCAACTCGAAGTGTCCGATGTCATTGGTGAGGAAGTGGTCTGTCGGGTGATTGTCGGTGGGGCGTTACGTTCACGCAAGGGCGTAAATATTCCGGATGTCGATTTGGGAGTCAGTGCTTTTACAGATGAAGACAGAAAGATAGCTGAATTTGCCCTCAATCTTGGTGTGGACGCACTGAGTCAGTCTTTTGTTGAAAAAAGCAGCGACATCAGCCAACTAAGAGAATTTGCAAAAGATCTCGGTTATTCTCCTTTTATAATTGCTAAAATTGAACGTTCCAAGGCAGTGGCTAATTTAGATGCCATTCTCCATGAGGCCGATGGTATAATGGTGGCAAGAGGAGATCTTGGGGTTGAAATTCCCATTGCCCGCATTCCGGTCGTGCAGAAAGAGATAGTACGCAAAGCAAACCGGGCTGGAAAACCGGTGATTACCGCCACCCATATGCTGGAATCGATGATCACCAATCGACTGCCGACCAGAGCAGAGGCCACCGATGTGGCAAATGCCATACTTGACGGTACCGATTGTGTCATGCTCTCGGGTGAGTCCGCAGTAGGTGATTATCCGATAGAGGCTGTCAGAACCTTGTGTGACATCGCTGCTGAAGTGGAAAAGGCACGTTCTGTTTTTTCATGCAATAGTACCTTTGGCATAGAAATGGAAAATGCCGGCAGTATTCTTGAGATCATTGCCAAGAGCGTGGAAACGGCAATTCCTCGAATCAATCCGGCTGCTGTTGTTGTCCCGACGCACAGTGGAACAACCGCCAGGAATATTACCCGTTATAAGCTCCCGGTATGGATATTGGCGGTAAGTTCTCAGAAAAAAACCTGTCAGGAATTAATTTTTTCCTATGGGATAGTTCCTATCCATGAACCTGACCATCCCAACCATTGGCGGCAATGGATAAGGACGAGCTTGCAGTTGCACGGTATTGAGGGCGATTGGGTTATATTGACTGAAGGTCCTTCTGAAAAATATCCTGATCGCAATGATAGAATGGAAATTATAGATTTAACAAGAGATTAGTCACCTAATCTGTTCGTGAATTCACATGTTGATGCAAAATATTGCAGATGTCCACATGAATGAGTACACGTATCCGTCAACTTCAAGAATGCATGCAAGTAAAACTCTTAACAACCTGAAAAAAACTCACAGCCATGCATAATTTAAACTTTTTCGAGTTTATTTACTCATTGTTAAAACACAAAAAAAAGGATTAATGCCATGCCAGTCGTAAACTATCAGCAGTATTGCCATATGTTGGATAACGCAAAGCAAAATAAATTTGCGTATCCCGCGATCAATATTACTTCGAGTGAAACCATTAATGCGGCCCTGTTGGCATTTAAAGAGGCCAACTCCGATGGTATCATTCAGGTATCTACCGGTGGCGGAAAATTTGCATCGGGAAT
>JBARUR010000238.1:0-12683 GCA_049645845.1 Desulforhopalus sp. | reverse complement strand
GTCGCCATCAATTGTACCTACTATAAACATAAAGGAGGCATCGATCGATATGTTTTACGCCAATTGTCGCCCCATTTTGATAGGGAGTCTTCCTCTTGAAAATCATGAAGAAGCAATGCAGCTTATTCTTAATTATACTCCGGATATCCCATTGTGGCCGCAACTGCCGAAAAAACAAAGAGAGGGAATGATACGCCAGTTTCTGACAGGCTTTCCCGGGCTCATCGACGAAGGCAGCCGATATTGGATTGATACAGGCAGCGCGAACTTTGAAGAGGAGATGGCGGCTTTCTATGAAGACTACCTCCGGGTGGAAGCAGATCCTAAATATTTAAACCATTCCCGCTTCGCTCTAGGAATGGATTCAGCACCGGGGTTCTTTACCTTGCAGAATTTTCTCAAAAAAGAACAGTCATCGCATATAACCGCCAAAGGACAGGTCACAGGTCCGGTAACAACCGGAATCGGAGTAAGAGATCAGCACGGAAACTCGATATTTTATGATGACAACCTGCGGGATATACTCGTCAAACTCCTATCAATGAAAGCACGCTGGCAGGTTGCTGAATTGCAACAGCTGACTGGAGAGACTCCACCTATCGTTTTTATCGATGAACCCGGACTGGTGAGTTTTGGTTCCTGCGGCTTTGGGGGTATTACCCGGGAGATGGCATCCGGAGCAGTGGCCGAAGTGATCACAGCCATTAAACAGGCAGGAGGTCTTGCCGGAGTGCATATTTGTGCCAATGGCGACTGGGGGCCTGCCCTTTCATCTGATGCCGACATCATCAGCTTCGACGCCTATTTTTATTTTGACAATTTTATCTTATATAGAGACCAACTGATCGAATTTCTGGCCCGTGGCGGCATCCTGGCCTGGGGGATTGTCCCGACAAGTGATCCGCTGGTGGTAGCTAAAGAATCAGCCGATTCACTTTTTATAAAATGGAAGGAGCAATTGCAATTCCTGACAACATTTGGCTTCAGCAGAAAGAAGCTCATGGAACAGACATTCATCGCTCCTTCCTGCGGCACTGGATCATTGACACCCGAACTGGCACAAAAAGTTCTGTCGATGACCGCCGAATTATCTAAGTTAGCGAGAACGCAGTAAGCAATAATCCTATTTTCAATTTTTTTAGAATGGAAGAATAATGAGCAACAATCTTATAGCACGAACCCAATCCGCCTACGCTTATCCATTGCTGATCAAGAACCTGTTTCTAGCCCCTGTGGCCGAAAACCCAGACCAGGAGATTGTTTACCGGGATATATTACGCTACACTTATCGTGATTTTCGCAAGCGAGTCTGCCGTCTGGCCAATGTCCTTACTCAGCTTGGTGTTAAGCCAGGTGATACAGTCGCCATGATGGACTGGGACAGCCATAGGTATCTCGAATGTTTTTATGCCGTTCCAATGCTTGGCGCAGTTCTGCATACTGTTAATGTTCGCCTTTCACCGGAGCAGATCATTTATACCATCGATCATGCGGAAGACGATTTCATCCTGGTCAATGGTGAATTTTTACCAATTTTGGAACAGATTAAAGGACGAATTGATACGGTTAAGAGCTTTGTCTTATTAAATGATGAAGATTTACTTCCGGAAACATCCCTCCCTCTTGTCGGGGAATATGAACAAATGCTGGCTGAAGCGTCTGAAAATTTTGAATTTGCGGACTTTGATGAAAACACCAGGGCAACGACATTTTACACCACCGGGACTACAGGCATGCCCAAAGGTGTCTATTTCAGTCACCGCCAGCTTGTCCTGCATACGCTCGGGACAATTGCCTCTCTCGGCACGTCGGCTGAGCAGGGACGTTTTCACCAGCAGGATGTATATATGCCGATCACCCCGATGTTTCACGTCCACGCCTGGGGTTTTCCTTATATTGCAACTGCTGTGGGAGTCAAACAGGTTTATCCAGGCAAATACGCCCCAAACACCCTCCTTCAGCTGATTGATCAGGAAGGTGTCACCTTCTCCCACTGCGTGCCGACAATCCTGCATATGCTAATGGCCAGTCCGGAATTTGAAAGAATCGACCTGTCCAAATGGAAGGTGCTGATCGGCGGTGCATCACTTTCAAAAAAAATGTGCCGCACGGCAAAAGCTCAAGGTATTGACATATTCGCCGGTTACGGCATGTCTGAAACCTGTCCCATCCTGACCATAGCCCATGTCGGCAACAGGGAATTGGAAGAGGACACGGAAATTGATATCCGCTGCAAAACAGGAAGGCCGCTCCCTCTGGTCCAACTGCGGGTCGTTGATGAACAGATGCAGGATATTTCTAAAGATGGCATCAGTGTGGGTGAGATTGTGGTGCGTGCACCCTGGTTGACCCAAGGATACTGGAAAGACAGCCGCAATTCCGAGAATCTCTGGCGGGAAGGTTATCTCCATACTGGTGATGTTGCCAACATAACAGCAGATAATTACGTCAGCATTACCGACAGGATGAAGGATGTGATCAAAATTGGAGGTGAATGGCTTTCTTCACTCGAACTTGAGGATATTGTCAATCTCCACCCAGCAGTCTCTGAGGTAGCGGTAATTGGAATGGCTGATGAAAAATGGGGTGAACGTCCAATGGCCCTGATAGTCGTCAAAAAAGATGCCGTCCAACCCGATCCCAAAGAGATAATAAAACATATCAGGTCCTTTATTGACAAAGGACTGATGAGCAAATTGGCTTTATTGGTAAATGTCCGCTTTATTGATTCGATAGAAAAAACCAGCGTCGGCAAAGTCAATAAAAAATTTCTAAGGGAAAAATATCCTCATTGAGGCAAAGCTGCTGATCGTTGATTGAAAAGTTTAATTCCGTGCTGAGGTTAAAGGATGTGGGGCGGGTTTAGCACCCGCCCCAGTTGGGACAAACATGCTGCGTATTTTCACTGCACTTGCGGTTAATTCTGCTACTTTATCAGTCAATCTGAACAAACATCTTTTTTAAGGCGCCGCAAACCGGACATTTTTCTGGGGCACTGCCAAGCTCGATATAGCCGCAGATCGGACAAAGATAAAAATCAGTCACATCCATGTCCACCCCGGATTTCACTGCTTCGAGGGCCTTGGCGTAAATTTGTGCATGAACTTCTTCGGCATCGACCGCAAACTTAAACATGGTTTTAGCCTTGTGCCCGTCCGCTTGAGCCATATCCACCATCGGCGGGTACATTTCAGTGAATTCATAAGTCTCACCATCAATTGCCGCCTGCAGGTTTTCTGCAGTTGAAGCAATTATATCCAACGCCTTCAGATGCCCTTCTGCATGGATGCGCTCGGCCTCAGCGGTTGTTCGAAAAAGTTTTGCGATATTGGCAAAACCTTCTTTTTCCGCCTTCTTGGCGAAGGCTCGATATTTCTGGTTCGCCTGACTCTCACCGGCAAAAGCATCTTTCAAATTTTCCTTTGTTGTCGCCATGTATTCCTCCTGATTGAGTTTAATGATTAACGGAATTATTGCTCCCTTTGCTGATTTTTGTGCGGTACATATTATCACTTTTTTTTATAACCTGCGATCTGATTTATGAAAACCGTTAATTGACATCCTGGGCCGGTAATGTGATAGTGAGCCTGCTCAATAATAACCCTATACAACAGATGCTTTACGATCTACCGGCAGGATCACAAAGTATTATTTTCTCCCTAGTTCAGCAAATCATTTTAATTAATCATAATGGAACTTGAAACCTTACGCCTGAACCGTTACGAAGAACGAAGACTGCAGGGTGGTCATCTATGGATATATAGTAATGAAGTCAATAGCAAAGAAACACCGCTAAAGCAATTTAAGCCTGGCGCACAGGTTAGGGTCGAGGCACATAACGGAAAGTTTCTTGGGTCCGCATATGTCAATCCTCAGTCACTTATCTGCGGCCGATTGTTCAGTCGTGAACCTCGTAGTCTTGATCAAGCTCTTTTATTCAGCAGGTTAGAGCAGGCACTGAGCCTGCGCAGCCGCTTATTTAGCCATCCGTATTATCGTCTGGTCTATGGAGAAAGTGATCTGCTGCCAGGCCTCGTCGTCGACCGTTTCGGAAAACACCTCAGTATCCAGCTGAACACTGCCGGGATGGAAGTGCTGAAATCTGAAATAGTTGAGGCTCTGAAAACACTGCTGAATCCTGAATCGATCCTTTTCCGAAACGACAGCAGTATGCGGTCCCTTGAAGGACTAACTCAGGAAGTTATATCAGCCCACGGCACTCCTCCTCTGGAAGTCGAACTGCTGGAAAATAATGTCAGGATGCTGGCACCTCTTCATAATGGCCAGAAAACCGGCTGGTTCTACGACCAGCGGCCAAACCGTGCAGTGCTGAAAAAACTGGTTCAGGGCAAACGCGTTTTAGATGTTTTCAGCTATGTCGGCAGCTTTGCTATTCAGGCTGCAGTTTTTGGAGCGAAAAAAGTTATGGCTGTCGACGCATCCCGCTTTGCTCTGGAAATGGCTGAAAAGAATGCTGCCCTGAATGGAATGGAGAAAGTTTTCAGCGGGGCGGAGGGCGATGCCTTTGATGTCTTGAAAGCGCTCAAACAGGAAGAAGAACAATTTGATGTTATAGTGGTCGATCCACCCGCATTTATAAAGCGCAAAAAAGACCACAAAGAAGGTTTGAGAGCTTATCACCGCATAAATGAGTTGGCGATGCGCTTGCTCAACAATGACGGCCTGCTGCTTTCCGCTTCTTGCTCAATGCACCTGCAACGCGACGAGTTGATGGATGTGCTCCGCAGTAGCGGCCGTCGTCTTGACCGCCATGTGCAAATTCTCTTTGAAGGCAGCCAGGGACCGGATCATCCGGTTCATCCAGCCATTCCGGAAACCTGCTATCTGAAAGCATTTTTAGCCCGGGTTTCAAAGGAATGATGATGTCGCAGGAAAGCCTGGACTGCGGGAACAGAACATCCCTCATTTCATATATGGATTATATGGATTCTTAATGGAATGAGGAATATTTATGCGTTGCCTATTTGCTCAGCTGAAATGTGCCCGCGGCTACTTCGCTGTCAATTTCCTTTAGTGCACGCCGCATCTGCTTGAGAGCTTGATTTACCCTGTTCTCGTTTTCCACCAGAGCCAATCGCAGGTAATCATCGCCCTCAATGCCAAAACCTGCACCCGGCGCCAGGGCGACATTAGCCCGGTTCATCATTTCAATGGAAAATTTTATCGATCCCATCCGGACATACGGCTCGGGAATTTTGACCCACAAAAACATCCCTGCTTTAGGGGATTCAACCTCCCATCCCATTTTTCTCAGACCGTCGCAGAGAATGTCCCGCCGCTTTTGATACACTGCCACCTGTTCGGTTATCTGATCATCGCAATCACGCATAGCGACAATTCCTGCTACCTGGATGGCTGAAAAAATTCCATAATCATAATATCCTTTAATTTTCGACAGCCCCCCGATCATTTCAGGGTTGCCGACACAATAGCCGAGGCGCCAGCCGGCCATGTTGTACGATTTTGAGAAAGAGCCGAATTCAACGCCGACATCCAATGCTCCGGGTACTTCGAGCAGACTTGGTGCCACGTGTCCATCAAAAGTTATCTTGGAGTAGGCAAAGTCATTAATAACCATAAAATTATATTTCTTGGCCAGTTTCACAACTTCAACGAAAAATTCCCTGGAAGCGAGAGTTCCCGTTGGATTATGAGGATAGTTGAGCATAAGCAGTTTTGGTCCTGGATACAATGACTTACACATCATTACTATTTGTGCAAGCATGGTATCTTCCGAACCGAGCTGGATCCTCAGAACATTGGCTCCGGCTATTACCGCAGCATAGACATGGATCGGGAAGGCCGGTGCAGGGGTCAGAACTGTGTCTCCAGGGCCAAGGAGAGCAAGACAGAGATGGGATATTCCCTCCTTTGAACCAATGGTGCAAATAACATCTTCTTCCCCGCTCAGATCAACATCGTAATTGCGTTTGTAATAAAGAGCAATTTCCCGTTTGAGGTTCTTCATGCCGCCCGCCACGGGATAACGATGACTCTTTGGGTCAATCGCAACCTCACAGAGCTTTTCAGTTACCGGTCCCGGTGTCGGATCTATGGGATTGCCCATTCCAAGATCGATTACATCATCTCCTTTCCAGCGCTTTTCCATTTTCATCTTATTTATCATGCCAAACAGATAAGGCGGCAACTGATTCATGCGCTCTGCAAATCGTATTTTAAATTGTTCTTCCATGGTTATCCTTTTAACTATGCTCTTTTGGGCTTTCATATAACTAGGTTGGGTTTCAGCGAGTAGGTACAACTATCGTACCACTTTCCAATTGCCTTGCCAATCAGGTGCTTTTGAAAATGATTAATAATATTTCTATAACTGTTTTAATCCCCATGCTCTGAACAATCCTCATGGTTTGCAGGAGACTGAACTAAGTAATAGACATTTAGGAGTAAGGCCCTAAACTTAATTGACGAACAACCGAAACGTAGAGTAATAAAAAGATATACACAATTCCAATAAGATGATCTCGGCATCGGTCCACAAAATCTGTTCATGAAACAATTTTTTAAAACTCATTTTCTCTCTGAACTCCTTCAAGCTACTGGTGAAGAAAGTACTTCAGAAACATCTACAACTGAAATATTTAATAAAAACCAGATACTTATATCAAAAGAAACTTCTCCGGATCAAGAGAAAAGCAAGCAAGCAAATACCAAGGAAATTGATTTTCTACCCGGTGAAAATACTGCTGTTTCTGAAGATGGCAATTCAATAACATCGTTAGTTACCGGTTATCCGTTCATCAAACGCAAACAGGATGGCCGAACTCTTTCAGTTAAAATTAATATGGTACCGTTGGTGCATATTCAGGCTGATAAGATGAAAGCGTTTTTAACTCTTTATCCTGCTATTTCCGGAAAACAGCTTTTAAAGCCAGAGGAACTCGAATTACTATTAAAAGAGGAAGGCATTAGTTACGGTATTGATCGCACTCTACTTAATGAAAGTTTACAAAAACTTGCCAACCTCAATACCCCTCTGAAAAGCATTCCTTTTGCTCGAGGGATACTCCCCATCGACGGCAAGGGTGCCTACCTGCGCTTTCTTATGGAAATTGGACCTCTCCCCGGTACAATTTTGCGTGACGGCACAATCGATTATCGAGATCGTAAGATTTTTATCGGAGTCGACGAGAATCAGGTTATTGCAGTAAGAGTACCATCGACATCAGGATCTCCGGGAATCAATGTTTTAGGGGAAGCCATCCCCCAGCAACCGGGCAAGGATATCACCATAAAAGTATCCGGAGATGCCGCCTTTTCACCTGAAACCGGTAAAATTATCGCGACCGGTGCCGGCATCCTTTCTACAGTTAAGGGCAGTGAGGTCAAGGTGAGCGCCAAACAAGTGATCTCAGGCGACGTGGACTTTTCTACAGGAAATTTAGAGTCAAAAAATAGTGTGGATATCAAAGGCAATGTTCAGCCTGGCTTTAGTGTAAAAACCAAGGGAGATCTCAGAGTAGGCGGCAACATCGAAGGTGCCGCCATTCTCAGTAAAGGAAATGTAGTAGTCAATGGAGGGATATTGGGTGCCAATTCCCGCCTGGAGACCGAGGGCGACGCAGATATTAACTTTGCAGAGCGGACTGAAGTGATCGCGGGCGGCAAGATCGTTATACGCAAAGGTGCATATTACACTACGGTCACTGGAGACGATGACATTTTCTGCAGCCCGGAAAGCAAGATAGTCGGCAGCGTTATCTGCTGTGCCGGTAATTTTGTCGGAGGCGATGTGGGATCCCATCATGGCCAGGCTGCCTCTATTGCCGCTGGAGTTGACGGCAAACGCTACCTTAAATATAAAAGCCTGAAACAACAGGTCCTGGATATAGAGCACAAACTGGAAATCCTTCGCACCCGGAAAGGTAAAAAGTGTGCTGCCGATGCAATCTATCAACAATACGAAGCGGAGCTGCAGCAGATTCAGGCGGCCTTCAGGAAGCTCAATCTCATACCGGCAACACCAGCCTATTCACGAAATGAACCTGCCTGTAATACCAGTGACGCCATAATCACCATTCATGGGATGGTGACCAGTTCAACAAAACTACGTATCGGCAACCTGACCCAAACCCTCAATGATGAACGTTCTGCTGTAGAGTTTTTCGTTGATGAAAACCTGGGACAAATTGTCGCCAGGAAATTGTAAAAGGATAGAAGCATGTTTGTAAAATTATGGATGCATAAGGAAGTTATTACAGTTCGTCCGGACAATACCATTGCAGAGGCAAAAGACTTGATGCTACGCCATGAAGTCAGAAGGTTGCCGGTTGTCGACGAGGAAAATCATCTCCTCGGCATTCTCAGCAAAGAAGATATTAAAAACGCCCTGCCTTCGATCATTGACGCAAACTTTGATGAAACGTCCAGAACGCTTGCCCACCAGGCGAAAGTTGAAGCCTTCATGACCATAAACCCGCTCACCGTTGATCCGGCCGAGCCATTGGAAAAAGTGGCCGCCACTATGCGAAAAAATAAAGTCGGCGGCATCCCTGTTGTACTTCAGGAAAAACTCGTGGGTATAATTACCGAATCGGACATATTCCAGGCATTTATAGAAATCCTCGGCGGCAATGATGAAGGTGTAAGAATCGAACTGTCAATTAACAATGAGGCCCGATCTCTTTACAGAACTCTTGATATTTTCAAAATGCACGAAATGCTCCTGCTGACAATGACTGTATGCAATGACTTCAGTTCAGAGAGCCGCCTGGTTACAATCCGGTTTCGTGGCGATGATATTGATCCGCTTATTGACGATCTTTGGAGTTCAGGCTGTAAGATTAACAGCATCATCAGATGAGTAATTTACGCAAGCGAAGCTGAGGAAACTCTTTGTCCCTGAGAAAGCCCTTTCTCCTCCATCCTTTTCCGCAGTTTTTCGCTGAGAGTACTGGCGAGAACATTCCATTGCGGGGCAACAAGCAGATCGGGGTGAGCAGTCGCCCAGAGTCTGTGAATCGTCACATCAGCCGGGATAATCGGCAGGATCTTCAACAAAAGCTGCAGATATGCCTCTAAGGAGAACACAGTGGCTTTGCCCTGTTCATAAAGCACCTCCAAAGGAGTCTCCCTAATGACCTGCAAATGATGCAGCTTCAGGGCATTCACTCCAAGATCACAGACCGTCCTGACGGAGCAAAACATGTCCTCGTCACTCTCGCCCGGAATACCAAAAATCAGATGCGCCCCCAGCTCAAAGCAGCTATGCCTTTGTATTAGCCTTACAGCATTCTCAAAATCTGCAAAAGTATGATTTCGGTTAAGAAATTCGAGACTTCGTTCATGTACGGTCTGCAAACCAAGCTCAAAAAGACATTCCTTACCTGTTTGCTGTATAAGTTCGGCAAGTGGAATCAAAAGCTGTTCATCTATGTAATCAGGTCTGGTGGAAAGTATCAATCCAACGCAATTGGTATCCGCAAGCAGCAGATGAAACATCGGTAATAATGTTTCCACAGGAAGGGAGGTGCAGGTTTCCTGTTGAAAGTAAGTAAAATATTTTTTAAACCTGCCCTTCAGCAAATGTTTTTTTCCGGCATTTACCTGTCTTATGAGGTCATCCTTGTTTTGAAGGAAAGATGGCGTAAAGCTTGCCGGTCGGCAGAAAATACAACCGCCATGAAGCCGATTGGGGCATGTTTGCCCCATATCGACAGGGATCTTGCCAACGCCATGGCCGTATTTTTCACGGAAATGATGGCTGAAAGTGCGGATAATGGGAGGAGTCATAAGATTTATGAAAACTTCATATGCGAGGAGTGCAAAATTTATATGATATCGACGCGCTAGAGTACGTCGTAATGATATATATTTTGTGGCGACGACGCAGATGAAGAATTTTTACGACGCCATTTAATCGTGCACGTAGAGTTCGTCCACCTCGTCCCACTCTTCAGGATTGCCTTTTCGTAACTCTAAAAGCTTTTTGTAGTAGAACACAAGGACAGTTATATACTGAACTCTGAGATCTTCACATTTTTTAGTGTTGTCCGGTGCCAGAGCACAAGCTTCAGCGTCGGGCATAGCCAGAATACGATCAATCTCAGCCAGCAGTCCCTTACAGCGCAACCTTAAAAATGAGTCCATCGGGGTTACAACCGGTGGCGAAAAGTTCAGCCCTTTCAGTCGCACTGCCGTCGTTTCAACTACATCATCGTCAAAATCATCATCAAGCTGACGTACTTCCTTTTTAAGATCATCAATTTGTTGCAGAAAAGTTTTAGTACTCATAGTCTCCCCCTGTCTTGTTTAACGAAATTTTTAAATGCTTAACGTAACTCCATGTCAATCAGACAGCTCTCAAGAGATCGTTTCGGTACATGATGCACACCATGCTCATCCCGCCAGTAACGCACATCATTTTCATCTTTACATTCTTCGATTTTGACAGTCTCTCTCGGTTTGCCGAGTGCTATCACCAAGGAAAGATCCAAATGTTCGGGAAGTTTGAAAAGAGATGCCAGTTTTGGGTTGAACGCACCGATCCGACAGCCTCCTATCCTTTTTTCCATGGCGCCAAGCAGGAGATTCTGGGTTGCCACACCCAAGTCAAACTGAGCCTCGCTCTCAGGACCTTTTAGCCGGTTTTTATTTAACAGACAGAGAATATAAGCACTAGGGCGCTCGCCCTCAGCAGGACCTTTCCATTCCGTAAGATAACCGGCCCAACCGAGAAAAGGAAAAATCCTTTCGCAATATTTCGGTGTATTGGCAACCATATATTGCCAAGGCTGACCATTGCGGGCTGATCCTCCCAAGCGAGCCAGATCAATAAGCTCGACAAGAGTAGCAGTATTTATTTGTTCTTTTTCCAAAAACCTTCTAAAGGTCCTCGTTCTTGCGATGATTTCTTGCATTGAGCACTCCAGTTGAGGGGTTATTTAAGAAAATTAAAATCATGGTAGAATAGAAATACCATTTTCGGAATGATAATTTCAACCGGAATGAAACAATAAAACCCGCATGACTCACACCATGCGGGTTTTATTTTTTTCAGAAATTGATCAACAGAACCTGCATACCCATATTTTATATGAGTCCCGGCTTGTTTCCCGTTTATCAGGTTAGCCTATACTTGCCCTTCCCTCTGCAGTTATTCCATACTTGCATCGCACAGGGCTATCAACCAAACCTTGCTTCTTAAGTGCAGTAATTTGACTGCTTATCACTTTTTTATCAAGACCGGTTGCCTCAGCAATGTCCTTGGAGCCACATGGAGTTGCAGAATTAGCTAATGCCTCAAGAACTTTCTTTGAGTCATCACCTGCTGTATCTGTTTTACATGCACAACCACATCCACATCCACTCATACGTTTTTCTCCTTTTTCTTTTCTTTTTTCTGACATTCCGGACATATTCCGATAATTTCTACTCTGTACCCGGTTATTCTATATCCTGCGGCTGCACCGAGCTGCTCCGAATCCACGTCCTTTCGCTCAATATCGAGATTATCAACCTTGTGGCACACCACACAATAGATGTGATCGTGATCGGAAACATCAGGATCAAATCTTTTTTGTCTGCCGCTTATTTCCAGTTTTCCTATCAAACCTGCTTCAGAGAGTATCTCAAGATTGCGATAAACAGTAGCGAGACTGATTCGAGGCATGACTTTCTTAACTATATCGTACAGCTCATCTGCCGACAGATGTCGTTTACTTTTTCTCAACTCGCGCAGGATAATCTCCCGCTGATTAGTCATTCTGAGCTGCATGCGGATCCTTTGTTAGCATCTAAAGATGTTAGTAATAATCAATATTAAATGTAATTAATTATCGTTCGCTCGTCAAGAATTTTTATATCCAACAATTGTCTCCAGGCAACAGCAGAAAAAAAAATTAGGATTTACCTCTCCTGAAAACCCGGCATCTTGATTGACATACATAAAGTCACCATTAAATTACGTTTTATCGCGAATGATGCGCCAGATGGAAGGAATTTTCGAGAGGAAAAAGCATTCATGAAGAAATCAATT
Organism: Desulforhopalus sp.; assembly: GCA_049645845.1. Classification (GTDB taxonomy): domain Bacteria; phylum Desulfobacterota; class Desulfobulbia; order Desulfobulbales; family Desulfocapsaceae; genus Desulforhopalus_A. Next base: position 667 of record JBARUR010000238.1, on the reverse strand, counting down.
CTTGTGACTTTTCTTGGTTTAATTGTACTGGTGGGGTTGCTCGCAGGCATTAAAGGTTGGCAAATCAAATCGATGATCGCCCAGAGCGAACAATTCTCTCCTCCCCCAGAAGTCGTTACCGCTGCACCGGTTACTCCTGCTTCCTGGGAAACGTTCATTACAGCAGTTGGATCTCTTGAGGCGGTGCAAGGTGTGATTGTGACGGCAGAAGTCTCCGGAAAGGTGGTGGATATAGCCTTTGAAGCCGGTTCGCGGGTAGCAGCAGGTGACCTGCTGATTCAGCAGGACATCGAGGTTGAAAAGGCTCAGCTCAGATCGGCCGAATCAGTTGCAGAACTGGCCCGAATCGAATTCAACAGAACCAAAAAGCTCCTTGCCGATAACGTCATCCCTCAGTCTGACTTTGATAGCGGCAAAGCTCAACTTACACAAGCTTTAGCCCAGGCAGACAATATTCGGGCCATGATTGCCAAAAAGACGATACGAGCACCCTTTGCAGGGCGTCTTGGTATTCGCCAGGTCAATCTTGGTCAGGTTATCAATGACGGACAGGCTATAGTCTCCCTGCAGTCCCTGGATCCACTTTTTGTCAACTTTCTTCTTCCTCAGCAGCAGTTAGCCCAAATCGGTACCGGTCTTTCCGTTAGAGTAACTTCCGATTCTTTTC
>JBARUR010000237.1:0-29373 GCA_049645845.1 Desulforhopalus sp. | reverse complement strand
CCGACAAACCTCTATTTCCAATATTGTGCTATTTTTAAGCAATCGAAGCTTGAAGATATTTCTTTTGAAATCCGGTTAATCCGGGCGGTTAAATCAGAATTTGAGATAGCGAAACTGAGACTTTCAGCGAAATTGTCGGATAAAGTTGCTGCCATGGTGCCTCAGTTACTAGAAGTCGGCAAATCTGAAATTACCTTGGCCGGTGAGCTGGAAGGATATGCCAGAAGTCTCGGCCATCAGGGCATAGTCCGGATGAGGATGTGGGGTAGCGAGCTGTTCTATGGCCATCTCATGGCCGGTGATGGAGCGGCGGTTCCGAGTTATCTCGCCTCTCCGACAGGAGGAGCTGGTGTGAGTAGTGTTATCGGACAGGGGGCAGGATTTCGAAAAATCGGCCCGAATGAACCAGTCCTGGTCGATTATGTTTTCGCCTTGGATGGGTATATTTCCGATCATGCGAGAATCTTTTCCATTGGCCGACTGCCGGACGAACTTGAGGCGGCCCATCTGGCAATGTTGGAAATACAGAGAGAAATCAAATCCCAGGCCAAACCGGGAGTCCTGACCGGAGATCTCTATGAATCAATGATTTCCCTGGCAGAAAAAAAAGGATACACAGAAAATTTCATGGGAGTAGGGGAAAGGCGAATTCGCTTTACCGGCCATGGCGTTGGCCTTGAGCTTGATGAATTCCCTTTTATCGCCAAGGGCCAGCAACTTGAACTTGAAGCCGGTATGGTCATCGCGCTTGAACCTAAGACTATTTTTCCCGGTAAAGGAGTTGTCGGAATAGAAAATACCCATCTGGTTACCGAAAACGGCCTTGAGTCGCTCAGTAGTTTTCCGGATGAAATAACCGTATTATAGTAGTGCCTTAGTCCAACATCAGTCCAACATCAGGTCCAACTAAAGGGGGAAAAATGTCAATCCAGGCCAATAATGCCAGTGAACTTGACTCAAAAGAAACCGCCCGTTTTATTGTCGATCTTTTCCACCGGCTCATAGTTCATCATGGTCTCTGGTTTTCAGAGGTTAAGCATCAGGTAGGGATGGATGAGGCGCTGGAATTGCTGGACACTGCCTCAAAAAAAAGCTTCGGGATTCAAATGAAGCATCTGTCCGAGCTTTTCGGCTTCACAATGAAGGATGGAATTCCTTCTTTTCTGCTGGAAATGGATGCTGATAAACTCAAGCTTTTAAAGGATCGGATGGCTAAAAACTGGTTGGTAACTGACGGTGTGTGGTTTCAAACCGTTGAGTTCTCGAAGGGAATGAATGATGCCAAACGGTGCAACGATTCCTGCTGGGCACAATTTTCGCCGGTTGAGGCTCACTCAATCAGTAAGTTTTTAGAGCTGCCTGAAAATCCAGGACTTGAAGGGCTGAAAAGAGCTCTTGGTTTTAGAATTTATGAAAGTATAAACAGCCAATCTATTGTCGAAGAAACCGATGACAGTTTTGTTTTCCAGATGAACCGTTGTCGGGTTCAGGATGCCAGAAAACGCAAAGGACTTGACGATTATCCCTGTAAATCGGCGGGACTCGTTGAGTACACTTATTTCGCAAGTGCAATCGACAAGAGAATTCATACCGAATGTCTGGGTTGTCCACCTGACAGCCACCCTGATGAGTGGTATTGTGCCTGGAAATTCACCTTAAAGAAACAACAGCACAAACAATAAAAGGAGCATCCAAGTGGAATACAACAATATATTGCTGGAAAAAAAAGAAAACATCGCAACAGTCACCATCAACAGGCCGAAATCTCTCAATGCGCTAAATAAGGAAACACTTGAAGAGATATTGGCCTGCTTCAGAGAACTTGGTGAAGACCGGAGTGTGAAGGTAGTGATCATAACGGGAGCCGGCGAAAAAGCCTTTGTGGCTGGAGCGGATATCTCCTTCATGCAGGCACTGAATCCGGACCAGGGGAAGGTCTTCGGCAGACTCGGACATGCTGTCACCCGCACCATCGAAAATCTACCCCAGCCGGTGATTGCGGCAATCAACGGCTTTGCCCTCGGCGGTGGTTGCGAACTGGCCCTTTCCTGTGATATTCGATTGGCCAGTGATAACGCCAAATTCGGTCAGCCCGAGGTTAATCTTGGTATTATTCCTGGATTTGGCGGAACGCAAAGACTGCCGAGGCTTGTGGGCAAAGGTATTGCCAATGAACTTATTTTTTCAGGTAAAATAATCGATGCTGAAGAGGCCAGTCGAATCGGCCTGGTTAACAGAGTCATTCCCCAGGCTGATCTCATGAAGGAGTGTCGTGAACTAGCTTTAATGATAGGCTCCCGTGGACCAACCGCAGTGCGACTCTGCAAGGAAATTGTCAACAACGGCATGGAGATGGATCTTAACAGGGCCTGTTCTTATGAAGCGGATCTCTTTGCTCTTTGTTTTGCCGGTGAAGAACAGAAAGAAGGAATGGCGGCTTTTCTCGAAAAACGATCTCCTAAATTTCAATGAGGATTGTCAATGTATCTTGATTTATCTGAGGAACAAAAATTGATTCAGGACACAGCTCGGGATTTTGCCAAAACCGAGCTGGCACCAGTAGCTGCCGAACTTGATCAGGATGGTGACGACAGCAGGTTTTATGATAATCTCAAAAAGCTAGCCGAACTCGGTTTCATGGGCCTCAATATCAAGGATGATTTTGGTGGCACGGAAGCCGGAAGCGTAGCTTTCAGCGTGGCTATGACGGAGGTTGCCAGGGCCTGTGCGTCCACCGCTGTGACTGTTTCAGTAAACAACATGGTTAACGAAGTAATCCAGGCTCTGGGAAATGACGAGCAAAAAAATAAGTATATCAGGAAAATATGCAGCGGAGAGTATCAGGCGGGAGCCTTTGCTCTGACCGAACCTGGGGCGGGCTCCGATCCAGCCGGCATGACAACTACCGCAGTCCTTGATGGTGACGAGTGGGTGCTGAATGGTTCGAAGATCTTTATTACCAGTGGTTCCTTTGCCGGAGTTTTTGTAGTGTGGGCAGTAACAGACCCGGCAGCCAGAAAAGGTAAAGGAATCAGCCTCTTTCTTGTCGAAGCCGGTACCAAAGGGCTCATCGTCGGGAAAAAGGAGAAAAAGATGGGACAGCATGCTTCTCCCACCAATGAACTGCTGTTTCAGGATTGCCGCATTCCGGCGGATGCACTTATGGGGAAACTGAATGACGGTTTTCGGGCTGCAGTGACCGAACTTGCCGGCGGGAGAATAGGTATTGGCTCACTCGCTCTTGGTCTTGGTCTTGCGGCGATGGATCAAGCGACGCAATATTCACTTGAAAGATCACAATTTGGCAAAAAAATCAGTGAGTTTCAGGCGATTCAGTGGAAAATAGCCGATATGTACACAGCTCTTGAGGCTTCTCGTTTGTTGTTGATGAATGCTGCTTTTAAAAAAGAGCAGGGCAGAGCCTTTGCAAAAGAAGCCTCCATGGCCAAACTCTTTGCTACGGAAGCTGCCAACAAGGCTTGTTATGAAGCAATGCAGATCTTTGGCGGATATGGGTACACCAGTGATTTTCCGATTGAGAGATATGCACGCGATGCCAGAATAACGACGATCTATGAAGGAACCAGTGAGATTCAGCGCTTGATTATCGCCAGAGAAATTCTAAATGAATTTTCCTGATACGGTAAACAACCAATCTTCAATTAATCCAGTATCTTCGGAATGCAGGGACGTAGGGGCGGGTGCCAAACCCGCCCATGTACGCATAATTCGGAAAAAATCGTAAAAAAAATGAAACAGGGGAATGTCCATGGATGATATCATCAACAAACGAAGAAGCATAAGAAGATTTCAGGACAAATCAATTGAACCCGAGAAACTGGAACAAATATTCGAAGCAGCGAGGATGGCCCCTTCATGGGGAAACTTACAGTGCTGGGAACTCGTTATTGTACAGGCCGAGGAAGACAAGAAAACCCTTGCCGACCTGCTCTCCAAAAAAAATCCAGCAACCAGATGTACCGAGATGGCCCCTGTGATTATTGCCGTATGCGGGGATCCGTTAAAATCCGGATACTATAACAATCAGCAGGTCACTCGTTATAGCCACTGGTTTTTATACGATCTGGGACTGATTAGTCAGAACATCTGTTTGAAAGGCTGTGAACTTGGTCTTGGGTCGGTAATTGTAGGGGCATTCGATCATAAAGCTGCCGAAGAGTTACTCCAAATCCCTTCCGGGTATGAACTGGTTTCACTTATTCCGCTTGGTTATCCCGATCACGCTCCATCAGCTCCGAAACGCAGAGCCGTGAGTGAATTTGTGCATTATGGTCGATTCAATAAGACCTGATTACTGCCTTATTCAAACCAGCCGGTTACTTGACCGGCTGAACTCATTTTTTCCTCGATGACCATTCCGGATCATCTACTTTTTGACTTTTCCTGTTCCCGCCATTAAGATAGCAACTTATTTATCTATTTTTCTTAAAACTTCTTCTTTGGTTAATTATGCTGCAGGTCGGACTTGAGGTAATAGTGCGTGACGGGTCAATGTCATTTCCAGGCCAGAGGATTGGATATTTATCCAACCAGGCCTCTGCCACACGTGAATTTGTACATGGCAGGATTGTATTGCAGCAAAAATATGGTGATCGACTTACTTGCCTGTTTTCTCCCCAACATGGTTTTTTCAGTGAAAAACAGGACAATATGATTGAATCGGATCACACTCTCGACCCGGTCACGGGGTTGCCCATTTACAGTTTGTACGGTGAGCATCGTCGGCCAACAGCCGAGATGTTTGAACAGCTCGATGTGCTGCTGGTCGATCTGATTGATGTCGGAACCAGGGTTTACACTTTCCTGTACACGATGGCCTATTGTATGGAAGTGGCAGCGCAATTGGGGAAAAAGGTTGTTGTGCTCGATCGACCCAACCCAATCGGCGGAGAACAGATTGAAGGAAATATGCTGCGGCCCGATTGCAGTTCCTTTGTCGGTCTGTATCCATTGCCGATGCGCCATGGTTTGACCTTTGCCGAGCTTGCACTGTTATTGAATCAGGAGTTCGATATCGGTGCCGATTTACAGGTGGTTGAAATGAAAGGCTGGAAGAGGTCCATGCTTTTCAGGGATACCGGATTTCCATGGGTCTGTCCTTCTCCTAATATGCCGACTCCCGAGACGGCTCTCGTTTATCCGGGACAGGTTATCTGGGAAGGGACGAATGTGTCCGAGGGCAGGGGAACGACTCTTCCTTTCGAGTTCGTCGGTGCACCGTTTTGGCAACATGCTGCAATGCTCCGGAAGCTGGAGCAAACCGAATTGCCCGGTTGTTATCTGCGCCCTGTTGTTTTTGAACCAACATCCGGTAAATGGATGGGGGAAGCATGCTGCGGTTTTCAAATCCATGTCACGAACAGCCGGACATTTCTCCCTTACAGGACTAGCCTTGCCTTGTTGCAGGCAGTAATCCTGCTGTATCCTGATCATTTTCAATATAAACAACCGCCATATGAATATGAATTTAAACGGCTGCCGATGGATCTCATTTTAGGTGATCAGGAAGTCCGCAAACAGCTTGAAAACGATAAAGCTATAATGGAGATTGAAAATCTCTGGCAGGATGAACTGCAGGCTTTTGATCAAAAAAGAAAAAAATATTTTCTCTATTAGATTGGTAGAACCATGACTGAAAAATTAGTATCCGTTGAACACCTTGCAGAAATGGTGGGAGGAGAAGTAGTCGGTGACAAGAATATCCGGATAAAAGAATTTGCCTCCCTGGATGCTGCCGGTTCTGATGATATTTCCTTTTTGGCTAAGGCTAAAATGGAAGAGCTTCTTGCGTCGACAAAAGCCGGTGCCGTGATAGTTCCTCTTGGAGTGAAGGAAGTTGAAGGTCTCACCATCATCAGGGTGAAAGACCCTTATCTGGCCGTCGCTATTATTCACGGGTTTCTCGTTTATGAGCCCTTTAAGGCAAAAGGAATTCATCCACGGGCTTTTGTTGGCGAAGAATGTGTTCTCGGTAGTGAGATATCTCTTGGACCTCTTTCAGTTCTTGGCAATCGGGTTAAACTTGGTGAAAGGGTTACTGTTGAAGCCGGAGCGGTTATTGGCGATGACGTCGAGATTGGCGACGATTCGACTATCAAGGCGAATGTAACTGTTTATAATAATAGCATTATAGGCAAGAGGGTGACCATTCATTCCGGCACGGTTATCGGCAGTGACGGCTATGGGTATTCTGCTAATGAGCGTGGCGAGCATATCAAACGACCGCAAGTGGGCATCGTCCGCATTGACGATGATGTCGAAATTGGTGCAAATTGCTGTATCGATAGAGCAGCTTACGGGGTTACCTGGATTAAATCAGGTGTTAAAATTGATAACCTGGTTCAGGTCGCTCACAACGTTGTTGTGGGAGAAAATAGTCTGCTTGTGGCACAGGTCGGTATTGCAGGCTCGACAACGCTTGGCAGAAATGTAGTATTGGGAGGACAGGCTGCTATTGCCGGACATCTTTCCATTGGAGACCAGGTGATGGTCGCTGCCCGCGGCGGGGTGCACAACAATCAGTTAAAAGGAGCTGTCCTCGGCGGTGCACCGGCGATTCCTATTCGCCAATGGGCGAAGGCAAATGCCGTGTTTGCGAAGCTTCCTGAATTGCAGGATAAAGTAAGAAAGAATAGTAAGTCTCTTGAAGAGTTAAAGAATAAGCCCGAAAGTTAAGAATGATGGCATTTTCATGTAATATGGCTTTTTACGTTTTTTAAGATCGAGTAGGAAATAAGGAGAAGTGGAAATGAGTGAGGTTGTTATTCCGGAAAATATAGATATCATGGAAATCCTGAAGGTGCTGCCGCATAGATATCCCTTTGTGATGGTGGACCGAATCCTGTCCATTGATGTAGGCAAGCAGGTAGTCGGGCTGAAAAACGTAACCATAAATGAACAATTTTTTCAGGGCCATTTTCCCGGACGACCGGTAATGCCGGGTGTTCTAATCCTGGAAGGAATGGCTCAGGTCGGTGGCATAATGGCTTATTATGCCAATCCCGAAGCAATTGGCAATAAGCTGCTTTTTTTTGCAGGCATAGACAAGGCCAGATTCCGAAGACCGGTTGTACCCGGTGATCAGTTGATTTTTACTCTTGAACTTATAAAGCAGAAAAGATCAATCATGATAATGTCGGCGAAAGCTACAGTGGATGATCAGGTGGTTGCAGAAGCTGAACTTATGGCTTCATTTACTTGATATTATAAAATATTAACTGATTATGGTTCGAATAATGATCAACAATCCATTGGCAGATCGTTATTGAATCGAGCTTGACTGTTCTCAAAAAAACTTGCAATAGTGGTTGAGAGCAGGTAATCAAAGCGACTTTTGCGATCTTAAAAATACAAACCCGCAAAAAGCACTACACCACGAAGTATGTAGAAATGATTCTATCACTAACATTTTAAAATATAATGTCCATACATCCCACTGCCGTTGTAGATTCCAAAGCCCAGATAGACTCTTCGGTCTATGTTGGCCCGTATGCTGTAATTGAAGCCGGAGTCAACATAGGTGCCGACACCAGAATCCAACCACATGCTGTTGTCTCCGGGCCCACGACCATTGGCGAGAGAAACTTGATCGGTTCTTTTTCCGTGGTAGGCGGGGCACCTCAGGATCTCAGTTATAAAGGTGAACCAACAGAATTGATTATTGGTTCCGACAATCAGATCAGGGAATATGCCTCTATTCACCGCGGAACACCCGGTGGCCATGGAAAAACGATTATAGGTAACCATAATCTGCTTATGGCGTATACCCATGTCGCCCACGATTGCAAAATCGGCAACAATGTCATTATGGCTAACGTCGCAACTCTTGCCGGTCATGTCGAAGTCGGGGACAGGGCGTCCATTGGCGGCCTCGTTGCTATTCACCAGTTCTGCCGGATAGGTACCTTCAGCTATATTGGCGGCGTTTCCGGAATAGGCCTTGATGTCCCGCCTTATATCCTTATAGCCGGAACCAGAAATAGAACCAGGATTTCCGGAATCAACAAGGTCGGTTTAAGAAGAAACGGGTTCAGCCGGGAGACGATCAAAATGCTCGATACGGCATACAGGATAATTTTCCGGTCCCCGAATCTTTTAATGAAGGATGCCATCGAGCTGGCGAGAATTCAATTTCCTGAATGTGAAGAAGTTCAAACCCTCGTTAAATTCTTCATGGATTCCAAGCGCGGAGTCGTTAAACAGACGGTTGAGGATTAGAGTCGGTTGGATAGGAACATAGATTCAAATAGCATCGGTATAATTGCCGGTGGCGGACAGTTTCCCCTCTTATTCATTGAAGCGGCCCAAAAGGCTGGACGACGTGTTGTGGTTGTAGCCCACAAAGGGGAAACCGACGAAGAAGTGACCAGGGCCGCCGATGTCGTCTGCTGGGTCAAACTCGGGCAACTTGGCAAGGTAATTTCATTTTTTAAAAAAGAAGGTGTCGGTGAAACCGTTTTCCTGGGAACTATCACCAAAACCCAGATATTTCGAGATGTACTTCCTGATCTGAAGGGGATTTCGCTGTGGAATAAAATCGACCGGAAACAGGATGATGCCATTCTTCGCGCTATAGCTGACGCCCTTGAAACCGAGGGAATTAAAGTACTTGAGTCGACACTTTATCTTCGCCATTTACTCTTTCCCGCCGGTGTCATTACCAAGAAAAAGCCCAATAAGAAACAGCGGCAGGATATTGAATTTGGCTGGCAAAATGCCAGAGCAATCGGGCAGCTGGATATCGGACAATGTGTGGTGATCAGGAATTGTACGGTTCTTGCCGTGGAAGCAATTGAAGGAACCGATGCGACAATTCTGCGTGGCGGGACCCTGGCAAAGGAAGATGCTGTTGTGGTAAAAGTGAAAAAGCCGGGACAGGACTTTCGCTTTGACCTGCCTGCTACAGGACTCACCACAATCAGGAGCCTGCAGAAAGTGAAAGGGGCCGTACTTGCTGTTGAAGCCGGACAATCTCTTCTCTTTGATCGAGAGTTAATGGTTGAAGAGGCGAATAAAGCAGGTATAGTTGTAGTTGGAGTTTCTGAACGGGAGGACGGTTCCCTTCAGATGGAGTGAAATTGGTTGTAAATTCTCTACCTCTGTGATTTCAGTTTAATCTCAATTTAACAAAAGAGGTACTATGCAAGCAATGATTCTTGCCGCCGGTTTAGGTACCAGGCTGCAGCCGCACACGCTGATTCGACCGAAACCTCTTTTCCCCATCCTTAACCAACCGCTTCTCCTGCTCACTATAAAAAGGCTGCAAAACCTTGGATTTGACCATATTATAGTCAACTGCCACCATCTTCGGGATCATATCATTGATGCACTGGATGGGTTGAAAGGGGTTCTGGTTCAGGAAGAAGAAGTTATACTCGGAACAGGTGGCGGGTTGCGTCGGGCTCTTAAATACTTACGGGACGAACCGCTGCTTGTCAGTAATGGAGATATTTATCATACAATCGATTATTTAAATCTCTATCGTCATCATGCTGCAAATCGTAATCTCGTTACACTGGCGATGCATAATAATTATCGATTTAATAATGTGATGGTGAAGGATGGTAAAGTAGGGAGTTTTGACAATAGGGTGGAATATACTCAATTGGCTTTTACCGGTCTGCATGTAATAGACCCGTCAGTTTTGCAAGATATTGAAGTGGAAAAATTTTCGTGCATCATCGATCGCTATCGAAAGCTGCTGCAGGACGGCAAGGAGATTGATTGTTATCGATCAGATGACAGCTTTTGGACTGATATGGGAACTGTGGATGATTATCTGTCGCTGCACCAGGGATTATTGACGGGAGCAATCCCCTGCTGGGAGGAGATCGGACCAATAAGAAAACCTTATTGCATTGCCAAGAGAGCCAAGTTGCCGGCACATTTTGAACTGAGTGAATGGGTGTGTATCGGTGAAGCCAATATTGCAAATGGTACACATCTTCGGCGTGTTGTGGTTTGGGATAATGTCTCAGTTCCAAGCGGCAGCCGGCTAGGGGATGTGATTGTCTCTTCTGATTATGGAAAAAATACAGGATCAAATTGAAAAAAGAAGCACTTTCGGATAGAGACATACTGCAAAGCGTGCAAAAGCTGCTCATTGATAAAGGAATGCTGACAGCAAGAGAGGCCGGAGAAATTATATCGGCTGATTGTTGCAGCAAAATTGCAAGTGATGGTTCTACCAGAAGATTCTGGCGGGTAAAAAAAGACAGCAAGCCTTTTTGTCTTATTGCCGCACCGGCAGGGCAGGGCAGTGATGAGCTCGCAGAATCACAATCCGCCTGGGAAATTGGCAGGCATTTATGGAAAAAAGAAGTGCCGGTACCAGAACTGTTTGGTTGGGACCGTAGCACCGGGGTATTAATTTTTGAGGATTTAGGCGATACCAGGCTGCATGACCTTGTAGTAAAAGAAAACTATAATCAGGATTCCGTTATAGCTTTCTACCGGGCAGCGGTGGGAAATCTTGCCGCCATGCAATGTCACGGTGCAGAAGGTTTTCAGCAATCATGGTGTTGGGATAATGAGCGGTACGATGTCCGGGTCATGATTGAAAAAGAATCAGGATATTTTTTGCGGGCTTTCTGGTTGGGACTTCTGGGGCATTCAACTGATGATGGTGTTCAGGAAGAACTCCTTGATATTGCCCGGCGTGCAGGAGAGGCGCCGGCCGATTTCTTTCTGCACCGGGATTTTCAATCCAGAAACATTATGATTAAAGACGGTGCAGTGCGGTTTATTGATTTCCAGGGCGGCCGTCTCGGTCCTCTTGGCTATGATCTGGCATCCTTGCTTATTGATCCTTATTGCAAGCTAAATGCATTGTTCCAGGAGAAGTTGGTTGCGATCTATCTAAAGGCTGTCAACAATCATATTATTGTCGACGAAGCTGAATTTAAGAAACAGTTTGCACTGCTTGCTTTTCAGAGAAACATGCAGATAGTAGGTGCATTTTCATTTCTCTATAAGGTCAGGCAGAAAATATTTTTTCGGGATTTTATAAAACCGTCTCTGGTGTCTTTGAGAAACCGGCTGGAGGATCCACTCTTCAAGGATTATCCTCTTGTCCGCACCATGGTCAACAAGGGACTGAAAGAATTGGCACCTGCTTGAAACAGTAGACAATTCATGGCAGAGCGCTTTGCCATCCCTCATTTTAACAATCTGCTTTGTCACGTTTCGAGCGTATAGAGCTTTAGCAGGATACATTATGTCTTCGACCAGCACTCTTCCTATCGTCGCCCTCGTGGGGCGTCCCAATGTGGGAAAATCAACACTTTTCAATAGAATTACCAAATCACGCAAGGCACTGGTCGACCCTACTCCTGGAGTGACCCGGGACCGCCACTATGAACGTGTGGTCTGGGAGCAGAAAGCATTCATTCTGGTCGACACCGGAGGAATTGACGACAATCCCGAAGATCCCATGGTGCAGCATATCCGTAATCAGGCGATGATGGCAATTGAGGAGGCTGATATAATCATGTTCCTGATGGATGGAAAACAGGGATTGACGCCTGCCGATTACGAAGTAGTTGATATACTTCGTCGAACGGAAAAACCTGTTTTTTATCTGGTCAACAAAATCGATGGACCGGAAGTTGAGGTAGAGCTTCTCGCTCAATTTTATGAACTGGGTGTGGATGAACTGTGGTCGGTTTCTGCCGAGCATAGTTACGGTTTCAGAACGCTGATGGAAGGGTTGAGTGACACCATCAAGAGTGATGATACCGATATCGAGCTTCCCGAAGGCACCGTAAAAGTAGCTTTTTTCGGTCGGCCGAATGTAGGTAAGTCCTCAATGATTAACAACATTCTGGGCGAAGACCGGATGGTCGTTTCCGAAATTTCCGGTACCACAAGAGACAGTGTCGATACACTTGTAACCCACGGAAATTACAGTTATCTTTTTATTGATACTGCAGGTATCCGCCGGAGAGGCAAGACAACGGAGAAACTGGAAAAATTCAGTATCCTCAAATCACTTGCTGCAATGGCCAGGTGTGATGTTGCGGTGGTGTTGATTGACGCGGATGAAGGGATCACCGAACAGGACACCAAGGTAATCGGTTATGTCTTGGAAGAAGGCCGGGGGCTTATTGTTCTTGTTAATAAATGGGACCTTGTTCAAAATGACAAAAAGCGGCAGGAAGCAATCATGATGGAAGTCGGCAGGGCCCTGCCATTTATCGGCTATGCTCCTATCTTGAATGTCTCCGCGCTGACAGGGTACGGGATCAAACGTCTTTTTCCGGTGATCGGTTCAGTCTATCGTCAATATTCGGCAACTTTCCCCACTTCGGCTCTTAATAAATTGCTAAGGGATGCCGTTGAGCAACACTCTCCTCCTATTTATAAGAATAAACGTTTGAAGTTCTACTACACAGCCCAGGTTGGTACTTGTCCTCCTAAATTTGTTGTAATGACAAATAGTTATAAAGGAGTTCACTTTTCCTACGAGCGTTACCTTACTAATCGATTCAGAGAAGGGCTAGGTTTGGATAAAGTCTCTATCAAGCTCTTCTTTAAGGACAAATCCGAGCAGCGAGGGGAGAAAAAATAAGAAAAGGGAAGAGCTTTTTTGCTCTTCCCTTTTCTCTTTTCGCAATATCTCAAGTGGATGCAAACTTGTTGCAGGGGCGTTACAAAGAACGCGCTTTTGCCATGGCCCTTTTAAAACCTTCTGCCGATCTGATGATGACATCGTCGGGGATACAGAAGGCAATCCGCATATGTCCAGGTGATCCGAATCCAACACCGGGCACCGTCAGAATTTTCTCTTCCTGTAAAAGAGCTACAAATTTCACGTCGTCCTCAAGAGGTGTCTTCGGGAAGACGTAAAAAGCACCTTTTGGCTCGGTGAAGCTGAAGCCGGCATCGCGCAGGATGCCGCAGATAATTTCTTTTCTGCGCGCATAGATTGTTGTATCCACACTCACGTCCTGAAGATCAGCCACCACCCGCTGCATGAGAGCGGGGGCATTGACAAAGCCAAGAATCCGGTTTGCCAGGGTGAGGGCATCAAGGAGTTGTGCTTTATCTTCAGTTTTCGGGTGAACAGCCAGATACCCTATCCGCTCACCGGGGAGTGAGAGATCTTTTGAATAAGAAGAGACCACAATACTGTTCGAATACGCGGTGAAAATACTCGGCACTTCATGTTTATCAAAAACTATTTTCCGGTAAGGCTCGTCGGAGATCAGGTAAATAGTGGTCCCAAAAGATTCTGATGCGTTCTCAAGAAGCTTGCCAAGTGCAGCAAGAGATTCTTTTGAGTAAATCTGCCCGCATGGATTATTGGGAGAATTAACGATAATTGCTTTTGTTTTAGCAGAAAGAGCTGCTTCAATTGCCGGCAAATCAAGGTTGAACTGATCATCGGTTGCAACAATCCTGCTTACTCCTCCATGATTGTCAATGTAGAAACCATATTCGACAAAATAGGGAGCGAGAATGATCACCTCATCCCCTGGGTTGAGGAGAGCCTTCATCACAATATTCAAACCACCTGCAGCACCGCAAGTCATGAGCATGTCACCCTGACCGATGGTCATTTCCTGCTCGATGGACATTCGGGCAGCAATAGCTTCCCGGACCCATGGATATCCGCCGTTTGGCATGTAGGAATGTACCCCTGGCGCAGTGTTCCGAACTGCTTCCTGGATAACCTGGTTAAATTGCTGAGGAGGTGGTGCATCCGGATTGCCGAGACTAAAGTCGAAGACATTTTCGGCACCATGGGCGGCTTTCATCTTTGCTCCTTCCTCGAACATTTTGCGTATCCAGGAAGATTTCTCAGCAAACATTCTCATTTTATCTGAAACAGACATGAAATAATCTCCTTAAAACCTTTATCTTGGTGAGTTTCTACTGTTGATAAACTCATAAAAAACTGAAATTTCGTATGGCGCCATCACTGTTGTTTTTTGAAATAATCGTATGCAGCATTGATTTCTTTCATTTTGTTTTCTGCAACGGCCCTGAATTCATCACCTAAATGTCTCACTTTGTCCGGATGATATTGCATGCTGAGAGTACGATAGGCCTTTTTAATTTCTTCATTGCTTGCGCCTTTTTCCAAACCAAGAGTAGCATAATGCTGGCCTGCCATATCTTGTCCCGCTGTAGTGCCGTACTGTTGTTTGTAGCGGTATTTGGCTTCGATCGTCCGTTGATCATATTCTGATAAGTCGAGGTAAAAAGCTATGTAGCGGGCAAACTTCAGTTCGTCTTCAGAGACGGTGGTCTTGGTGAAGAGAATCTGGTAGACGAGTTCAAGCAGGATGAGCCTGGGTTCATAGGCAAAAGTGGACTTAAATTCCTGCAGCAGTACGTCAAGAGACTGGACAGAGTTGGCAGCCTCTTTTATCAGTTCTTTGACCCAATGCATCTGGGTTTGGTTATATCGCAGGTTGTATTGGAAAAAACGATGGATAGTCTGAACCTCGTCCCTGGTGATCTGGCCATCAATTTTTGCTGTATGGATGAGAATATGTACAAGGAGCGTGACAAAGCGGTTATGGCTCTCCGATTGGGACTGTTCATAGGTAGCGACTTTCTTTTGGACCCAATAGGTGAACCCTAGAAACAGAGCGGCAAACAGCAGAATTCCAATGAGCCCTGTATATATCAGGGTGCCAAGAAAGGAGGTAAGAGCCGGAGCTCCTCCTGTAATGAAGACTATCAGTAAGATTATAAGCAAACATCCGCCACAACCCGGTTGTTGCTGTCGTTGATATTGCATGTTTCGGTTTGCTGGACTTTAGATTTAGTGCCTTACTCCAGAAAACCTGATAAAAAACAAGAAATCTGGAGAATACTTTGAAATTAGAATGTTAAAGTAACTTCCAAGGCATTTATACCCCCTTGTGGGGTGTTAGTAATTATCGTTGCTGCTATGAAAAAGGGCATCGACAAATTCACCGGCATCAAAATCCCGGAGATCTGACATCTTTTCTCCGATACCGATAAAACGAATGGGAATCTTCATTTCTTTGCAGATGTTAGCGACTATTCCACCTTTTGAGGTGCCGTCGAGCTTGGTAAGTGTTATACCGGTCACCCCGACCGCATCGTCAAAAAGTCTGGCCTGGGATATTCCGTTTTGACCGGTGGTGGCATCGATAACCAGCATTACTTCGTGAGGGGCTCCTTTAAGTTTTTTGCCCATCACTCGTTTGATTTTCTTCAATTCTTCCATCAGATGGTCTTTGGTGTGCAGCCGGCCCGCAGTATCAACGAGGACAACATCGATATTTTGGGCTTGGGCAATTCCGATAGCATCGAAAACTACCGATGAAGGGTCTGCGCCTTCTTTGTGGGCAATAACCGGCACGTTGCTTCTTTCTCCCCAAATCTGCAGCTGGGAGACTGCGGCTGCACGAAAGGTATCTCCGGCAACCAACATCACCGAACTGCCTGCCTGTTGGAATTTCCTGGCAATTTTACCTATAGTTGTAGTTTTGCCGACTCCATTTACACCTATTACCATAATGACAAAGGGGCCTTTGTCCGGCATAACAAGAGCGGCATCCTTATCATTTTCAGTGATAAGTTCTTTGATTTGCTTTTTCAGGGTTTCTTTGAGGGATTTTGGATCATACAGCTCTTTCCTTTTAACTTTCCGCCTGGCATTCTCGAGCAGTTCCAGAGTTGTTCCAACTCCGAGATCGGCGGTTATCAGAATCTCTTCAAGATCGTCGAGCATTTCTGTATCGAGCTCTTTTTTGCCGAGAAAGAGTGCGTCTAACTGGTAGGTAAAAGTTTCACGGGTTTTGCCGAGTTTCTCGGTGAGCCTGGAAAAAAGAGATTTTTTCTTTTTACCTTCCTCATGCTGTATTTCAGACTTTTTAACGACCTTAAGGGGCTCTTCAACTTCAATCTCCGGCTCTGCGGCTTCTACAGGCTCAATTTCGGACTCTACATCGACTTCATCAACGGTTGCAGGAGGGGTATCTGTTTCTCTAACATCTTCATCCGGAGAGAAATCGGAAGGCTGTTGCCGGGATTCATCCTCAAAAACACGGTTATCGGTTTTGTTCGAAGGAGAGACTGTATCAGTCTCATCTTTTTCCTTAGGTACGGAAAGAGGGGGCTCTGTTGCAGGTTGAGTATCGCTTTCCGGTTGCTGATGTTCGGGAAAAGGAGTATCTGTGCTGATATCATCGGCAGGCGAATCAGTCGGGGCATCCGGTTCTTGTTTTTTGAATTTTTTCTTAAACCAACCTAGCATTGTCTCTTCCTGAGGTTATATGTCAAAGCGTTATTGAATATTTCGTGAAATACTCATATTTAATATGAATAAGTAAAAGACTTCAACACCCCACAAGGGGGTATTCTGTTTTATCCCCCTCAAAGCATGGGGACTGAACTGAGTGACAGATTTTCTGGAGTAAGGCACTAAATGCCAAGATGTACAGATAAAGTTTTACCATGTCATTATTTTTTGTAATTGACGCACAATTTCCCATATTACGTAGAGACACCGAAGAAAGCAACAAAAAGTATTTAAGAAAACAAAGGATCTGGGCATCGTGTTCTGATAGTGCAGGGTCAGGTTTCTTGTGCACATGAAAGTGATTGCATTTCAAGTTAACAGCATTACTTTAGTGGGTGTTGTTTTTTCTGAATAGTATTACAACGATCGGAACTGATAGGTCGTTGTAATATTGTTTATTTTGATCATGTTAAGGAGGATGTAAAATGGCTGGATCATCTTGTGGAGGATCCTGTGGTACCCAGGAATCGCAGCAAGCTGCTGCTGCTCAGCAGGAAGTTGCGATAAAAACGTCTTTAGGAAAAATTAAAAATAAAATTTTAGTGATGAGTGGCAAGGGTGGTGTCGGTAAATCTACAGTTTCCGTCAACTTGGCACTGAGTCTTGCTAATAAAGGTTATCAGGTAGGTCTGATGGATGTTGATATTCATGGACCGGATGTTGTGCGTATGCTCGACCTGAAAGGAAATATTGAGCCGCCTGCATCTAAAAATGCTTTGGTTCCGCCACTTAAGTACAGTGATAACCTGAAGGTTGTTTCTCTTGAATATATGATGCGCGACCGTGATGAAGCAATAATCTGGCGCGGACCTTTAAAGATCCAGGCTATCAGGCAATTCGTTTCTGATATGGATTGGGGAGAACTCGATTATCTTATCATCGATGCTCCTCCCGGCACAGGAGATGAACCTTTATCTGTTGCTCAGACAATACCGAACGTCAAGGCGGTAGTCGTAACGACTCCTCAGAAGGTTGCTTTGGCCGATGTAAGAAAATCAATTAGCTTCTGCAAGACGTTAAAGATAGAAATAGCCGGGGTTGTTGAAAATATGTCGGGTTTTGTTTGTCCGCATTGCAGCGAGACCGTCGATATCTTTAAATCCGGAGGAGGTGAAGCCCTGGCTCGCGAAATGGAACTTCCTTTTCTTGGAAAAATTCCGATGGACCCCCAGGTCGTTATGGCTGGAGATGATGGCAAACCCTATTTGTCCTCAGCGTCTGACAGCCCAGCCACCCGTGCGTTTGCCGAGGTGGTGAAGGCGATTGAGATTCGACTGCCACCTGTTGCGGCTGCCGCACCATTGAAGATGGCCCAGAGCGACAGCGGCTGTGCCTGCGGTGGAAGCTGTCCATCTCATTCCAAAAACTAACTAGGGCTAAGTAGAGCACAGGAAGGGAAAGCAGATACTATTTACCGCAGATTGGAATGAGCAGAAGGCGGATGAAAAGGTATCATTAAGGGCTGGCGGCACTGGCCCGGATTTCTCACCAGTCTTCATAAGAAATCCGGGCTGGTGGTCGTCAGCCTGCTTTAAAACAGCTACTACTACTAATATAATACTATGATAATAAAACAGATTATAGTTGGATCTATGGCCGTGTGCTGCTATATAGTTGCATGTGAAAAGACCAAAAAGGCAGCCATAATCGATCCCGGTGGTGACGAAAATACAATTCTTGCCGAAGTGGAAAAAATGGGCTTGAGTGTCGAGTATATCATTGCTACCCACGGGCATCCTGATCATGTCTGCGGTAATAGAAAGTTACAGGAAGCAACCGGGGCAAAGATTGTGATGCACTCAGCTGATGCACTCTTTTTTGGTAAACCCGAGGTAGAAAATTATTTTTCAATGCTTGGATTAGAACCATCACCTGCTCCAGACCTTAAGGTTGAAGAAGGTGATGATATTACAATTGGTGACGTCAAACTCAAAGTAATTCATACTCCCGGCCATACGCCTGGAGGAATGTGTCTGTACAATGCTCCTGATTTGATAACAGGAGATACTCTTTTCGTCGGCGGATTAGGTAGAACAGATTTTCCCGGTGGATCACATAATGAACTGCTTAATTCCATCCGAACCAAGCTTCTGGTTTTGCCTTCTGAAACGATTGTCTGGCCCGGCCATGGCTATGGTGGCCAAAAGTCAACAATTGGTGAAGAGAAAAGCTCGAACCCATTTTTATAATTTCGAGATAGCTGCCGATCCGATATCTTCTGGTAGAGGTGGCAACTAGCTCAATCACATTTACCTCTTCCCTCTTTTGTTGAACGTATGCGCGAAATTGTTCTTGGTACAGCCGGTCATGTAGATCATGGAAAAACGAGTTTTATTCGGGCTCTGACAGGTTTTGAGACAGATCGTCTCAAAGAGGAAAAAAAACGAGGGATCACCATTGAACTCGGCTTTGCTTTTCTGGATTTACCCTGTGGTCATCGGATAGGAATAGTTGATGTGCCGGGACATGAAAAATTTGTCAAGACCATGGTATCGGGAGTATCGGGTATTGATATCTTAGCTTTTATCGTCGCTGCCGATGAAGGTATTATGCCCCAGACCATTGAGCATTTTGAAATCTGCCGTTTGATGGGAGTCGATCAGGGCATAGTCATTGTAACAAAAAAAGATATGGTCGAGCCGGAATGGCTTGAGATGGTCAATGATGAAATCGAAGAGTTTTGCGCGGGAAGCTTCCTCGAAGGCGCTCCAATTATCAATGTTTCTTCCATCACTGGTGAAGGGATAGATCTTGTCCGTGACGCTCTGGACAAGATAGTCAGAATTTTTAACTTCCATGAAGTATTCGGGCCTTTTCGCCTATCTGTCGATCGTATATTTGCCATGAAAGGTTTTGGGTCCGTAGTTACCGGGACTTCTATTTCCGGAAGGACCTCTGTCGGTGATGAACTGCGTATTTATCCGACAGACAAAGTTGCCAAAATCAGAGGGATTCAGGTTCATTCCGAAGCTGTAAACGAAGTGGAGGCAGGGCACCGGACCGCAATTAATCTTCAGGGCGTCGATGTCGCAGATATTGAAAGAGGCATGGTGCTGGCGCCGCCCGGTACCCTCACTGCAAATTATATGCTTGACTGTCAGTTTCTCTATTTGGCATCCAATGCTAAACCGATGAAACACAGGGCCAGGGTGAGAGTCCATTTAGGTACCGCCGAAATAATCGGTCGGGTATCGCTCCTTGACCGTGACGAACTGCAACCCGGAGATGAGGCGGTAGTTCAGCTGCTGCTGGAAACCAAGATTGCCGTATGGCCTGGAGATCGATATGTCATCCGGAGTTATTCTCCCGTCCATACTATTGGAGGGGGAATGGTGCTCGGCAATGTTTCACCTCGTAAACGGAAACGACTCTCTGATACTGATCGTCAGACTAATAAAGAAATACTCGAGATTCTCCGAGAAGGCAGTGTTGAGGAGAAGGCTCTGTTTTTTCTTCGGGAAAGCCGCGAAATTGGTTTGACCGCGGATGAATTGGGGATTCGCCTCGGGCTGTTCGGCAAGCATCTGAAAAAAGCTCTGAATGAGCCGATTTCCACCAAAAAAATGGTTGTTGTTGACTCCGCTACCCAGCGTTATGTGGTTGTAGAGATAGCCGAAAAAATCAAGGAAATGCTGGTCCGGCATCTCATGGCATACCACAAGAAAAACCCTTTGCAAACAGGTTTAGCCAAAGAGGAATTGCGTACCAGCCTTGGTCGAAAAGTCGACCCGAAAGTCTATAATTACTGTATAAACGATCTGATTAAAAAATCAGTTGTGGTGCAGGAAGAATCTTTTGTTCGTATGGCCGATCACGAAGTTGCTCTGCAGGCCGATGAAGAGCAGCTGAGGAAGGAGCTGAACGATTGGTATCAGGAGAAAGGGCTTTCAACTCCGACGATTAAAGAAACCATGGAAAGGTTTTCCGATTATCCGAGCCGATTGTTAAAAGATGTTATCGATCTTCAATTGCGGGATGGCAAACTGTTGAAGATCAGTGAGTCCCTCTATTATAAAAATGAAATTATCGAACCCCTGATTGCATCTGTTATTTCCTATATGGAAAAAAATGGTGAAATCGACGCGCCGTCCTTCAAAGAATTAACCGGCCTTACCAGAAAGTTTTCAATTCCCATTTTGGAGTACCTTGATCGTATTAAGATCACTATGAGAATAGGTGATAAACGGATTTTGCGAAAAAAATCCTGATGACAAGCACTATCAAAGAGCCCGCCAGGATATCGAGAGAATTTTCCTGGTATCAGTTGTGATTCGAAAATTATCGTCGATTTGCAAACCCACTAAAGCAACAATCCGATCTCCGCTGAGAAGTACCGGCCAGCCGGGTCGTTCTTTAGCCGGAATCTTTTTTTCATTAAAATATCGGGATATTTTTTTGCTTCCCGGACCGTTATATGGATAAAACCTTTCGCCCGGTAAAAAAGAGCGGAGGTGCAGAGGGAAACGTATTTTATCCAGGTCAATCCAGAGTTCATCCTCAGGTTTTTCATCATCCTCAGAGACTGATCTTTCCTTGAGCACAAGCTCTTTGTTTACTTCAAAAATGTTGTATATGCCAGTGCCGGGAATTGCGTGACTTATCGA
Organism: Desulforhopalus sp.; assembly: GCA_049645845.1. Taxonomy (GTDB): domain Bacteria; phylum Desulfobacterota; class Desulfobulbia; order Desulfobulbales; family Desulfocapsaceae; genus Desulforhopalus_A. The sequence continues at coordinate 8,466 of JBARUR010000237.1, read as the reverse complement.
GGGCGAAAACTCTTTTGATCCTCGAATCAGTCCTTTTGGGAGAGGTCGTTCCAAAATCAGCTTGTTCACCGATTTTTCAGCACGAACTCCAGCGTCGAGATGCAGTTCAGCGCCGTTTTTTCCATATTCTATGAGATTGACAAGTGTGCAGATATGTTCGTAAGTAGGGCGTATTCCCATCTGCCAGCAACTTTTTTCCATGATCCTTCGGCGAATCGCCGGATGGAATTCAATAAATTTTTCGCGACTAATAACAAGCTGCGAACCTTGAGCGCTATGAGTTGAGTCTGACAAGTTGACGCATCGGCTATAGAACGTTTCAGTTTGTTCATTTATGAAATCGTCGTCTTCAGCAAGAATATTCATGTTCTGTAGAAGAATTTTACCTAGCGCTGGATTAAAATCCTCTTCCAGTAAAGGCAATAAATCAAGCCGAATTCGATTACGCAGGAACCGTCGATCTAAATTGGAGGAGTCCAGGCACCAATCGACATGTTTTGTTGAGAGAAGATCAATAAGTTGTTCTTTCTTTTCATAAAGGAGGGGGCGTATGATGTTGTCCCTCTTGGTTTTCATGCCGGATAATCCCCTGATGCCGCTCCCTCTGATCAAACGGATAAAAAATTCTTCCACCTGATCGTCGGCAGTGTGGCCGACGGCAATAACCTGCGCTCCGCATTCCTGTCGAAACTCTTCCAGGGCTCTATACCTGAGAATCCTTGCCGCTTCTTCCAGAGATTTTTTTTCACGGACAACAAACTCATTAACATCAATGGTGCGGATCTGAAATGGAATTTTGAGAAGCCGGCAGCTTTCACCAATAGTCTTTCGTTCATGCGGAGTTTCAAGGGGGCGCAGCCCATGGTCAATGTATATTGCGGTAAGTTTCAGGGGCAGGTTGATCTCATGAAGAATATGCAGCAGAGCCAGGGAATCGGCGCCTCCTGAAACGGCAATAACCACACCGTCATTTGGGTTTATCAAGCTATGCGTACGAATAACTGATGCAACTCTGTCGAGGATGCTCATGGAAGATTTTTCGGCGAGTACTTTTTTTTGCAAAAGATGCAGTTTTAGTTTAATACTTCTATATGAAGTTATGATATGGCTATATGGTACTTTACCATGGCAAGCAATATCTGCCATCCCTGAATCCCCTGGGAAGTAACAAGTATATGGGAAAAAAAATAAAAATTCTGGTTGTTGAGGATGAATTTATAAGCAGAACCCTGCTTGTGGAGACTCTCGCCCCTTTTGGTGACTGTGATGCTGTCTCAAATGGACGTGAAGCCGTTGATATACTTGAGAAAACATATGATCTGTCTGGAAAAAGATATGACCTTATCTGTCTTGATATCATGATGCCTCAAATGAGCGGACATGAAGTTTTGCGGGAGATGCGACGGATCGAAAGGGATAAAGGTATTGATGGTTCTAAAATGGCGAAGGTTTTAATGGTAACTGCTCTCGATGATGCTAAGAATATAATGAAGGCATTAGTAGAGGGGAAATGTGAAGCATATTTGACTAAACCGATCAGCAGGACGAGAATTGAAGAACAGTTACGGCACCTGCAGTTGATAGAATAAGCTCGTAATCCTTTTTAGCTCATTTAGTGTATTTTGTTAGGTGTAATATTATGCAACAGCAAAACATTCAAAATATCAAATCATATCTTGAAGAACAATTCAATCTTCCAGCCGAACAGATTGAGATGTTGTTGCCCAGTTTTATTGCTACCCTGGGTTCGCACATGCAGAGTCTGGAAGAGGCTTTGGCCGAAAAAAATCCAGTATCAATCGGCAAGGTAGGACATACAATAAAAGGCGCTTTTCTGAATCTTGGCCTCCTGGATTGTGCCAGTATAGCACTTCGAATCGAAGAAAGCGGGAAAGCAGGTGATCATGCCGTTAATTACCAGCAGCTTGTTGAGGATTTGCGCCTTAAAATTAATCCTGTGCTTGATTGACTCAAGTAATTGTTCTTCCGAACAGGCATTATTCACTAGCTGAAGCCCTGATCTGGTCGAGTAGGCGAACGTGGATATTGTCGAAGCCTCCGTTGGAGAGTATCGCCACCACATCACCTTCCTGAAGAATGTTCTTCAGGCGATTTAAAATATCATCAGTTGTCTCGAAAGCCTCGGCTGCCGATTTTCCGTTATTTATCAGATCTGATGCCAGCCTGGCAGAGGAAAAAAGCTCCTCTTTTGTTAAGCCTTCGATGGGAGATGGTTCCTTGAGCAGGATAATATCGGCCGAATCAAATGCCGTCGCATAATCGTTCTGGAAAATTGCCCGTCGGGAAGAATTGGTTCTTGGTTCGAATACCGTCACCAACCGTCTGTCAGAATACCCGCTTTTGAGTGCCGCTAAGGTTTCCCGAACTGCAGTGGGGTGATGCGCAAAATCATCAATTACTGTGATACCTCGTTCTATTCCACGTACTTCCTGTCTTCTTTTTACACCGGCAAAACTTTCCAGTCCCCTGTTTATGGTTGAAGGAGAAATATCAAGATGATGCATTACAGCGCAAACAGCGAGGCTGTTGAGACAGTTGTGCCTTCCGGGCAATCCAACCGTCATTGCTGACCAGAGCTTACCGTTTTTTAAGACGTCGAATCGACTGATTGCATTGTCTATCTGTATAGAATCTATAGCCCAGGTGTAAGAAGGATCGAGACCGTAACTCTCCACAGGACAAGGGGCTTCCGCAGCGATTTCTACAACATTTTTATCGTCGAAGTTGGCAATAAGAAGACCGTCAGGCGGCAGGAGAGCAACAAATTTTTTGAAGGATCTTTTTATAGCATCAAGATCATCAAAAATATCCGCATGGTCAAATTCTATTGAAGTAATAACAGCTACTTGAGGGATGTAGTGCAGAAATTTTGATCCCTTGTCAAAAAAAGCAGTGTCATATTCGTCTCCTTCCGCAACAAAATATTCTCCTTTTCCAAGCCTGAAATTTGTTCCAAACTCCCCCACAATTCCGCCGATCATAAATGATGGATCAAGTCCTGCATGATAGAGAGCCGTCGCAAGCAGGGAGCAGGTAGTGGTTTTGCCGTGGGTGCCGGAAATAACCAGTGAGGTTCGAGTCTGGATATAAAAATGAGCAAGAGCCTGAGGAAAGGAAAGATATGGAATTTTCAGTTCGGCAAGCGCTATCGCTTCGGGATTTTTTCGGGTTATAACATTTCCGACAATAACCAGGTCCGGGGCAGGATCAAGGTTATCTGCGCTATACCCGTTAGAAACGGATATCTTTAAATTATTTAAGAAAACCGACATGGGCGGATAGACTTGGCTGTCGCTTCCAGTAACAGTGTACCCGGAAGTCTGCAGCATTCCGGCAAGAGCCGCCATGCCGGTTCCGCAGATACCCATGAGGTGGATATGTTTTAATGTATCGGGGACGATATTGAGTTGTGCTGCCAGAGAGTGCATCAATTTAACCTTTTTTGATGGCGTCGTAAAAACTCTTCATCTACTTCGTTGCTACAAAATTTCTATAATTACGACGTACTCCAGTACGCCGGAATGATATAAATTTTGAGCGCCTCGCATATGAAGTTTTTTACTTATCCATCTGAAATTTTATGCTTTTACGAGTTTGTTTTTTTTACTGTTGTGTCTATTGCAGAGAAAATATTTTTAAATGATTGCTCAAAGGTTGCCGGGGTTATTCGACCGACTTCGATAAATTTAATCGAAATTTCCTTAGCAATCTTTAAGATGGTTTCATCAGTTACTGTGCCTGCTTGGTCTCTTTTCTGAGTAGCTTTTTCTGGAGGAGCCATTGGTTACCTTTAAAAGAAGAAGATACGCCTCCGTCGCCTGAAGAAGGCCAATTCGTCATGGAAGCGACAGAGGCGGTGATCAAGAATAACCTGTAAGCCATCCTTGCAACCTTCAATTAATACGGTAAATATGGATTTTTTTCCAGTACTGTTCTTATTTTTTTTCGACTGCTTTGTTGCTCCTGTGTTGCATTGAGACGATATGGAGAGCGACAGCGAGAAAATTGTGATTATTGTCATCAAAATGAGTAATTAAAAGAAAAAAATGGAGGAAATATGAAAGTACTTGATCTAAATACGACTCGGGAATTTAGCGAAGGTCAAATGAAACGTTTTTTTCTGGTGGAGGATTCTGAATTTTTTAAAATAATTAATTTTAATCTTAAAGCTGGGGTGACATTCCCGGTACATTCCCACGATCTTGACGGGGAGCTTTCTATTCAAGTCATCGAAGGAGAGGGCTTTTTTCTTGGTGATAATGACGCTGAGATTCCTGCAAAGACAGGCAACATCCTGATCTCGGAGATACGGGAGCCCCATGGGGTTAGGGCAACGACAGACATGCGAATTGTGGTGACAATTGCACCACCCATCTGAACAAAAAATATTTATAATTGAATGGAGAGAGAGAAATGCCTGAATCAGAGTTGTACGATGTAATCATTCTAGGTGGCGGTCCAGCTGGTCTCACAGCAGGGATTTATGCCATGCGCGCAGCCTTAAAGACTGTTTTGATTGAAAAAGGGCTTCCCGGCGGCCAGGTGGCTATTACTAAAGAAGTTGAAAATTATCCCGGTTTTGTAGAGATTGGCGGTTTTGAGCTATGCGAGAAATTTCTTGAGCATGCCAAACACTATGATCTGGAAATTATCCAGAAAGAAGCTGTTTCAACTGAACCTGGCATCGAATATCATTCTGTCTGTCTTGCCGACGGCACCGTTTTAAAAAGCCATGCCGTCATTCTCGCGGCGGGAGGAACAGCCCAGAAACTCAATATTTCCGGGGAGGATGAAAATTTCGGAAAGGGTGTCTCTTATTGTGCTACCTGTGACGGCTTCTTCTTCCGTGACCAGGTAGTGGCTGTAGTCGGAGGCGGTGACACTGCTCTTGAAGACGCCCTGTACCTGTCTAAAATTACCCGTAAGGTCTATCTCATTCATCGTCGGGATGCCTTCCGGGGAAGTCGAATTCTGCAACAACGCGTTTTTGCAGAACCGAAAATTGAAATTATCTACAACACAGTCGTCACTGAAATTCAATCCGATGAAAAAGGTGTCAAGGCTCTTTTGCTAAAAGACACTCAAACCAGTGATGAGCGCACCATTAACACTGACGGTGTGTTTATCTTCGTTGGTTTTAGACCGAATAACCTGATTGTTCCTGCCGGAGTCAAACTGAATACGAGCGGCTATGTCGTAACCGATGAAAAATGCGAGACGAGTATTCCGGGAATATTTGCCGTCGGTGATTTGCGACAAAAATATGCTAACCAGATAGTGCTTGCTGCAGCAGATGGTTGTACTGCTGCACTAGCTACAGCACATTATATTGAGACTCGTAAAGAAGACTGATAGTTCCCGTCTCAAAACATCAGTCGCATATGATGAATAGACGAAATATTGACATTGAAAAAAGAAGCCGGCGGCTTTCAGAAGGGCAGCGGGGTGAAGGTCCTGTGGTTTACTGGATGTCGCGCGACCAAAGAATATTCGACAACTGGGCTCTTTTATGGGCCCAGCAAGAAGCTTTGATTCGTCGGAAAGGATTGCTGGTTGTTTTCTGTGTGGCTCCCGACTATCCGGGTGCCACGCAGAATCATTATAGTTTCATGCTCAAGGGCCTTGAAGAATTACAGGGGAAATTCGATCAATTCAATATCGGCTTTAAGTTGCTTGACCAGAGCCCGGAAGAAATACTTCCTTCTTTTTTAAGACAGATCGACGCTCATGTCCTCGTCAGCGATTTTGACCCGCTAAGAATTAAGCAGCAATGGAAAAAACAGCTTATCGATAGTTTGGCGGTACCGGTTTATGAGGTAGATGCCCATAACATTATTCCTGTCTGGGTTGTTTCAAAGAAAAAAGAATACGCAGCATACACCATCAGACCAAAGATACGGCGGCTTTTGGCGGAATATTTGACTGATATCCCAGCACTCCAAAACCATCCCTATAACCTGCAAAAAACTGTCATAAATCAAATATCCCGATTTTCAAAAAAGCTGGCCAGACGATCAGCAGGAGCTGAAAATTCTACAAAGACAGGTGAAGCGGCAGCTATGCTCGCAGCAATAAATTTTACCACTCATAAATTGAAAGATTATTCTGATTCTCGCAATAACCCTTGTCTGGATGGCCAGTCAGGACTTTCCCCCTATCTTCACTTCGGCCAGTTGTCTTCTCAACGATTGGCATGGATGGTTTCGTATTCTGAACTGCCTGATGAGACAACAGAAAGCTTTCTTGAGGAACTCATCATTCGCAGAGAATTATCTGATAATTTTTGCTATTATGAACCGGCATATGATCGTTTTGAAGGTTTTCCGGAGTGGGCTAGAAAAAGTCTGGATAAACACAGGGACGATCAAAGAGATCACTTATATTCTCTTTCCGAATTTGAAGAGGGGAAAACCCATGAACATCTGTGGAATGCCTGTCAGCAGGATCTTGTTTGCAGCGGCAAGCTTCATGGGTATTTAAGAATGTATTGGGCCAAAAAAATTCTTGAATGGACATCCGACCCTGAAACTGCTCTTGCTTATGCAATAACCCTTAATGACCGTTATTCTCTTGATGGCCGGGATCCCAATGGTTATGCAGGCATCGCCTGGTCAATAGGAGGTGTCCATGACAGGGCTTGGCGGGAGCGGGCAGTGTTTGGTAAGGTTCGTTATATGAATGAAGCGGGCTGTCGTCGTAAATTTGATGTAGCTGGCTATATTAAAGCTGTTTTTGATAAAATATAAGCAAAATGGATCCTGCGACTATTGCCGTCAAAAGCTGCGATTGTATATCTCCTGTGATTTAAACAACATGTTTTAAATAGGATTACTATGGCGCTGACGTACTCAAGTTATCTCAAAATCGAAGAACTTCTCGCGCTCCAACAACCATTAGCGGACGAAAAAGTTCACGATGAAATGCTCTTTATTGTCATCCACCAGACATATGAGTTGTGGTTCAAACAAATTCTGCATGAATTTGGTCGATTACAGATACTTTTGAAAAACTGTGATTTTTCCAGATCTCAGTTTTCCCTGAAGCGAGTCCTGGCTGTTCTAAAAGTCATGATTGAACAGTTTGATGTTCTTGAAACGATGCTTCCTCAGGATTTCCTCGCTTTTAGAGGTCACTTGGAAACAGCAAGTGGCTTTCAATCCGTTCAATTTAGAGAATTAGAGTTCGCACTCGGCCACAAACGACGTAAGATTTTCGAACATCTGCCGGAAGTATCAGAAGCCAGGCAAAGGCTTGAAAAGCGTTATCAAGATTCCACTGTGTGGGATGCGTTTCTCGCCGGGGCAGCGCAAAGTGGAATTCCTGTCCCCGAAGAAGTATTGAGCCGTGACCTGACGCAGCCGATAGAACCTTCAACCGAAATCCAAAAATTACTTCTCGATATGTACGCAAATTCCCCGCTATTTGTCTTCCTCTGCGAACTGCTCTTGGATCTGGATAAAGGATTTCAGGAGTGGCGCTACCGGCACGTCAAGATGGTGGAGCGTATGATTGGGGAAAAATTCGGTACTGGCGGCTCAGAAGGTGTTGGCTATCTTAAGTCCACGCTATTCAAGCCCTTCTTTCCTGATTTATGGGCTATACGGACGGAGTTACAGAACCAATGATTACACCCGAATCTTTGTATCGTTCACCCAACGCACTTGCCAAGCACTACAGCAGGTTTCGGGTAGGGGAGCGACTGTTGCTCACCGGACATTCTCATCAGGCATGGCCGGATTGCGGTTTTAAAGGGCAGCAGCAGGCATGGCTTGATGCCGCCGAATATTTGGATCAAAAATGGGACCGCGCCTTTGAAAAAGCTGAGCAGGTTCGGAGTGGATTTGCCGGATTGCTTGATGATCTCGACGGTCATATCGCTCTCGGATCAAGTACGCATGAAATGGTAATTCGTTTTCTTTCGTCCTTGCCCCTTGCAAAGCGTCCTCGCATCGTAACAACTGATGGTGAATTCCACAGCCTGAGACGACAATTAGACCGTATGGCCGAAGAAGGACTGGAAGTGGTGAAAGTCCCCAGCTCACCTGCTGATCAGGTAGCGGAGCGGTTGCAGGAAGAGGTGAATGATCGCACTGCTGCAGTGATTGTTTCAGCGGTGTTCTACCAAACAGGCCAGAGAGTTGCCAATCTGGGCAATGTTCTTAAAGCATGCAGCCGGGTAGGTGCAAACCTGCTTGTGGATGCCTATCACGCCCTCAATGTAGTGCCATTTTCTCTTAAGCAAGAACAACTCAACGGTGCTTTTGTGACAGGAGGAGGTTATAAATACTGCCAGCTTGGCGAGGGAAACGCCTTTCTTCGATTTCCTGGGGATGGCCAAATGCGGCCCTTGGTGACAGGGTGGTTCAGCGAATTTGATGCACTCGGTGAAGCCAAAGGCGACAACGCAGTTGTTTATGGAACCGGACACGCACGTTTTGCCGGTTC
>JBARUR010000236.1:0-2586 GCA_049645845.1 Desulforhopalus sp. | reverse complement strand
TCCTTAGACACCGTTTCCTTATAGCCCACTGCTTCGTTAAAAGTCCAAGGATTTCCGTTTTACAAAAATAAGAAATCGATTGAAGTTCTTGTAAAAAGCTCATCTTCAGATAAAATTGAACGACCGGGTATTCCACCTGAAAGCTCCTACTGAATATTCTGTATAAAACTCTCGTCACCCACAGCTATTGGCTCACTCTAGATTGATTGGATAACATCCTCCCCGGTATCAACGACGAGCATATGAATGTCATTAGAAGTAGCAATGTAATATTAAAAACGAAGAAATGAGAATTTTTAAGACACGAAGTTTATAGGGAAAAGGCGAGTTATTTCGGTTAGTATCTTGCAACGTGCCTGGCATTCATTTCCACTTACTGCTCCGACCTCAAAGTCCTTGATATATCAGGATATACCGCCGATGTAATTGCCCCCCACGATGTTTTAGACAAAGAAGTCCACTTCCTGCAAAAACCGATCACGTGCAAAACTTTAGCGGTCAAGGTGAGGGAAACTCTTGAAGCAGAGAGTAACTGTTTCTTTGTAAGAAATTCCTAAGATACACCGCATGCTTCATGCTAACGATTGCATTTAAACATTCTGTCTATTTCTCTTAATAATGTTCAGGTTACGTTTAAAAAAACGGAGCAGTTTTTCTCTCATTAAAAGCACTATCTAATCGCTCTACCAAAATAATTGGAGCTACATTTTTATTCATCGGTGTCGAATATGAGTGAGATGTAATTCCGTTTCATCAACCATGTTTTGATAATAATTATCTGATTTGAGTTTTATATCTGGAGTAAATACGATAACCTGATCTCTCCCTAATTTTTTTGCACGATACATTGCACAATCTGCTTCATACAATAGTTCATTTAAGGTTTCTAAAGACTGCTTTTGCTTCTTCGATGATACGCCAATACTACAAGTTACAGTGCCAAGTGCCATTTTTTGAGTGGGATGCATTGTTTTAATAGCCTTTCGGATATTTTCAGCTAGTGCTATAGCTTCTTCTGCATTTGTATCCAACAACATAATACAAAACTCTTCTCCACCCAATCGAGCAAAATAATTTTGGTCAACAAGCAATTTTGAAGTAGCTTGAGAAACTTGTTTCAATACACAGTCACCAGTTTCATGCCCATAGGTGTCATTGATTATTTTGAAATGGTCAATATCCAAAAATAATACTGACATTTCCATAGATCTATTTTTGCTATGCTGCAGTGTTTTTTCTGCCTTTTTGAAGAAAGCTCGTCGATTTAATACGCCAGTGAGAGGATCTATTTCAGAAAGATCTATTAAGGTTTGATTAAGCAATTCAACAACCAATGCTAAATAACCAATAGAAGTTAAAATTGAACAGCAACATGCGATAAATATGGGAATAGTTGTTAATGTACTGGATTCGAACAAACCTGTGCCTGCTTGTGTCTGAGTCAGCAATAAACTTGCTTTAATAAATTCGCTTGAGCCTAACACCAAATAAGATGTTGTGAGCAGGTTCTTGGAGTAGAGTTTTTCTTTTCTTGTTTTGTTCCAAAGAGAGTGGATCAGAAGTAACATGAACATCGCATTGACAAAACTGATTAACGCTACTCGATACGTATAATTAGTTTCGACAATCGTCCAGTAAAGTAAGATTGAGAGGTGGGCGAAAAGGAATACGAAAAACAACCGGTACCCCAAGAGGGGTTTTCGATTCATAATTTGGTAATTGCCACGCAATGCGGAATAAAGGCCCAAACACAACAGAAGGTTGCCAATGATAACCGATGAATATTCAGGAATGACGACGTCTCGTATGATCAGAACTATGATAGCAAAAGCTGCCAATAGTCGACCTATCGCCCACCCCTTCACACCTTTCAATTCTCTGTTGCTAAACGCTAAAAATCCAATGACTATCGCACCAATTAAATGAGATGCTCCTAATAGAATAAAGAGTGTTTTTATATCTAACATCTGTTGCTAATTGTTTTTGTTATAAGTAAACAAATAGATAGAATAAAATCGAGTTATGCTCAAAAAAGCAGTGTTTGAGATAGTCATGCTCTGAAACGGCTCACGGCAATTCCTCGCAGAAGCTACTCTTTTAGGCACCTACTTGTGCCACATCATTCAATGGTAAAAAGTTTAGTACAGATATGCGAACTCGCCAAAGTTGGTAAATCGCTGACTGGATGGCTTTTCGGTTCCACAGAGTTAAAGGAAGTTTCAGCTGTCTTGGATTCTTTTCACATAAAAGTCTTTTAAGCTCTTTCTCTTGAGCTGCAGTCAAAACTCTTTGTACTCCTACTTGTAGCGACCCGCAATGATAAACGCCTAGGCTCGCAATCAGGTTACTTCTGGGCCCAAAATAAATGAGAATAAGAATCGGGCCGGACCCACATTAAGTGAGAATAAGGCTCAGATCTTCATAGGTTTTGATTCAAAGGAACCTGCTTAAAAGTCAGTTAGAACTGAACCGCTACGCGGAAAAAAGCAACCCTGTGCATAAACAATCTATTTAGTTGATTCCCCATATTATATTTCTTTTTACCCAATCGCACTCATTACACTTGTGCGCTTAGGGCTTCGCCCA
>JBARUR010000235.1:0-5437 GCA_049645845.1 Desulforhopalus sp. | reverse complement strand
CGGTTGCCGATCTGATCATGATTCTGCAAAAAAGAGACAAAGGCAAGCGGCGGCAGATGAGCACTTGGTTCTCCGCGTTTTTCACCCTGCCGGTAAGGAGACCCCTGGCCTTGATAGGCGAAACCTTCGGTAAGACACCGGCCCAGATGCTGCATGGGAGTGTCGCCGTAATCTTTATAATATCCTGCTGTTTCCCCTGTCAAGAGAGTATGGCAGGCATGGTGAAAATCGTCATTCCACTGAGCGGTGTAATGCTCGGGCTGTCCGTCGGAATCACGGGCAAGATACCTGGCACAGTTGTTGTCATTTTCCAGAACTAAGTGAATATGACGGTGTTTGCCGGGACCGGCATGCACTTTTTCAACAATTTCTTCCAGAATATCCGGATTTGACTCATCAAAAATAGAATGCACAGCATCAAATCGAAGGCCGTCGAAATGATACTCTTCAAGCCAGTACAAGACATTGGCAATATAAAAATCCCGGACGATTCTACTGTCTTTTCCCGAAAAATTGATTGCTGCGCCCCATGGGGTGTGGAATTTCTCAGTGAAAAACGCATCCCGGGCGTAAACATACAAATAGTTACCTTCCGGTCCGAAATGATTGTATACCACATCAAGAAAAACCATAAGGCCTCTCTGATGGGCGCAATCGATCAACTCTTTCAGATCCTCCGGTTTACCATAAAGACTGCACGGTGCAAAAAGGAGCGCCCCGTCATATCCCCAGTTAAATTTGCCTGGAAACTGGGCAATCGGCATGAGTTCGATAGCTGTGATCCCCAGGTCACAGAGATAGTCAAGTCGTTCGGTTACGCCTTTAAAAGTACCTTCCGGGGAAAATGTCCCAACATGCAGTTCATAGACAACAGATTCATCCCAAGGCCTTCCCTGCCACTCAGTATCCTGCCATTTATATTTTTCAGGATTATAGAGTACACTTGGTCCATGGATATCGGAAGCCTGGCACCGACTGACAGGATCGGGGACCAACTGTTGGCCGTCAATCATGAATTGATACAGATCCCCGGCAATTGCCTCATTGCTCTGCACAGCAAACCAGCCGTCTTCCTGACGGGTCATCGATAATGTCTTCTCTCTTGGCTGGGCACCATTTGAAGGAGACAAGTGGACGTCCACCTGCTGTGCACCAGGTGCCCACAAGCGGAAAAGAACACCGCCATCCGGGAGGATGGCGGTGCCGAAATTCATTGAAAAATTGTGATGAGATGTATTTTGTGGAGACATACCCGACCCTCTATCCGAAAATTTTATCACTCTCCCGGAATCTCTCCGGTGAGTATTCCCGCAGGTCCAAAATGAACGACAGTCAGTGATCAGATACTCCTTCTGCCATTCTTTTTGGATATGTCAGATAGGCGGAAGTCCTCCATTGGCTTGATCATCAGACCTGGGAAAAAGCTGCATATCGACCACAGAACGTTTTGCCTGGGCCTCAGGCTCTCGCTCATCAGGCAGTTTTGGCAGCGGCAGCCCCTTTGTATTTTGCATAAAGATCGTGGATGCGCTGTCGAAGCATTTTTATTTTTTTTGAGTCTTCTTCTGTTAGCCAGCGCGGTTCACTTATTGAAAAAATCAATTTTGCCAACTCATCGAGATTCGTCTCAGTGGCCTGACACCACTCATCGGTGCAAATAGTCTGCATCTCTTTCGTTTCGTCTATATCTTTATCAAGTAATTCAAGGGAAGCAGTCAGGTTGGTAATAAATTCCCGATGTGCTCTAATAAAGGACTCTTCCATAACCCTCTGTTGTTTCATTTTGTTCTCCTCTAATATTTAAGGATTTATCAATAGTTCTATTCTTACAAAGACAAACGCCGGACTTTGCTCTTCCCGCTGAACGGTTGCAAAAAATCAATGGCCTTTGTCTGCCAGGAAAGTTGCAAGTAACATGCCTATTGATATGGTTCTGGTATGGTTCTTGAACCTAACTAAACTATAAGGCATCACAAGAGAACATACTGCATACCCGGAGTTACGTAATGCAATAACGATAAACCGAACAGATGATATTACTGACAATATTGTCCGACAGAAGAAGACTCTGTCCACTCTCACAAGACATCAGCAACATACTGAACTGAAAGAGGGCAGGTTTGGAACCATGCCCCTACGTTGCCTTCGACTGAAGGCAGCAATAAATACGGTGCATGTGCCACCATATCCTGTAGGCTTCACTCGAAAAGATCGAATCAGGTGTAGGGGCGTGGTTCCAAATCCGCCCATCCCAGGTTGGAAATAACTCGATGCCTATGAATAAAACCGGCTTCGTCAGAGACTTCGGAAACGTGGTTGAAAATAATCTGGAGAGCGAAATTGCAAAAGGGCGGGTTTAGAACTCGCCCGAAAACAGGATTTTAGTTTAAAATTAGCTGCCTGGAGAAATGAGATATAATTCCTATTACACCAATACCCTACAGGAAGGCAAGGAGGTAGGGGCGGGTTCTAAACCCGTCCATGTGCTTTCTCTGTGCAATCGGAGGATATAATGGAGCAACAACGGATACAAAACGGACTTTGGGGGCTCTTCATTGGTGACAGCCTGGCTATGCCGGCGCACTGGTACTACAGTATCGACAATATCAAAACGGATTTCGATGGGGCAATAAAAGATTACCAGACGCCTCCCCATCCCCACCCGGAAAGCTTCATGGTAGGCATGGACTACCATCCCGATATTGAATCATCCAATAAATACGGAAGGTTATACGACATCCTGCATGATCATGTCCGCTTTTACGATACTCCCTATTCAACCCTTTCCATCGAAATACACGAACAGGAAACTGAACACGGCAACAAGGCCCCGCGCAAAGAAAACCGTTTCCACTACCATCACGGCCTGGTGAAGGGGGAAAACACTCTGGGGGCGCATCTTGTCCGGGTGCTTATGCGCTCTATTATCAGTGGCGGCAGATATAATGACCAGCCATTTCTTGAGGATTTCATTGATCACATGACCACTCCGGGATTGAACCGCGACCCCTATACCGAAATTTATCTTCGCCGTTGGTTTGAAAATTATGCTCTGGGATTACCTGTCCATTGCTGCGCCGGAATGCAGCGCGCGGTGTGGTCAATAGGATCCCTCGGCGGATGCATCCGCCCATTGGTTATCGCCCTTCTGGCGGCCAATGCTTATCAGGGGACAGGTCTGGCGATTGGACACCAGAACCTGACCCACCGCTCGGAAAATGTGTCAAGTGCACTGCACATTCTGGTTCCGCTGCTCTTTGATCTTGCCTCTGGCCATGACAGGTCGACTGCTCTTCATAAATATTCCGGGCTGGTACATGCCCCAAAAATCAGAGGCGATGAGCTTTTTGCCATGTACAGAAAGAACAACGGACCGGGTAATATTCCCAGGGAAATTATGTGGCAGCTTCACACCCAACTCGAAAGAGAACCTCTAAATCTTGACGAATTCGCCCAATTGCCGGAGGCTGCCATGGTCGAACGACTGGCAACAGCCTGCTACCCCGAACATGGTTTGCCGCTCTTACTTTCTCTGATAAAAAAACATGATTTCGACGTCAAGGATTCGCTGTTGGCAAATGCCAATGCCGGAGGTGATAATGTCCATCGAGGCATGATCATTGGCCTTCTGGTTGGTACCGCAGCTAAAGAAATTCCCGGTGACCTCATTGAAGGCCTGAAAGATTACCAGGAATTAAGAAAGGAGATAGAAGCTTTCAGTGAAATGGCCGTTACCGGATGTAATTTTTAACCTTCGCCATTCGAATACAAGCCTTCCTATGAGGAAAAAAGCTTTGGATTTGCCCGCATTTGCAGGTTAGACAACTGACTCAACTGCCCGAACCGGCTTCAAGCTCTTTAATAAGCTCCTGATGTTCAACATTTGTCGACCGGCCCCTTGACCTGAGGGCCATAGCCAGTGCTTGAGGAATATTGAGAGCAAGATTTCTGGATAATTTATCGGTATATGTTTGTTTGTAATCCCGAGAAACACGCATTGTCCAATTGTTGGCGCTTACTGTTCCAGGTTTATTGTACGTTTCTTTTTCACCAAAAAGATCGGTAAAATAGACCATAATATTTTGTGCCGGGCCGACAAATAAATCGGCAAATTTGGCCTGAACTAAAGCATCTCCATCAACGGAAAGTCTCTCTATCCAGGCCGTTCGCTCATCTTCAGGGATATTCAGTCGCAGTGCTAGATATTCGGCCTGCAATCCTGTTATACCGTCCTCAAACCATTTATCAACCACATGCCAGATCGATAAAGTATCGTGATTTCCGAGCATCATCCAATCTTCCGGTTGTGCGTTTTCTCCCCTGTATACATCGTGATCATTGGTAAGATCAGCTTTTTGGGTAACCCGGAAACGTCCCAATCCGTACAACTCCATTACCTTTTTGACCGGATAAGGCTGGGTGCTGAGAATCTCACAGGCTATGTCACCGGGGCCGCCCCATTCTTTTCGGGCCGTCTCCATTATGACATTAAAGAGCAGCGCATACCGTCGAACCTGTTTTAGATCGAGATCGATTACCCAGTTGTCATCGTATCTTGTTTTCTGCTCAGTGAGCTGATCCTGACGAGCAATGGCAAACTTGACAAGCGCTGGATGATCAGTCAACGCAGGGGAAGAAAAAAGACGGGCGCCATTCTGTACAGCGCGATAAGGATCATCCTGATTGGCCTTGTAAACCCATGGGCAAATGAATCCATGGGGATGGTCCACACGCAGGCCATCAAATTCACTCGCCAATTTTTCGACCCGCTGCCTGAGAAAGCGAACAGCAGCTCCAGGCTCTCCCGCAAAGACGCCTTGATTGTTCGACGTGCTATCGAGATAACTTTCGCTGAAATAATGCTGGGGATCAAGCACAGCATAGTTCCATGGCTGGCCTTCCGGATTAGTGCGGCTTGGCGGCGCACCCATCACGTAATCCTGCAGCAGAAAGGATTGAGCATACCAGGTATCGCGTCCTGAAAGTCCAATTTGAAAATCTCCGAATAGTTTCAGGCCGAGATTCCGGCATCTCTCTCTAAGGTCCTTATGCTGCTCCGCCAGCAGGAACTGGACAAAACAGTAATCTTCTATACTTTCGGAGTATTGCTTATGCAGTTCCTCAAGCCGCAGCCGAGCTGCTTTTTCCTGACCCGGACGCGGACTGAACAGATGTCTGTCCAGCCTGGTTTCTTTCGCCCCTTCCCATAGCCTCCAGTTTTTACCTCCATAATGTTGCCTTAAAATGTGATAAAGAGCATCTCTTTCAAGCCAGGCAAAGTTCTGCCGATAGAAGAGATCGTAAGAATCGTGAAGTGAAGCGCATGAAGCGGAGGTCCCTTCCATTAATTCATCTTGATAACGGCTGCATATTTCGGTGGAAATATCGCCCATCGCCATTCTGATAAATAATTCGTTCACTCGTCTACTGTCAGGAT
>JBARUR010000234.1:0-1705 GCA_049645845.1 Desulforhopalus sp. | reverse complement strand
CTACAGCACGGATTGCACTACATCCAGACTGGAAGTTATTCCCCTCACACAATTCCTGCATCCACCGTTCAATGCGTCTGATCAACATTTCTCTTTCAAAATGAGTTTCATAATAGCTACGTCCCTTTTCACCCATAAAAACACGGTCAGATTCCTTCATGTGATATAACTCCAGCACAGCTTCAGCCAGTTTTTCAGCATCACCAGCTGCCACGACAACCCCTGCCGACGCTTCTCTGATCACACGAGCACCTTCACCGTTCAATGAAGCAAGTATAGGCTTACCACAAGCCATGTAACTCTGGACTTTGCTTGGAATAGTTTGAGTAAAGACGTCATCAGCCTTCAATGTAACCAGCAGCGCATCAGCTGCGGCAAAGAAATTTGGCATCACTTCAGACGAATAGCGCCCAAGAAAAGTGACGTGGTCACTAAGTCTAAGTCTCTCAACTTCATTCTCCATCCAGTCAGCCCGACGCCCGTCTCCTATAATGATCCACTGAATTTCGGATTCGCCCCTTAGCCGATCGGCAGCATCAATAATGGTCTCTAACGATTGTGCCTCACCTAAATTGCCAGCAAATACTACCCGAAAACCTTCCGGCAGATTTGCTCCCTGCAGTGTTATTTCAGAGGCTGCCAGAGGCCGGTAAAATGATTCAGCCCAGTTGGGGTAATACAATATGCGCCGCCTCTCGGCCCCTGCAAGTATAGCGGGTTCAACAAAGGCTTCCGACTGAACCAATACCCTATCACAGCGGTGGTAAATCCATCTCACCATGCGGCCAACAGTCCTCAGGATAATCGGCGAGTTGACTGCGCCGGCAGCACGAAGGCTCTCCGGCCATAAATCCTGCACCCAAAACAACATTGGTGCTCTTTTGAGCCAGCGTATTAGCACACCCGGAATACCGACAGTGAATGGCGATGGCTCATAAACAAAAATTACATCGAAAGTCTGTTTCCTGAAAAAAAAAGGTCCAAACAAACAACCAAAGAACACAAAAGAAAGATAATTCAGTGCCAACTGCCAGCCACGTCCTTGCCGTCGCAAGAAAATCGGCGTCCGGTAAACCGATACGCCATCCATATCATCATATCGTTTATTCCACCAGCAATATCCATCGAATAGTTTACCTCCAGGGTAATTCGGCACCCCGGTAAGCACAGAGACTTTATGTCCTCGCTCTTTCAACGCTAGCGCCAGATCGTTGATGCGAAACTGCTCTGGCCAGAAATATTGGCTAACAATCAATATTTTCATCTGTTTCATCCTTGCTGACAGCGAGGGAAAGAACTTAGGGGCAAGAGAATCAATCTTTTAACAGCAGCTAGTTACACATTTTCTCAACATTGGCATGTAGTGGCTGGACAGTAGATCCTGCTTCCATATCTGGCTTATATTCAGGGATAATGGCTTGTAACACTCCCTTTATGCCATAGGCATCATGGACTCCGGCTACCCTTGCTAAAGACTTTAAAAGTTCCTCCATTTCCTGGTTTCGTTCATTCTCTCCCCGGAGAACCATAATTTTTTCATGTTTGGTTGGAACAATACCCTCACCTACTGTAATGAGTTCCTCGTAGAGTTTTTCTCCCGGACGTAACCCGGTATATTGTATTTCTATCTCTTTACCAGGTTCATAGCCCATTAGTTTGATAAGATTATGGGCTAAATTGACGATTTTCACCGAGGCTCCCATCT
>JBARUR010000233.1:0-16942 GCA_049645845.1 Desulforhopalus sp. | reverse complement strand
TTCAGTTTTTTCTCCTGTAATTTCAACTTCCAGATCGTTCAGCAACCGGGCCGTTCCCAAAATTCTGGTGATTTTGTTTTTCTTGAAGAGATGCTCCAGTCCCCCGGTGAGAGTCGCAACGACCTTTTGCTTGCGGGTCATCATTGCCGCAAGATCAAAGGAGACATCCTTAAAAAAAATGCCGTGAGCCTGCATCGCGAATTTACATTCATTATATTTCTGGGTCGATTCAAGCAGCGCTTTACTGGGAATACATCCCACATTGAGACAGGTCCCGCCAAGGGTGCTATATTTTTCTATGCACGCTACCCTAAGGCCCAACTGCGCCGCCCGAATGGCAGCGACATATCCACCGGGTCCGGCACCGATTACCACCAGATCATAAACGTCTTTTTCCGCTGCCATGATTAAATCTCCAGGAGAAGTTTTTGCGGCTCTTCTATGCGCTCTTTGATACTTTTGAGAAAGCTCACTGCCTCCCGGCCATCAATGATTCGATGATCGTAGGACAGGGCAAGATACATGATCGGCCGGACATGCACTTCTCCGGCAATCACCACCGCCCTGTCCGTTATCGCATGGAGTCCCAGGATTGCGCTTTGCGGAGGATTGACAATGGGTGTAGACAGCATGGAACCGTAAATTCCTCCATTACTGATGGTAAAGGTGCCTCCCGAGAGCTCATCCATTGTCAGGCTGTTATTTTTGGCCTTCTCTGCAAGTTGACCAATTGTTCTTTCGATATCGGCAAAGCTCATCCGCTCGGCACGGCGCAAGACAGGAACCACCAATCCCTTTCCACCGCCGATGGCGACACCGATATCGCAAGTGTCGTGGTAGACGATATCCCTGCCGTCTATTTTGGCATTCACCAACGGATAATCGATAAGAGCCGCAACAGCAGCTTTGACAAAAAATGACATAAATCCCAGTCTGACGCCATGTTTTCCCTCAAATTCCTTGCCAAAGACAGACCTGGCTCTTTTCACTTCGGACATATCGGCTTCATTGAAAGTAGTCAACAGGGCCATATTCTGCTTGGCATCAAGGAGTCTGGCTGCAATGGTTCGGCGGATGGGCGACATTGGAACGCGGCGTTCCGTTGATTTTGTCTCCTTGTCTGCCGGGTCAGGGCGGGGTGGCCGGGTTTCCTGCTCACTCTTTGCGGTGGAGTTTTCATCTACCGCCCGTTGAGCATCTTCTTTAAGTATTCTTCCACCCGGTCCGGTTGGCTTCACATCATCCATATCAACGTTCTGTTGGGCAAGAATCCTTGCAGCAGCAGGCATAATCTTGGCACCTTGGTCTCCAGGCGATTCTATTTTTTCTTCTTCAAAGGTCACCCTGGCTTTTTCCTGAGATTGTTCTGGAGAGTGTTCTCCCTTGCTGGTTTTGCTTGTTTTTTCCGCTTCCGTTTTTTGAACTGTTTCCTCTTTCTCTTCCTGTTCTGTATCGATATGTCCGATTACCTCACCAATGGTTGCCGATGTACCCTGTTGCTTGATAATCTTAACAAGAACCCCTCCCGCCGGAGCTGGAATATCAACTGTTGCTTTATCAGATTCAACGGCAACTATTTCGTCGTCAGGGTTGACTTTACTGCCGACTTCGACAAGCCACTCTCCAATCTCGACCTCGTTAATCGATTCTCCAAGTTCAGGCACTTTGATTTCAACAATCATCATTTCTCCCCAGCTGGTAGTTCTTCAGGTTTTAAAGTTACATTCAGTCATCAAAAACGGCCTTAAACAGCAGTGATTGCTCCAGTCTATGGCTGGCTGCCGATCCTGTTGCCGGTGTTGCGGATATCGGTCGTCCCACTTTGTCAAACGACCAGTGCCGACTGAGAAAATCGCCGAAACGCAGACGAATAAAAGGATACGCACCCATATTGAGCGGCTCCTCCTGAACCCAGAGCAATGGAATATTTTTGGGATAAATTTCTAGAACGGAAGCCAGGGTTTCTTCCGCCAGGGGATAGAGCTGTTCTATTCGAACGATGGCTGCCGATTCCAACTTCCTGTCCTGCCTCTCTTTCAACAGCTCATAATAGATCTTGCCGGTACAGAGGATAATCCGTTCGACATCTTTTGCTTTTACGTCCTTATCGGGGATTATTTTTCTAAAGGCTCCTTCGGCCAAACTTTTCAGGGGGGATACGGCTTTGGGATGTCTCAGCAGACTTTTAGGAGACATGACGATCAACGGTTTTCGTATACGCCGCATAACCTGTCGCCTGAAGAGATGAAAAATTTGCGCCGGTTCAGTAGGATTTACCACCTGATAATTATCGGTCGCCGCATTGGCTAGATAGCGCTCAAGCCGGGCGCTGGCATGTTCCGGCCCTGTTCCTTCCAGGCCGTGGGGGAGAAGCAGAACCAGGCCGGAGAGCAGATTCCATTTGGTTTCCGCCGAACTGATAAACTGATCGATATAGACCTGGGCCGCATTGGCAAAATCGCCGAACTGTGCTTCCCATACCACCAGTGATTCAGGAAAGGCTGTGGAATAGCCATATTCGAAGCCCAGTACAGCTCCCTCGGTCAGGGGGCTGTTGATGATATCGATCCTTGCCTGTGATTTACTTAAATTGGCCAGGGGCATGTAAGTCCCACCGGTTTCAACGTCATGGAGCACACTATGCCTGTGACTGAACGTTCCCCGCTGGCTGTCCTGTCCGCAAATTCGCACCGGCACCTGTTCCTCCACCAGTGTGGCAAATGCCAGGGCCTCGGCCGCACCCCAATCAAGAGGTGCATTATCTGCATACATCTCTCCCCGAAGCTGGAGTAATTTTAAAAGCTTACGATGAGCATCAAAATCCTTCGGCACTTTGACAAGCTGTTTACCCAGCTTTTGTAATTGAGCTTTGGGTACTGATGTTTCAACCTCCTCAACCCGGGCGTCAATACCGCCGACATAGGAACCATGGGGAGGAGTAAAAAGACTTAAAGGAGAAGGACCATCCTTTTCGGAAACTCCCAGCTTGCTGTATTCTTCCTCAAAATACTGCTCGCGTGACTTCCGGATATCTTCCGCTTCCTCTGTCTCAAGTTCCCCTAAAGAAACAAGGTGCTCCATGTAGCTGATACGGACAGTCGGACGTTTTTCTATCTCATCGTACATAATAGGCTGGGTAAACCTTGGCTCATCCCCTTCATTATGACCTCTACGTCGATAACAGTACATATCGATAACTACATCCCGCTTAAATTGCTGTCGAAAATCAAGCGAAACGTCCAGGCATTGAGCAACCGCATGGGGCACTTCTCCGTTTACATGAAAGATGGGAGTCTGGAGCATCTTAGCCACATCACTGGCATAGGTTGTGGACCGTCCTTCGGAGGGCAGAGTGGTGAAACCGATCTGATTGTTGACAACCACGTGAAGGGTTCCGCCAACAGAAAATCCTGCCAATCCGCTCAAATTCAAGGTTTCCTGGACAATGCCCTCCCCTGCCATGGAAGCATCTCCATGGATGAGAATCAACAACCCCTTGCTAATGTCCCGAACGGCCTGTTTGACCTGATTTGCCTTGAGAGCGCCCTGTGCCACCGGTCCGACGAACTCAAGGTGACTGGGATTAAAAGAAAGATCCAAAACAACCTTTTTGTCGTCTTTGGTACTATAATCCCTGTGATATCCCTTATGATATTTAACATCCCCCCGACCAACATTGAATTCCGCATTGGAGTCCTGAAATTCTTCGAAGATAATCCGGGGATTCTTGCCCATGATATTAGCCAGCACATTAAGTCTGCCTCTATGGGGCATACCGATAACAATATTATTTACGCCTTGTTCGACAGCTTTTTCAATGGCTTGGTCAAGAAGAGGAATGAGCGTCTCCGCACCTTCCAGGGAAAATGATTTGGCACCGACGAATTTTTTCTGAATAAAATTTTCAAAAACAACCGCATCAGTCAGCCGCTCTAATATCCGGCACTGCTGTTCCTTGGAAAGTTTGATCTTATTTTTGCTGGACTCCATCCGCTGCTGCAGCCATTCCCTTTCATTCAAGGCATCGATATGCATGAATTGAACACCAATAAAACCGGTATAGGTCTCTTTCAGTGTCTGGAGAATATCCCGCAAAGGCATCGCCTTCTGCCCGGAGATATGACCAAAGTTAAAAAGCAGGTCAAGATCCTTGTCGGACATGCCATAGTATTTGGGATCGAGCTCTGGAAGGGAAGTGCGCAGGTTTCCCAGCGGATTAAATTTGGCAAGGAGATGACCGCGAACACGGTAATTGCGAACAAGAAGGCTCACGTTATATTGCAAAAACGACATGGCTTCCGCGCGCCCGCAGCCCGCGCAGGCCAAGCCTCCCGGCCCAAAGCCCTGATGGAGTTGCTCATGTCCTTTTGCCAGTCTGGGAGAGATACCGGGCGGTCCTTGTCCGGCTTCTTCAAGTTCTGCAAAATAAGATCGCCATTTGCGGGAGACCGAATCAGGGTTCTTTTTATAACGCCCCCAGACTTCTTCTATGTAAAATATATTCTCAGAACTTGTGGATTTACCATTCATCAGCCGGTTTTCTCCTCCTCAACCTTTTGTTTTTTTATCCTGCATTTCTGATCCATTCAGGCGGCGTCAGCTTCAATTTTTTTGGTAGTGAACTATAGTAGGCTATGTTTACTGGCAAAATACTGCCGAAGATGGCGTCGCATGTATTGACCTCTGGTGAACATTGTATTGATTTAGAGAAAAATTTAATAATTGTCAAAACTTCTTGAAAAACAGATATCCTTCCACAAAATCAACACAATGTTCATGAGAAATGCAGGCTATCCTTCAAAGGCAGCTAGCACTTTTCTCATATCAACCCGATGGTCCATTATCCCCTGCCACAGATCTCCCTGTCTATCGAGCCTCCGGCGCATGGTAGCCAGATTGAACTTTCTGGGATCGAGCTTGTCATCAAGTTCATCCCAACTGACTGGTGCCGAGACCATCGCTCCCGGCCGCGGCCTGATGCTGTAGACCGATGCCATCGTTTTCCCCTTGCCGTTTTGCAGATAATCAAGATAAACCTTGCCTTTGCGCGCCTCCGGAGAACGTTCAAAGCTAGTCAGCTCCTTATTTTGATTATGAATATAGACTTCTATAAGTTTTACGAAACTTCGCACCTGTTCATAAGTGTATTTCTGCTGCACCGGGACGTACAAATGCAGTCCTCTTGAACCTGAAGTCTTACAATAGGCAGGAATGCCCAACTGATCGAACAGCTTTTTAAATTCTTTGGCCAGTTTCACTACAGCATTAAACTCGACCTCAACAGGATCGAGATCAAAAATCATGAAATCCGGACGATTCAGCTTCGGCAGCGACGAACTCCATGGGTTAATCTCGATGCAGCCGAGGTTTGCCATATACAGCAAGGTATCTTTGTCCTGACAGAGCAGGTACTCGATTTTTCCGCCTCTGCTGTTGGCTATTTCAATAGTTTCAACCCAATCAGGTGCAATCTCTTTAACATTTTTCTGGAAAAAACCTTTCTCAATAATGCCGTTCGGTGTCCGATAAAGCGATTGCGGACGATCCTTCAGATACGGCAGTATCACCTCAGCCACATCACGATAATAGGCAATAACATCCGCTTTGGTATACCCTTCATCCGGCCAAAAAATTTTAGAGAGATTGGTCAGTTTAACTTTAGAAAAGGTAACCTCCGGATCGGATAGAACCGGTTCGACAGGCTGTTCCAACTGTATCTGTTCCGGCTTTTTATCACTTCGTAACCCGACAAAACTCGGATGACGCATTATCCCGTCGTTGGTCCAACCGGCAAATTTTACTTCAGCAATCAACTGCGACCGCACCCAGCGGATTCTGCTTTCCGAAGGAGCATTTTCGAGGTCAATGTCCTCGGTTTCAAGTTCATGAAGTTTTTCAATGAGATAGTCCATCATCTTTTCAGTGAAACCTGTTCCCACACGACCGGTATAAACAAGGGATCCTTCCTCATAAACCGCGCATAACAAAGAGCTGAAAGGTCTTCCGGGAATTTCGGACGGCATGTACCCGCAAATAACCATTTCCTGTTGATGGCCTGTTTTAACCTTAAGCCAGTCTTTTGAACGACTTCCAGGAAAATAACGGCTATCCGACCGCTTAGCGACCATACCTTCAAGACGTTTCTTAACAATATTTTCAAAATAGGTAACTCCGTCTTCCTCGACATGGTCAAGATAATGTATATGCGGCGGAGAATCGGCGAGGAGAACGTAGAGCAATTTTTTTCGTTCCTTAAGAGGCAGCACTTTCAAATCATGGCCATTGAGCCACAAAATATCAAAGACATAGTAATGAAGATTGTCCTGTTCACGATTGTCATCCTGCAGCTTTTGGAAATCAGCCCTTTTTTCGTTTTCTCCGCTCTTATCGCTGTCCATGTAACAGACTTCACCATCAATAACGAATTGGGCTTTGAGAGTGGACATTTCGCTGGCTATGGTTGGATACGTTTTGGTAAAGGAGTTGTTGTTGCGGGAGAAAAGTGCCGTCTCATCGCCCTTTTTACAGGCAATTATCCTGTAGCCATCCAGTTTCAGTTCATAAATCCAATTATTTTTTGAAAATGGCCGATCGGTCAAAGTTGCCAGCATAGGTTGAATAAATCCCGGAAAACCCGTTTTTGCCGCCGGCATGCTTTCGGTAATCTTTTGTGGCTGATTCTTCTCTTCCGCCTGTGCCTGTGTTTCGTCTGTTTTTTCAACATCCCATTGCTTTTCCGACTGCGCAATTTCTTCCATACTTCGTCCGCTGAGGGCACTTTTACTTTCAAAATCATTTTCCTCAGCGGTAGACCTCACCTTCGTAAAAAGCCATTCATTGTTTGTACTGCTCTTTAGCTCTACCAGATTATAAAAACCCTTGAGTTTAGCGCCCTGGAGATACAGCTTTAAAGCTCCCTTGCCGATTTTATGCTGCATTACTTCGACAGTAGGAAAATCTTTACTTTCATTGATGTAATAATAGCCAATATCCCATACCATGACTGTTCCTGCACCGTAATTGCCCTGAGGGATGGTTCCTTCAAAATGGATATAGCTGAGGGGATGATCTTCTACTTTGATGGCAAGACGTTTTATTTCCGGATCATCTACCGGTTGTTTGGGAATGGCCCAACTGACCAGCACATTCCCGACCTGCAGACGGAAATCATAATGTTCCCGCCGGGCATCATGCTTCTGGATGACAAACCTGTTCTTTTCTTCCGACACAATGAGAGTATCATCCGGTTCCGGTGTATTTTCAAATGCTCTCTTTTCTGAATATTCTTTTAGTTTATCCATGGTGTTGAAACACTATTTCTATAGCTCCCCAACAGAATGACCGATTAATTAGTCATCTCAAGGCTCTTTTTGAGTTGTTCCATTAGATCCTGGACTGCCGACTCCTGCGCTTCAATTGCAGGAGCACTAATTTCTTTATTCTCGCTTTTGGCTTTGATAATTTCCTTCAGTTTTTGCTGATACGTATCCTTGTGTTTTTCCGGTTGAAAAGGTGCACTCATGCCGGCAATGATCTTCATGGCCATTTCCAGTTCTTCCTTGGTGGGATTTGTGCCGGGAATCTTCAGATCATCGGGTTGACGCAGTTCGTCATGGAACCTCATCTGGGTAAGATAGAGTACTTTTTCATCGGCCATAAGCAAGGCCATGTGCTCGCGGTTGCGCATGACAAATTTTGCCAGTCCGGCCATTTTGGAATCGAAAATAGCCTTGCGTAAAAGATTATAGGTTTTTCCGGCACCCTTTTCCGGTTCCAGCAAATAAGGTTTTTCAAAATATCTCGGATTTATTTCCTCGGTTTTGACAAACTCCTGAATATCAATGCTGTCGCTTTTTCCGAGGCTGGCTTTTTTAAAATCGTCGTCGTTCAGGGTGATATAAAAATTGTCGATTGGATGTCCCTTGACGATGTCTTTCCAGGGAACCTCCTTGCCGTCAGCCTCGCAGATCCGAACGTATTTAATTGGGCACTGATCCCCCTGGCGCAGCATTTTCAGGTCAATATCGTGCCGCGCTGCTCCGCTGTAAAGTTTTACAGGGATATACACCAACCCGAAACTGATCCCGCCTTTCCAAATAGCTCTCGGCATAGCATCTTCACAGTTTTATGTTCATCACTCTGACTTCTTTTTAGCTCCACGTATTCCCTTTACCGCTGGTCCCCAGAGAACATTTCCTTCCTTGTCAAAACGAGATCCATGACAAGGGCAGTCATATGTCTGATCAAATTGATTAAATACTACTCCGCATCCCATATGAGAACAGAGATGCTCACCTTTGACCAGGCTTGTGATGGTATCTTTGCCTTTTTTGATGGCCATTGATATTGTTTTACCCGTTCGCCAGGGAGTATATAAATCCGCCCAGGCATTGCCACTGCCGGATATTTGATCGGTAAGGATCTTCGCCGCGACCATGGCGTGAGTTATACCCCATGCGCCAAATCCGGTTGCAGTATGCTGCTTGTCTGTTACCGGATCATAACTGCCGATAAAAGGCACTCTGTCCGGACTCTGCTGGTCGTGGGCCGACCAGCGTGTGATTTCACTTTCAACAGCAAATTTTTCACGAGCTTTCTTTTCAAGTATCTCATAGGGATTTTTATCTTCGCCGATAGGCTGCTGCTGTCCGACGGTTATCAGCGTATTGCCGAAATAACGATATGAGATATCGTTCACCCCGATATACATGCCGTCAAACTCCTTTTCCTTTACTGAAAAAGCCATACCATGATGCATTACAGGACGAAGCCGCAAAGCGAAGAAGGTATGATCAAGTATTGGGAATAATGTTGCATAAACTATGTGATCAGCAACATACGTTCCCCTATTGGTCGTAACTGTGCATAAAACTTTTTCCTGCACCTTTATTACCCTGGTACTTTCAATAATTGTTCCACCTTGATCAACAATTTTTTCGGCAAGTCCCAGCATAAATTTCCTTGGATGAAATTGTGCCTGTCCGCTGAAAGTCAAAACCTTGTTTCGACTGAATGCCATGGTATCAAGCGAACATGGCAGCCCAAGTTTTGTCGCGGCAGCATATTCCTTTTCCAGGACATCGGTTTCTTCATGGGAATAGACATGGGCCGATTGCTCTTCAAGATGACAGTCTATACCCTCCTTGCCGATTAAATCCATATATTCGCGGACAGCCCACTGATTGGCATCCGCGTATATTCGAGCCTTTTCTTCACCGAACTGGTCGATGAGGTAGTCATAGATAAGATGATGCTGACTGGTTATTTTACCCGTCGTATGTCCCGAGGTACCTTTTCCTATTTCGGAAGCCTCCAGCACAATAACATCCAGTCCTTCCATACGGAGTCGCCAGGCGGCTGCAAGGCCTGTCAGACCTGCTCCGATCACAATAACGTCCGCCTTTCTTTTTTCTGAAGTGAATCCAATGGATTTTGTATCTTCGAGCCACAATGAACGTGTCATAGCACACCTCTTTTTCTAAGAGTAATGGATGGCATTGCAGTTTTTCGTAATACAATAGGGGTAAATAGTGTTAGGGGGCGAGTCAAGAGCCTGAGGAGAAATATCTCAGCAGGTAATCCTGCTGAGATTTCCCACATCATGGCATCAGGTTTTCCGATTCATTCCTCCCTGTCCATTTTGAGAAAAGCAGTCTTTAAATAATTCCGAAACCTCGATACACAACAAGCCAAAAGGCAGGTAACCCATATATCCCAGTAGCGGCATTTCAAATATTTTGAATCTCTCGACATATGGAATGCTGTAGATCCATTTCGCCAAACTATGATAATTCCACATTTCCCAAAAGAAACCGCACAACAGGGCCGCCAGGGCTGCAGATATTGCGGGACGCCAGTCGCCTTGAGCAATTGCGGAGAAAAGAGTTGTTTTTCCCGCAAGATGTTTCAGTGGGACAAGTATAAGAAGAGGTGCAAGCCATAACAGAGCAAACAATTCCTCAGGCCGGAGGCTCACCCCAACCAATCCGGCACAGGCAAAAAGCAGAACCAGCACACTTATCAGTTTTGAGGGCAGGTTGTTCAGGGCAGGTAAGCCATGAAAGCGGCTTTGAAAACCTTCTATGGTGGAAATCCAGGTGCAGGTTGAATAAACTGCCGGTAGCACGGTACTAAAAGAAATACTTGCATGAAGGCTGTAAGCCAGCGGGCCATAGTCCACTCCTGTATAGAACCAATTCTGAACAAATTGGTTGAGATACTCGAAAAACCACCAAAAAACTGCACTGAGCGGAAACAACGCAACAAAGAATATCGGCGTGTCCAGCATGGGGCAGGTACCTGTCCGGCGAACACAAAGGGCGTTGACAATCATGATATAAGAGAACCACAGGGGAATGAAGGTCAGGCGCTGGAAAGCTTCAAACCAGGAAAATCGCGTCCAGGCCAGAAACCATGAAAGCGCTAAGACCGCCAGGGCAATCCAGCCCCACCAGGGCAGTTTCCGCTTCCTTTCAGAGGAAACCGGATTCAGGCCGTCGGGCCTGTGATAGGCAGCTGCCGCTATAAGGGCTAAAGTTCCGACAGTTAAGAAGAGATACAACAGAAATACCATCCATGAAAAAGGATGATGCCCGGTATATATTGTCAGGGGAGGAAATGAGAGAAAAGCTTCCACCGGACGACCAGACAGAAAAACTCCAATCAGCGGCATACTGAATATTAAAAGAGAAAATACTGTTGCAATGGCTGATGTCGTGATGATCGCGGACCTGGATTTCATATTGACCTCTTTTGTATGGACAGAACAAAAATATAATGAGAGGCATCGAATACACAAGTCTTTGCGATCCTAAAACAAAATGTCAGATAAATATTTTTTACCACATCACTGATAGAGTTTCTTGTGATTATGCTTATTTTTTCGACCATGGAAAAAAAACAGGACTCCATGAATCTTGAACAACTTCTTGATAAAGTTGGCGAGGCGGTGCAGGAAAACGAACAGGTTTCCTGGCAGACAGTACTTGAAACTTTAGGACACACATCCTTTGGTCCTCTGTTGTTTATTGCGGGATTACTCACCCTTGCCCCCATTGTCGGTGATATACCGGGCGTTCCGACGATTATCGGCATAGTCGTCCTCTTAATTGCAGTCCAACTCCTCATAGGTCGAAACCATCTCTGGCTGCCGCAATGGCTGCTCGATAAATCGGTTGCAAGTAAGAAAATGGCTAAAGTAGTTGACTGGTCGAGATCTCCGGCACGATTTATCGACCATTTACTGCGGCCTCGTCTATCCATCTTTATAAAGGATGCAGCGTTGTACATCATCGCTTCACTTTGCATCATTATAGCTCTCATGATGCCAGCGATGGAAATAGTTCCTTTCAGTGCCAACGCAGCAGGCCTTGTTTTCACCACCTTCGGTTTATCCCTGATCACCCGTGACGGCCTGATGTCTTTACTGGGGCTGATTTTTACCATCTTTACAATTGGAGTGGTCGTTTATAACCTACTGTGAAAGACAAGATAAAAATAAAAAAAGGAGGTACTTGATATGGGAAAGAAAATCGCTGCTTTACTTACCGATTTATTTGAAGATTCAGAATATACAAAACCGGTTGTTGCCTTTAAGGACGAAGGTCATGAAGTAATCAATATCGGCCTTGAAGCAGGTAAAACAGTCAAAGGCAAGAAGGAGGGAACGGAAGTTACAATCGACAAAGCCGTTGGCGACGTAACCGTCGACGACTTCGATGCCTTGCTCATTCCTGGAGGATTTTCACCGGACCAGCTTCGGGTAGACGAAAAAGCAGTTCAATTCACTGCGGATTTTGTCAAAAGTGATAAACCGGTTTTTGCCATTTGCCATGCCGGTCAATTATTGGTCACGGCCCAAGTTCTGCAGGGCAGAAAATTTACCGGTTACAAATCAATCATTCAGGACATTAAAAATGCCGGAGCCGAATTCATCGACAAGGAAGTGGTGGTAGACGGAAACCTTGTAAGCAGCCGTAACCCATCCGACATCCCCGCTTTTATCAAAGAATCACTCAAAAAACTTGAGGTCTAATGGGAAAAACTACAATGCTATGCCTCAAACGGCTCCGGGCATAGTATTGGTATCCCGGAAATTTTCCCAACTGCATGTGCTTTCCAATGGCTTCTCTTCCTGTCAAGAATTATTATATTGATTATTCAACAGATTATGCATTTTTCGGGATAATGAGGAATAAGTTAAGCCGGGAGAGAAACGAGCCTTGAATATTTTAAGAAACCCTGTCACTGGAAAAGTCAGACGCCTCCTCTGGGCTGGGATTGTTTTTACAGTGCTGCTCATTGTTGCCATTGTAGAATTATTCCTCAAATATGATGGGATACGTGTTGGGGAAAAAGCCCGGTATCTGGTTGATTCCTACGATTGGCATAATGCGGTGCACCAGATAAAGCTGGTGGAAGATCCGACTGAGGCATATTTAGTTCGCCGCCAATTGATAAGAAATGCCACAAAATCGATCGATCTGAGCGTCTTTCTTTGGCGCGAGGATGAAACCGGCCTGGCCTTGATGCAGGAATTGATCGCTGCAGCTGAACGGGGCGTTCGCGTTCGGCTGCTGGGAGATGGGGTTTTCTTCCTGCGCGAACCCGATAAGGTTTCGGCCATGGCTCAATCCAATCCTCATTTTGAGCTGCGGCTGTATAATCCTCTTGATCAGCGGATTGCCAGTCTTGATATCGGCATTCTTGAAAACCTGATATTTGATTTTACCGCCGTCAATCATCGCCTGCATATAAAAATTCTCACCATAGACGGAGAACAGACCCTTATTGGCGGACGGAATATCGGGGATAAATATTTCGGTCAGGACCCGGAATTTAATTTCATAGATCGAGATATTTTGATGAAAGGACCGGCTGTTGCCGATGCAAAAGATGCCTTTGAACTTTTTTGGCAGGATAGCCGCACCGTCACCGCCATGAAATTAAAAGATGTTGCTGCAAGTGAACCTAATACGGCCTGGCTCAACCAAACACCCCGTTTAACCATACCTGAAGAAAAGGAAGTGGACGTTGATTGGCGCACCGTCAACAGAGTCTCTGTCTGGTATGACAAGCCCGGTCTTATAGGTGATAAGAGCCGATATGATCCAAAGCTGGTGGTAGATCGACTGGCAGCTTTGGTTGGTTCTGCTCAAAGTTCGGTGTTGATTGAGACACCGTATTTAGTTTTAGGTGAGCGTTCTCGCGCTTTATTTCATGAATTGCGATCCAAAAAACCGGAACTGCCCATTCTTTTTTTGACCAACAGCCTGGCATCGACCGACAACTGGCAAACATATGCCGCCTTTCAGGCTCAATTACGTTCCATGCTGGAAGATTTTCGTTTTCTTCTATATTTGAAAAAACCGGACTCCCTGGTTGAACGTTCCAATGGCCCCGGCACCATAAGCAGTCTCCATTCCAAAACCAGTATTATCGATGAACAATATACCTCTATCGGCTCGTTCAACTGGGATCCGCGTTCCGGGATATGGAATGCTGAAATAATGGTGGTCATTGACGATACGTCACTGGCCACCGATCTTACCAAGTACCTGGAACCACTCTGGTCGCCGGAAGCGTCATGGGTGGTGGCCAAGCGCAGGCAACCTATAGCGCTGGAACAACTCGATGCCATCGGCTCGACTATTCATTCGACTATTGGTGAAATAGTCGGTATCAACGTCTGGCCATTGACGAACGTTTCCTGCTTTGAGCTCAAAGAGGGTAAACAGCCACTTTCTCCCTATCATCCTTATTTTCATGAGAACTATCAATCTGTTACTGCTTTTCCAGGGGTTTCTATCATCGACCAGAGACGTATTCTGCTTAATCTATTACAGCCGATAAGCGGTCCGTTGACACCTGCCCTTTAAATCTTCCAGCAAAAGCGCTATCACCATTGCCCATTGATTATTTTACGGACGGTCATATGCTGTAGAATATACAGGATGTGAAGGAATGTTTTGCACATCCTTAGTTAGATTTTCAGTCCATTCAGTGAGGTCGGCATGTGCGGGATTTTTGGAATGTCAAAACACTCCCCTGTTTCACCAAGTCTCTACGAAGCATTAAGTATTTTGCAGCATCGGGGGCAGGATGCTGCCGGTATGGCCACCTGCAATCAAGGTAAAATGTTCTTCCACAAAGCCAACGGCTTGGTTCGGGATGTCTTTCAACCTTCCGATCTTGAGGGACTGGCGGGAAATATTGGTATTGGCCATGTACGCTATCCAACTGCCGGCAGCCATTTCTCTTCTCTTGAAGCCCAACCTTTTTATGTCAACTCACCATATGGCATAGCCTTGGCCCATAATGGCAATCTGACCAATGCAGCTCAACTGAAAAATGAGCTGCATCAGGTTGATCGGCGTCACATCAATACCGATTCCGATTCAGAAGTCCTGCTCAACATATTCGCCCATGAGCTTCAAACGAACAGCAAATCCGAGCTTACAGCCGACAACATTTTCAAATCCGTGAGCGGCGTCCACAGCCGCTGCCGTGGAGGTTATGCGGTGATCGCCATGATTAATGGCCATGGACTGGTCGGTTTTCGTGATCCTCATGGTATTCGGCCAGTAGTGCTTGGTGAACGCCAAACCGAGTCGGGACAGGAATATATGATCGCTTCAGAAAGCTGCGCACTTGATGTATTGGGTTTCAAACTCATCGGCGATATCGGTGCGGGCGAAGCGGTCTATATAGATATCCACAATTCATTACACCGTCGCCGATGCAGCAAAAATGCCAGACTCTCTCCATGCATCTTCGAATATGTTTATCTGGCACGACCCGATTCCATTATTGACGGAACTTCCGTCTACCAGGCGCGACTGCGCATGGGGGAAAAACTGGCGGCTAAAATTATACGGCAATGGCCCGGGCATGATATCGATGTAGTTATACCTGTTCCCGATACCAGCCTGACTGCAGCACATGAACTGGCCAACCGTCTGCAGATCACATACCGGGAAGGATTTATCAAAAACCGCTACATCAACCGGACTTTTATCATGCCCACCCAACACGAACGGATAACATCGGTGCGTCGTAAACTCAATCCGATCGCACAGGAATTCCACAACAAGAAAGTGCTGTTGGTTGATGACTCCATCGTCCGCGGCACAACCAGCAAGCAGATTATCCATCTGGCTCGTACAGCCGGTGCCGCAAAGGTTTATTTCGCCTCCGCCGCTCCTCCGGTGCGTTTCCCGAATGTATACGGTATCGACATGCCGTCAGCCGAGGAACTGATTGCTCATGGGCGCAGCGAATCTGAATTAGCCGAACTTATCGGAGCGGATCGATTGTTTTACCAGGATCTGAACGATCTTATAGCCAGTGTGCGCGAAAACAATGATCAGTTGCAGGAATTTGATTGCTCAGTCTTTGACGGGAATTACATAGCCGGCTCCAACTGAATTATTCCAGCCCAGGTGATTCCTGCTCACTTTTTCCTGGCATGAAAATTGCTCATATTTGCTCATCAATGGCAGTACTGGCGGCAATTGAAACCAACAGTTCTCACATCCGCTTGTCGCCAAATCGTATAATCCTGGAGGAATCAAATGGAAAACATGTCTCCACGGCCAATGATTACGGTAGATGCCAATGAAGCAGTGGCTGCAGTTGCTTACCGTTTAAGCGAAGTAATTGCTATATATCCTATCACACCGTCATCTCCCATGGGAGAGCATGCCGACGAATGGTCGGTTAAAGGCAGGAAAAACATTTGGGGCAGTGTGCCCCTGGTAGCCGAAATGCAATCAGAAGCAGGTGCTGCCGGGGCCATCCATGGCAGCTTACAGGCGGGCTCCCTGTCAACCACCTTCACCGCCTCGCAGGGCCTGCTGCTGATGATCCCCAATATGTACAAGATAGCCGGGGAACTCACTCCATTTGCCATGCATGTGACTGCCCGCACCATCGCAACTCATGCATTGTCCATTTTCGGAGATCATTCAGATGTCATGGCCTGCCGCCAGACAGGATTTGCAATGCTGGCATCCAGTTCAGTCCAGGAAGCGCAGGATATGGCAACTATCGCCCACATCGCCACTCTTCAGTCACGGATCCCCTTTCTTCATTTCTTTGACGGTTTCAGGACATCACATGAAATCAATAAGATAGAGGAGATAACCAAAGATGAATTGAATCAGATGATCGATAACTTTCATGTCCGGTCGCATCGAGAACGAGCTTTAAGCCCGGACCGCCCCGTGATACGTGGGACAGCTCAAAATCCGGATGCCTTTTTTCAGGGACGTGAAGCAGCAAATCTTTTTTATTCGGACTGCCCGGACATTGTTAGAAAGGTAATGAAGCAGTTCAGTGAGGTAACAGGAAGACAGTATGAGCTGTTTGAATATATAGGTAATCCTGAAGCCGAACGAATAATAGTGATAATGGGATCCGGGTCGGAAACAGTTGAGGAAACAGTACATTGGCTCAATGGTCAGGGAGAAAATGTCGGCATGATAAAGGTTCGGCTGTTTCGGCCTTTTTCTGTCCGCCGCTTTGTCCAGCTCCTGCCTGTATCGGTCATAGCTATCGCGGTCCTCGACCGGACAAAAGAACCGGGTGCAATAGGTGAACCTTTGTACCTGGACATAGTGGCAGCAGTCTGCGAAGCAGGGTTGATGGAAACACCAACGTTAACGGTCATCGGCGGCAGGTACGGCCTTTCTTCCAAAGAGTTCACACCGGCCATGGTAAAAGCTGTTTTTGATGAACTGGCAGGAGATACACCGTTGCCTCACTTCACAGTGGGCATAGAGGACGATGTCACCGGGCTGTCGCTGAAATACGACCGCGATTTTGATCTCGAAGATCCGGATACAGTCCGGGCACTTTTCTTTGGTCTTGGCTCAGACGGCACTGTCGGGGCCAACAAGAATTCGATAAAGATCATCGGTGAAGATACCCCAAATCACGCTCA
>JBARUR010000232.1:0-5156 GCA_049645845.1 Desulforhopalus sp. | reverse complement strand
GCTGCATGTATTTCTTGCAATAAATGTTTCTCAACTTTATCTGAGAAAGAAGCTTTACACTGTGCCGTTGAAAAAAAGAGTAAGGAGTAAAAAATTGTTTGCGGCTTACTTGACCACATCACTTTATGAAAGTGGCGCCCCCACATTATGTGGTTCAATTTTCAATTTGGCATAATTGTACGACCTGTTCTTCGTAAATCATGACTGGTCGACACATTCAGCTTGGATGCCCAGTAAAAGGACTATGGATACCAGATTCCAAAAATATAACTGAAGGTAGAATATGCAAAATTTTAGTTTTTACAATCCAACAAACATTGTTTTCGGTGAAGGTCAATTAAGTGAATTAGATAACCTCGTTCCGAAAAATGCTAAAGTATTAGTAACATATGGTGGAGGCAGTGCTAAAAGCACAGGATTACTTGATAAGGTTAAAAGTGAATTAGAAAAGTCAAATCGTGAAGTTCTTGAGTTTGCAGGAATTCCTGCAAACCCCAAGCTAGAAGTTCTCATTAAGGCCATAAAGCTTGTTCGTGAAGAGAAAATTGATTTCCTTCTTGCTGTAGGGGGTGGATCTGTAATTGACGGAACCAAGTTTATCTGTGTTGCAGCGTGCGCCGACGAGTTTGTTGGTCGCGAGCGAGAGTTAATGAATTTTGGTTTTAATCCTGTCCCTGTAGATAGTGCAATTCCTTTTGGTACAGTTCTAACTCTGCCAGCTACTGGCTCAGAAATGAATAACGGTGCCGTTATAACTGACGGTGAAGATAAACTACCAGTTTTTAGCACACAGGCTTTTCCGAAGTTTTCAATCCTAGATCCCACCATCACCTATACCTTACCAGCGAAACAGGTAGCTAATGGCATTGTTGACAGTTTTATTCATACAGTGGAGCAATATATTACCTTTCCGGCTGAAGGTCGTTTTCAAGATCGCACAGCAGAAGGAATTCTTCAGACATTGATAGAGATTGGTAAGAAGACCTATGAAAATCCTGAAGATTACGACTCAAGAGCAAATCTTGTCTGGTGCTCTACTATGGCGCTTAATGGTTTGATTGGCGCTGGCGTCCCTCAGGACTGGGCAACACATATGCTTGGTCATGAGATTACAGCTCTAACTGGTATTGACCATGCTAGAACTCTAGCTGTTGTCCAACCAGCCAACTGGCGTATTAGAAAAGAACAAAAGAAAGAGAAATTATTGCAATATGCTGAGAGAGTCTGGGGAATTACAGAGGGGAGTGAAGACGCTCGAATAGAAAAGGCTATTCTAAAAACTGAAGAATTTTTCCATAGCTTAGATATTCCTACCAAACTTTCTGACTACAATCTAGGAGAAGAGCTTATTGAGAAAGTTTTAGTATCTCTAGAAAATCATGGTATGACTGCTTTATCAGAGCATGGGGATGTAACTCTTGATGTCTCTAAGAAAATTTTAGCAGCTGCTATATAAAAAATTATTACAGCTTCTGCAGACTGGCAAAAGCACCTCGACAACTAACAAGCTTGGGGTGCTTCTTAACTTTAAAATTTACATTACCAATTACAACAGGACAACCTCATCAGATTAACATTATTCGCTGATAGCGAAATATCAACAACTGGTCATTGAATTTAACATTTCCACAACGAAGGTCGCCCGTTTGGTCTTTTCCTTCAACGAAATATGTTTTCTGTGAGGGTTGACCTTATTCTTTTAAGGGAATTGCACAAAAATGGAGTGGCTGCAGACTGTAGATATCCAAAGAAAGGGTAATTTAATCTGTCCACTTCTTTACGATTCTCGCAAAGAGGTCTTTAACCAAAAAAATGCCGCCGGACCATGGTGATGGGTACCGACGGCAAATGAATTGTGCTGGAAGCATCACAGGGGCGTCATGTAGTAGCAGGAAAAAAACTCAAGAGACACCTCCTGTAACAACGAGTGCTAGAAGACGAAAACTAGTTTGCCCACAATCCTGTAATCCTCAGAGAGTTGCGGACCATTGAGGTCACGATATATGGTGATTGGCACACCCACGGCCAGATAGTGTTTCTTGCCGGGCCACATAAGGTGCACACCCGGCGTGATGTAGGTTTGGAAGCCGCCGGTGTTGTAGAGTATTGCGTCTCTTTGCTCGTCCTCCTCCTTCCAGACATTGCTCAACTCCAGGTCTAAAGCGAGAAACTCATTAACGCAATAGACAGCGCTGAAATCGAGTTGAAAAGTGTCACCCCACTTATAGTCGTTATCCCCTTCGGTCGAAAAGGTGTAGGAGGCATAGGAGCTCAAATTGAGCATGCCTATCTTCTTGGTAAACCCCATTTCGACGATGGGATCCCACGAACCGTCCCCAACTTGCATAGTCATCGGATCGAGTTTTCCATTAGTTTTCTCATCCGAGTTGCCGGTCGGCATGTTGAGGCCCACGCCTGCCCATAGGAAGAAGGGATCTTTTTTTCTTTGGGAAAGGATCTGGTATCTGGCCCATAGAGTGGTATCGCCGATGCCGCTGTTTTCGAACTCCGGTTTTGTTACCGGGGCCTCACGCTCCAGGGAGAGATTTTTATAAGGCACCTTGAGCTTCAATTCCACATTGTCGAAAACGCCATAGCGCGCGATAAAGTTGCCCACGAAAATTTCTTTTTCCTTGGGATCGTTTGGGGACGTATCGAGCTCATCGTCATCGTCATAGAGCCCATCCTTGTTCATATAAACCTGTTTGTAGATAAGCGCCAATTGCCCTGCGGGAGTAGGATGCCGTCCACGGAATTGACCGGTGATTTGGGTCCGTATTGTTTCTTGTTCTTCTCCTCAGCAAAGCTCTCCCCTGCAACCAGGAACAGGGAGCCGCACAGCAGTACTGCTAACATCTTTTCATGATTTCTCCAGATGAAGTTTGATAATTTCCGAAACCGATGCAAACCCTTTGTGGCTCTTGTTACGAACAAGCGTTAGGGTTTGCAGAACGTTTAACCAAAAAAGTATTTAATTTAATAATAATTTAACTTCAAGATTAAATGGTTGACTATCAGGAAGGGTAATAATAATTATAAGATTTTCCGCCGGATCCACATTTAACCCTTTATACACAACGTATTTTTTCAATAAATCTCTTTTGTGTTGTCCTATTATAGTGTTAAGTATAATTGTTAATTACATTTGAGCATCAGCTCAATCTGTCCAATAACTACAATGCTTAATGGAGGTACTAATGCTTTTAGGAAAAAAACCGCAACTCATTGCAGCTGCACTCATGCTGGCTTTGATGTCGTATGGCTGCACAACGTCGCCACCACAGACAACAGAGATGGCTCAACCGGCAGCGCAGGTTGAGCAAAAAAAACAGAACGTTTATACCGGATCGGTAGTTGGAAAATCAAACAAGGCAAAAACTATTTCCATCAGTGTCGGCAAGGGTGATAAGGCCGAGACCATGATGGTAAAGTTTGATGATAAAACAACAGGTCTCCAGTTTGCCGAAAAAGATGAAGCTGCTGTGATTGCCTGGGAACAGCGGGGTGATGACAAGTTTGCCACCGAGATCAAACCCAAACTTGCAAAGCTTCCCAAGGGTGTGACTGAAATCAAGGTTGATGAGATGTATGCCCTGGTTTCAAACAATGCACTCATGACCGTGATTGATGCCCGCCCTGAATCGCGATTTGCCCAGGCTCATCTTCCCGATGCCATCTCTGTACCTGTTCCTAAACTAGAAAAAATGGGGGAAAAGGCACTACCCGCTGATAAAAATAAGCTGCTGATATTTTATTGTGGAGGCCCCACCTGAGGCATGTCTACAAAAAACGCCGGTCTGGCGCAAAAACTTGGTTACACTAATATCCGCGTATTTCTCGATGGAGAGCCCGCATGGTCAAAGGCGGGATATCCTGTATATGCCTCCAACACCTTCGTCCGAGAAGGCAACATTGTCCTGCTTGACCTGAGAGCAGATGGCAGCCCTGTAAAAGGGAGAATTCCCCGTGCTGTCTCAGTACCTTATGATGAGCTTGATGACAGACTTGACGATATCCCGAGAAACGCTCCGGTAGTTATCTATAGTGATAATGCTTCTGAAGTGATGACTGCCTATGAAGAGCTGCACGATGAAGGCTTTAAACAAACCTCGCTGGTTAAGGGCAATTACAAGGGTTGGGTCGCCGCAGGTGAGCCGATCGTAGAAGGACCGATATTCTCCAACGAAATAAAATGGGTGCGAAAACTTGGTAAAGGCGAAGTTTCCGTAGCTGACTTTAGAAAGGCTGTTGCCGGTGAAATGCCAAATGTTTACGTGATTGATGCCAGAACCAAGGATGAAATCGCGGAATACGGTGTTTTTAAGAATACCGTGAATATTCCCCTTGATGAAATTCCCAAGAAATTATCCTCAATCCCCAAGGATAAACGCATCTTTATTCATTGCTCAACCGGTGCCAGAGCAGATCTAGCCTATCAGGAAATGCTTAAGCATGGTTATGACGTCAAGTTTCTCCTGCTTGACATCACCGATCCAAGCTGCGACTGCGAGATTATCAAACCTTAGAAAAACCTGAACATCCTGACCGGAACACCGCTACTGGTGTTCCGGTTCTTGGTCGTTACTCAGATACTCCGGGGATGTATTGTAGCGTTTGGCCAGGCATCTGACTCCGCTAATGTAACCCTTCTGGGTCTGCTTGCTGAGCTGGTAAAGTTCCATGTGGTCGATGAATTTCTGCTTAATTGGATTAGGCATGATCTACCTCCCTGTTGAGATGAATAGGAATGGTACTGCTTATTCCAAAAAGTCAGGTGGAAAAAAACGATTAACAGAGAAGTGCAGGGTAAGCTGGCGTGCTGGTGTTACTACAGGTGCGGGGTGTTGGTTTTTCTGCGGAGCATAGCGGAGCGGTTCAGTTCTTCCTGAGAGGGTAGATATACCTAGTCTTCTGGAATCGTTCAGAAATGGAACAACTCAAGGAAGAGATTACCAAAGACAATCAACAGTCGAGGTGTAAGAAAAATTTAAACTTGATATTGAAAAATATCAGATAGTATCGGAACTAATACATCTAAGCCATTCCCTTGTCTCGCAACTCCTGCAATGCCTGATCCGATTTTCCAAGATCTCCAAGACCCATTGCTTTGAGAACTTCTGTTGTTTTGGTGTACTGGATGTTTTTGTACTCGACTA
>JBARUR010000231.1:0-3812 GCA_049645845.1 Desulforhopalus sp. | reverse complement strand
ACTCTTTATTATTGGCAGGATGAAAACGCTGCCTAAGCTGGTTAAAGGAGTGTTCGTAAACGTTTAACAAAAATAAATGCTCCACATGGACGGCATATGACATGTTCGGAGACCTCCCTTCAGCAAGAGCTGAAATATCTGCGATTCCTACTTGTCCAATCCAAGGAAAAACATTTTTCTCCAGTCGCCCTATTATCGTCTGAGAGTGCTTTTCAGTCCAAATAGATTTATTCTTGTAAAACCATTCACGAGCAACAGTCTCGAATGAATTCAATGTTTCTGCATGCAGCTTTGCCTTGATGTCTTTTTTAAAATCTATAGGGTCAATACCCTGGATTAAAAGCCGTCTGAGGTCCTCTTGTTTCTCTCGAACATCTTTGAGCTTAACATCTGGGTAGACCCCTAATGAATAAGTCTTTCTCTTGCCAGCAAATCGATAATCCCATCGAAAATATTTTCCTGTCTTGTTGACGAGATATAGCCCCCTGCTATCAGTGAGCTTGTAGGCCTTCTCCTCGGGTTTTGCATTACGAATGGCGGTATCAGTTAATGGCATGACGGTATCTCCTTAGCTATTGTTTCCAGATACCGTCTAAAATACCGTCACATACCGTCAGATGTCAACGAATTCCACTGGACAACAAAAAACCCCTAAAGCCTTGCAGCTCTAGGGGTTTTGGACTTTATCAGACTAACCTGGAATCTATATTGGTGGGCGAGGCGGGATTCGAACCCGCGACCTTCGGCTTCGGAGGCCAGAAACTTCCTTTTACTTCCTTTTACTTCTTCTTACCAAAAGATGCCACAACCCCTCTGCCATTAATCTTTTCGCAACATTCATACAACATTGACTTACCTTTTTTTACCCTGTATCATATCTGATGTGTTGGGTATAGTGTTGGGTATAAAAAATTTAAGGAGATAGACCTTGCCAGCAAAAAAACGAGTTAAAACGACTTATCCCGGTGTTTATTATGTTGAATCAAAAGCAACTGGTTCCACAAAATTTGAGAAGATTTATTACATAATGTATCGCAGAGATGGGAAACTGATAGAAGAAAAAGCTGGCCGCCAATACCAAAATGACATGACTCCAGCCAGAGCATCTCAAATGCGAACAAACCGCATAGAAGGAAAGCAGTTATCCAACAATGCACAAAGAGAAAAGAAAAAAGGCAAATTGACAATTAACCGACTGTGGGAAGAATACACTCTACAAAAAAGCGAATTAAAAGGCCTTAGGACTGATAAAAACAGATACGAACTTTACCTAAGCACACCTTACGGCAATAAGGAACCATGTGAGATAATCCAACTTGATGTCGATAGGTTAAGGATCAAATTACTAAAAACCAAAAGCCCACAAACTGTAAAACATGTTTTGGCGCTACTCCGCAGAATTATCAATTTCGGTTTTAACAAAGGTCTCTGCCCTCCCCTTCCATTCAAGATCGAAATACCGAAAGTAGACAACTGCAAGACCGATGATTTAGACCCTGACCAACTTTCAGCACTCCTCGGGGCAATAGAGAAATCAAGCCATATTATTGCCGCGAACATGATGCTAACCGCATTGTACACCGGCATACGTCGGGGCGAAATGTTCAAACTTCAGTGGGAGGATGTAGATTTTGCCCGAGGCTTCATCCACCTTCGAGACCCGAAAGGAACGGTTAGTCAGAAGATCCCCTTGAACAGCCAAGCAAGACAAGTATTTAAAGATCTGCCAAAAACCAGCATTTATGTATTTCCAGGAAGACATGGAGAACAAAGGACAGATATAAACAAAGCTGTAAATGAAATTAAAACAGCGGCAAAACTTCCAAAAAACTTCCGACCTCTTCACGGACTAAGGCACGTATATGCCTCTATGCTTGCAAGTAGTGGGCAAGTTGACATGTACACCTTACAGAAACTGATGACTCATAAGTCTCCTGTTATGACGCAACGATATGCCCATTTAAGGGATGATGCTTTGAGACAAGCGGCAGATCTGGCCGGGGACATAATCAATGATGCAATAAATCAAAATTGCACAACTTATGAATAATCAACGGAGATTCAAATCTGACATTATTATGTTTATTCCAGAATGAAAGAGTGAGCTATGTACACTTCTTGCTCATCATGGGATAAGCGCAGAAGATTTTTTCTGGCGTACCACTCAACAACAGGAGGTGGACTATGTTGAGGAGAATCAATCTGGTCATTTTGCCTGGGAATTCAAATGGAATATCACGGCAAAAGCCCGTTCCTCAAAGACCTTCATAGAAACCTATCCGCAATGTATAACCACCATAGTGACTCCTGACAATTCCGAGTCATTCCTCCTATTACCCGAGGATGATTGATCTGCATCCTCCACCGCACTTGCGGTCACACAACCCTCTGCCTCAATTTTGAGCAGCACAAATTGATTACTTTTGTTGCACATTAAAGGGAAGAACTCCTCGCAATGTTATCTTGAGAATTGAATTGACAATTTGTTCGCGTGAGACTAGCTTCTCGTCATGATATTAAGAAAAGCACAAGTGACCCTGCTACGTCTGGCACAAAGATATCCTGTTCTTGCCATTACTGGCCCGCAACAGTCCGGTAAAACCACCCTTGCCAAGGCAACCTTCCCCGACAAGCCTTATCTTTCACTTGAAGACCCGGATATCCGGGCCATTGCCGAGACCGACCCCCGACATCTGCTCGCAAGCTATCCGGTCGGCGCTATCCTTGATGAGGTGCAACGGGCTCCCCATCTTTATTCGTATCTGCAAACCCTTGTAGATGCTGATCTGCATCCTGGTATGTTCGTCCTGATCAGCTCTCAGCAATTTGGTCTGATTTCCGGCATTAGTCGGTCATTGGCGGGACAGGTGGGGCTGGTGCAGTTGCTGCCTTTTTCTGTTGATGAACTTAGCTGTGTCTCCATGCTAACGGGCAATCTTGATGATTTGCTCTATCAGGGCTGTTATCCACCGCTTTATGATCGTTCGTTATCACCAGGGGATTGGATTGCTGGGTATGTGGCCACCTATGTTGAGCGGGATGTACGGCAGTTGATCAATGTGCGGGACTTGTCCATCTTCCAGCGATTCCTTAAAATGTGCGCCGCAAGATCGGGGCAGTTGTTGAATTTGTCATCCCTGGCAAGGGATTGTGGCATTACCCACAATACTGCCTCAGCCTGGATATCGGTATTGGAAGCAAGTTACATTATCCATCTGCTTCGTCCGCACTATAGAAATTTTAATAAACGCATGGTGAAGGCGCCTAAACTCTATTTTTGTGATGTCGGTCTGGCTGCTTGGTTGTTGGGAATTCGCAAGGCAGAGGATGTGGCTTTTCATGCCCAGCGAGGCAGTCTTTTTGAAACACTGATTGTGACAGAATTTTTGAAATATTGCTGGAATGAGGGAGTGCCCTCGAATCTGTTTTTTTGGCGTGACAGTAAGGGGCTGGAGATTGACCTGCTGCTGGAACGAGGTGAAAGTCTGATGCCAATCGAGATAAAATCGAGGGAAACCATCGCCTCCGATTTTATGGATAACCTCATAAAATGGTCAACGCTTGCCGGTAATCTTGAACGGCCTGTATGGGTGATTTATGGCGGTGATCGTCAGTTTTCCATTGACAGCACACAAATAATTCCTTGGAGCCAGCTTGATCAGGTGGTTGAAAAGGAATAACTGGGGCACAAGAAAAGTAACTAAAAAACGACCCATTATAATCAGTTTTCAAGCTGGATAAGGTAGCTTCCCAAAAGCCGTAATCTTGATAGCCTACCAGTTTGA
The DNA here is from genome assembly GCA_049645845.1 of Desulforhopalus sp. Taxonomy (GTDB): domain Bacteria; phylum Desulfobacterota; class Desulfobulbia; order Desulfobulbales; family Desulfocapsaceae; genus Desulforhopalus_A. The sequence continues at coordinate 27 of JBARUR010000231.1, read as the reverse complement.
TTCTATTTCAAGGGAATGGTTAAAAAA
>JBARUR010000230.1:0-8263 GCA_049645845.1 Desulforhopalus sp. | reverse complement strand
CCTTCCGGTAAATATTGTTGCCTATCTTGGTCGTAAGGTCGCAGTCGATAATCCATATATTGTTCCCGGTTTGCCGGTAGTCATTGAAGGCAACGAGCGATTACGTCCTGATCAACCGGTTGTTGTTGCGGGAGAATAATAATGGATATCGTAGAATATGCCTTGAAAAAACCGGTGTCGGTTGCGGTGGCGGTGATTCTGGTGGTCACCTTTGGCCTGATCGGCCTGAATAAACTGCCGGTCCAGCTCACCCCCGACGTGGAAACTCCTGAAATCACCGTACAGACCACCTGGAACGGTGCTACCCCTTTTGAGATAGAAAAGGAAATCATCGAAAAGCAGGAAGAGGCCTTAAAGGGTTTGCAGGGACTGACCAAGATGGAAAGTTCCAGCTACAACAGTTTTGGCGAAGTCACTTTGTCGTTTGAGCTGGAGACGGTCGTTGAGGATGCCCTGCTCAGGGTTTCCAATAAGCTCAACGAAGTCGCCAACTATCCGGATAATGCCGATAAACCGTTGATCGAGGCCGCAGGTGCGAATAATTCACCTATTATCTGGATGGTGGTCAAGCCCCTTAAGGGAAACACAGAAAGTATTACCCACTACATGACCTTTTTCGAAGATAATATCCGTCAGCATTTTGAAAGGATAAAAGGGGTCGGTTCGATGTTTATTTTCGGGGGGACCGAGGATCAGCTGCATGTCACCCTCGACATGGAAAAGATGGCCCAGAACAAAATAACCATCAAACATTTATCAGGAGTCATCCAGCAGGCCAACACCACCACCTCGGCAGGTGTTTTGGGAATAGGCAGGAAAAATTATCGGATTCGAACCATCGGCCAGTTCCAGAGTCCGGCTGATGCACTGGATGTCGTGGTTTTTGATGACGGACTCAAGCGGGTTTATCTGCGTGATATAGCCACTATCGATAAAGATTATAAAAAGGAATCAGCGGCTGTCCTGCACAACGGCAAGCAGATAATGGTGGTCGGGATCCGCAAGGAGACCGGGGCCAATGTCCTCGACATGAGTGACCGGGTTGAGGAAGAAATCAATCGACTCAACGAGAAGATTCTGGCCGAAAAGGGCATCTATATCGAACTGGTATACGACCAGCGCTCGTATATAAATACGGCAATCGATCTGGTAAAAAGAAATGTATTGATCGGGGCCTTCCTGGCGGTTGTCGTGCTGCTTACCTTTCTGCGCAGTATCCGTACAACACTGACTACGGCAGTGGCTATTCCTATTTCGGTTATAGGCACCTTTATTTTTCTGTGGCTGGCGGGCAGAAATCTTAATGTTGTCAGTCTCGCCGGAATTTCTTTTGCCGTCGGAATGCTGGTGGACAACTCGATCGTCGTTCTGGAAAATATTGATCGGCATCGAAAACTGGGCAAAACAGCCTACAAGGCAGCCCATGATGGCGCAAAAGAAGTGTGGGGTGCTGTTTTTGCATCGACTGCGACGACTGTAGCTGTTTTCCTGCCGGTCATCTTTATGCAGGAAGAGGCAGGGCAGTTGTTTCGGGATATCGCTATTGCTATTACTTTTTCCATTATGATCAGTCTGGTGGTTTCGATTACCGTTATTCCCACTCTCATCAATCTGTTTTATCGGAATTCAAAAATTAAGGAACCGAACAAACTGCAGAGAAGTTATCTCGGCCCTTGGATGACTTCCGGCTTGATGAAGGTGTCAGACTTCTGTCTGAAAAATATCTTTACCAGATTGCTGACGGTAATGGTTTTTACTTCCATGTCCGTTTATCTGATTTATGTTCTGAAACCACCGGCGGAATACCTGCCACAAGGCAACAGAAATCTTATTCTTAATATTCTCGTACCTCCTCCAGGGTATTCCGTCGATAAATTCAAGGAAATGGGCGCTGAAATTTATGCTGATTCAAAACCTTATTTTGATGAGGATGGAAAAGACGGCTTTCCAAAAATAAAACAGATGTTTTTTGTCGGCGCTGATCGATTCACTCTTTTTGGTGCCATCTCGACCCATGAAACAAGGGCCGGAGAATTGATCCCGCTTTTTTCGAAAATCATGAATTCGATTCCGGGAATCTTCGGGGTCAGTATCCAGGCCGGTATCTTTGAACAGGGACTTGGTCAGGGGCGAACTGTTGAAGTCAATATATCAGGAGAAAAGATTGAGAATATAGCTGCTTCAGCGATGACTCTTTTTGGCGGAGTAAAACAGAAGATACCGGGCGCACAGGTAAGACCTGTTCCTTCACTTGAGACAAGTTATCCGGAAATACTGGTTATGCCGAGAAAGGAGAGACTCGCCGCCAACGGTCTTTCGGAACAGGATCTGGGGTTCTATGTAGATACCCTTATGGATGGTCGCAGAATTGATGATTACAGCCCCGAAGGCATAAAGAAAATTGATTTGCTGTTAAAAGGCAGTGACACAGAATTCGATAGCCCTGAAAACATTTTGCAGGCCACTATCGTCAACAATTTCGGAGACCTTATTAAAGTAGGCGATGTAGCTGATTTAAAATACAGCCAGAGCATGCCGCAGATTAACCATCTGGAAAGGAAGCGAACTATTACCTTGCAGGTCACGCCGCCAGCTGAACTGCCCTTGCAGACCGCTATAGAAATCATTGAAAACGACCTGGTCGAGCCGCTTACTGCCGCAGGAAAATTAAAAGATGTGACCGTTACGATAGGCGGGAATGCCGATAAACTTGTGTCAACCGGAGAGGCGCTGAAATGGAATCTGCTTCTTGCCCTGCTGATTACGTATCTGCTTTTAGCGGCTTTATTCGAGAATTTCTTTTATCCGCTGATAATCCTGTTTACCGTACCTCTGGCTGCGGCAGGTGGTTTTGCAGGGCTGTCTGTGGTGAACACCTTTATTACCAGTCAGGGATTTGATGTTCTGGCTATGCTTGGTTTTATTATTCTGATTGGAACAGTGGTGAATAACGCTATTCTTATTGTTCACCAGTCTTTAAATAACGTCCGGTATAATGGCCTTGCAGGGCTGGATGCCATTTCCGATGCTGTCCGTACCAGGATTCGTCCGATTTTCATGAGTGCCACAACCAGTGTACTAGCCATGACACCCCTTGTTGTCTCCACTGGATCGGGAAGCGAACTGTATCGTGGTCTCGGCAGTATCCTGCTTGGTGGTCTAGCAGTTTCAACAATGTTTACACTTTTTGTTATCCCCTCATTATTAGCTTTTGTAATACGATTTGAAAGGAGTCGAACAGATGAAGCTGTTTAGTCTACCCCTGACCTTAGCTCTGGTTCTTGTTGCCCCGGTTGTTTATGCCATTGATCTCGAGGAGATGCAGGAAATGGCCCTGAATAACCGGCAGATTATTTATCAGTACATGACCATTGTGGAGCAGAGTGAAAAGGATATCGTGCTGGCAAGGGGGGGCTATTATCCTTCTGTGGATATAGGATACACAGCCAATTCTCTTAATGAAACCAAGCTCTTTGAAGATAAGGAGAATTCAGTTGTAACAGGCAGGGTAAGCTGGAATGTGTTTGCCGGTTTTCGTGATAAATACGCTCTGCTCTCTGCTAAAAAACTTAAAGAGTTTGAAGAGTATCGGCTGCATGGTATCAAACAGGATATTCAACTGAATGTTGCACTCGCTTATCTTGGAGTGTCCGAGCGTCGGGCTAATCTAAAAGTTGCGGAAGATGCTTTTCAGACCCTTGAAAAAGTCTATCAGGATGGGGAAAGCCGTTTTCAGGTTGGACTCGTCGGTAAGAATGAGCTGCTCAAATTTCGGGTCGATTATGATAATGCCTATATAAATTTGGAGGCAGCTCGTGCTGATCTGGAGAAAAGTGTCAACCTGCTTTCCCGGCAGGTCGGCAGTAAGATAGAATTGGCCGACCTTGAGTTCGCAGCCTTCAAGACGCTTCCTCCGCTCATGAATAAAGATGAATATATCGATAGAATGCTTGAGGAAAGAAGTGAGATAAAAGCTCTGGAAGCAGTAAAATCCGCTGCCTCTGCCGCGGCAACGGCAGAACAGAGCGGCTATTATCCTCAAGTCGATGTCGTGGGCAGCTACAGCAAGTATGATGACGATTTCATCAACACCAGGGGAGCAATGGAAGATGAAGAACTGCGGGCGCAACTGGTGATGTCCATGAATCTTTTTCAGGGGTTTACCACTGAGGCAAGGGTGGCCCGCGCCAAACTCGAGACTCGTTCTGTTCAGTATGAGCTGGAGGAATTAAAAAACGACCTTATCACTGACCTGAGCAATCTTCACATCGATTTTGAGGTAAGCCTTGCAAATGTCGAGATCGCCAAACGTTCAATCGAACAGGCTGAAGAAAACCTGCGCATAACTCAACTTAAATATGAGGAAGGCTTACAGCAGGAATCCGATCTGCTCGATGCTATCACCAATTTATCACGGGCTCAATATAATCTCGTGGCAGTAGAGAGAACTGCTTTTTCTAATAATTTCCAGTTGATTCGAATGGTTGACGGTGCTTATACCCCTCAAGGGGGCACTGTAAAGAGTCCTCCTCAAAGCATGAGGATTAAAAAGAATCCTCTTCAAAGCACGAGGACTAAAAAGAGTACCCCTCAAGCTAAACCATAAAGAAAATCCATATATCCTTTAACATCCTGGGACCCCTCCGCAGGAGCCCAGGGAGCAAAATCCTTGTCAGAGCCGGGTTGATAAGGACCGGGCTTAACCTCGAAGATAACAGTATCTTCCGCCAGGGCTAAAAAGGTATGGAAGACGCCCGGTTCGCTATCAATCCCAAAAACCGCCGAACCTGCGGCCAGGGTATGCACTTCTTCCACTTTACCGCCTGGGCTGAAGAGAAAACAGAGGAGAGATCCCTGCAGTACTATGACTGATTCGGCTTTAGGCGGATGCAAATGCCGGTGGGGCTGGATATAGCTGTATGGCTGCATTGCATTGAGCATCCTGTGCATTGGCGCTTCCGGAGCTTTATGGAAGGGAAGGATCATTCTCTTTCTGGGGCTGAGCCTCGATCCTTCAACCACCTGGTCTATAAGCTTTGCTCCGATAAGAACGGTATCGGTTGTCGTTACAGGCAGTGCTCTTATGTTTTTGAAGTTGTGTGTATTGTTGTTTTGCATCGCGATTGTTTTATGAACAATTTTTGATAAAATTATCGATCAGCAGCCGGGCAATAGTAATCCTCGAAGGCAAAACAGGGAGATCACGTACGGAAAACCACCTGGCGTCTTCCAGTTCATCATTGTCGACTTCAATCTCTCCGTTAAGATAGCTTGCCGAGAAACCAATCATAATAGAATGAGGGAAAGGCCATGGCTGGCTGGCGACGTAGCTGATATTGGTGATCCTGATATTCACCTCTTCCCGGACTTCGCGCTTTACCGCTTCCTCAAGAGTTTCTCCCGGTTCGACAAAACCGGCCAACGTACTAAACATTCCGGGCGGGAAGCGGGGCGCCCGGGCCAGAAGAATATGATCGTTTTTGATAATCGACATGATTACCGCGGGTGAAAGCCGGGGAAAGCTGACAAAACTGCAGGCAGGGCAGATCTTGGCCAGCTCGGTTTTGCGGTTCTTCATGGCAGTGCCGCACTTTCCGCAGAATCGATGTTCCCGGTTCCAATGCAGGATCTGCATCGCGCGTCCTGCCAGGATGAACAGGTCGTCATCGACTGTCCCGAACATGGCCCTGAGACCTTTGAATTCAGTTAAAGGCGGAGGCACTTTTATATCCTGCACTTCGGCCACAAAACAGTTGGTTGTACCATATCGGCCGAGAAATTGACTGAAGACCGGTACAATGCCTAGCTGCTCAGGAGAACGGGTACAAATAGAATCAGGATCTGTTTCCTTTGCGGGAATGTCTACCAGCATTTTTTCGCCCTGGATAATAAACCACAAAGCTGGAAGGGCGGCAGTCTCTTCGATTCTGAAAGCGGGAATAAATCGAGCTTTCAAGGAAAAATTATAGTTATAATCCATGTTAGTCTCGTAGAAAACAAAGTCTCATGAGGCGGTAAAAAAAAATTGACATATCTTTATGCCAGGTTTCTCATCATAGGATAGTATGTCAAGGCACGAAAAGTCCCACAAGGTAGGAGTGTTGCACTTGTGCTGCTCCATAATAGATGACACTTTCGACAGGGGATGAATTTCTCTAAAGAAGCTTAATTTATTGATCTTCCTTGACATGTCCGTATGAAATATTGGAATATAGATATACTCTCCACAGATTCAGGTTTGGACGATGGTTCACCTGTTGATGTATTGACATTCCAATAGTAAAAAGTCAAGATAGGGGAGAGCAAATTGAGTTTATATGGAAGGGGAAAAATTGAAAATACTGATAGCAGAAGATGAATTTACTACTCGCATGATGGTTCAGGTGAGTTTGGAAAATTGGGGATATCGCGTTGAGAGTGTAACCAATGGCGAAGAGGCATGGGCTAAGCTGCAGAAACCGGATGCAGCCAATATTGCTATCCTCGATTGGGAAATGCCGGGCATTGATGGGGTAGAGGTTTGCCGGCGAGTGAAAGAGATGGGGTCCGAAAATCCGCCGTATGTTATCCTGTTGACTGCCCGGGACAGTAAAACGGATATCATCCGCGGCTTTGATGCCGGTGCAGACGATTATATGACCAAGCCCTTTAACAATGATGAGCTGAGGGCCCGTACCCGGGTAGCTGAAAAGCTGGTAAGGACTCAATCGTCCCTGTCGGAATCGGTGAATGAGTTGCGGGAAGCTCTGAATCAGCTGGAAATGCTAGAGAGCGGGGTGGAGATTTGCGAGAACTGCAAGAAAATATACAACCGGTATGATGGAGAATGGTATAGCGTTGATGATCTCCTGGAAAAGAAAAACGATCCTCACTTTATAATCCAGAGTTGTCCCCGGTGTACCGGAAAATAAGCAGCAAAAAGCAATGAAATAAACCTGACATCCTGTTTGGCCTGAAGAGGCGGGTTCCAAACCCGCCCTTTGCAATTCCGTTCTCCATATTATTTTCAGCCAATTGCCAACTTGCAGGATTATTACCGATATACTCGCGGAGGATATTTAAATCTTCTTCGGCTCGGATCACATGTTCATGGTCACGCTTCCGACCCCTTTGGCGATGCCGGTTTTGTTTATAGACATCAGGTCGTTTCGAGCCTGGGATGGGCGGGTTTAGAACCACGCCCCTACACCTGATTCGATAGTTTGGGTGCGAGCTACAGATTGTGGTGAAACAGGCTCTGGTTTCGATTTAACTTTCTGTTTTAAATTGGAAATTCAGTCGAAGGCAACGCAGGGGCCGGTTCCAAACCTGCCCTTTTGCAATTCCGTTTTCCGATTATTTTCAGCCAATCGCCATCGCAGGATTATTATCGATAAACTCGCGGAGGATATTTAAATCTTCTTCGGCTCGGATCACATGTTCATGGTCACGCTTCCGACCCCTTTGGCGATGCCGGTTTTGATTATAGGCATCAGGTTCTAAACCCGCCCTTATAACCAGGGCTTGGTGTACCTACATTCCAACTGAAAACATGGCTTCCAGATCGTGCTTGGAATATGCTTTAAAGGCCAGCATCGTCTCAGTCTTCTGGATTTCCTTTATCGCATGCATCTTTTGCGTTACCAGCTGAGCTAACTCTTCGTTCGTCGCCACTCGGACAATAGCAATCAGATCGTAATTGCCGCTCACCGAATACACCTCGGATATTCCGGGGATGCCTTCCAGCAGCTCTGCTACCTCATTGATCTTTGATCGTTCTACGTTCATCAGGATAATCGATGTAACCATGGGGCCTCGCATATGTTTTTGTTGTCTATTTCAAAATAAAGGCTTTGAAGAATTCATAAAATTAATTCTTCAATATAATCTGTCTATTAACACCTTACAAGGGTGGTTGAGGGGAACTGAACTGAATAACGAATTTTCTGGAGTAAAGCATCTAAGAATGCGATCATTTTCCTCTGAAAATATTACTAATAATGAGTATAGTTATCAACTAACTAAGAATAACTCTCTGAACGAGGTCGGCCATGCTCCCGGAAATATACGAAAGATTTTATCGAAAGATTGCCCAAACTATCCCCGCAAAAAATATTATTACTGATCCTCTTCGAACCATTACCTTTGGAACAGATGCAAGCTTTTATCGTCTGGTTCCCAAAATCGTCATCAATGTGGAAAATGAGAAAGAAGTTCAGTTGATCCTGCGAGAGGCAAGCAAACTGAGACTTTCGGTGACTTTCAGGGCGGCAGGAACCAGTTT
>JBARUR010000229.1:0-20859 GCA_049645845.1 Desulforhopalus sp. | reverse complement strand
CAGCTTTATATTCTGGAGGTAAACCCTCGCGCGTCACGAACCGTTCCTTTTGTCAGCAAAGCTACTGGAGTTCCTCTCGCCAAACTTGCCACCAAGGTGATGATGGGAGCTACCTTGCAAGAACTTGGCCTGACGACAGAGGTCGAAATAAAGCATTGGGCGGTCAAGGAATCGGTATTTCCTTTTGACCGGTTTGATAAAGTAGACACCCTTCTTGGCCCGGAGATGAAATCAACCGGTGAAGTCATGGGAATCGACGACAATCTGGGACTGGCGATCGTTAAATCACACTTGGCCGCCGGCTCTAAAGTTCCGGCCTCGGGCAATGTCTTTATCAGCGTCCGCGATAACGATAAAGCAGCCGTGCTGCCTGTAGCCAAGGCATTGGTTGAACTTGAATTCTCTATTTTTGCAACGACTGCCACCGCCGCCTTCCTGCAGGACGCAGGCGTTGCCTGTGAACTCATCAATAAGATATCCCAAGGACGGCCGCACATTCTCGATAAGGTACAGGACGGCCAGATTTCATGGATTATTAATACTTCCCTTGGTCGACGAACTACTGAAGATTCTTACTTGATCAGAAGAGCCGCTCTGGATTACCATATCCCATACACTACCACAGTGAGTGGAGCAGCCGCTTTAGTCAAGGGGATTCGGGAATTGAAGGAAAACGAGCTGGTAGTACATCCCGTCCAATATTTTACCCGCTCCTTGTAAGAGGGAAAAATAAATTCAGAACCGGCTCGACATTCTCGCTTTCGGATTTACTTTAATTGTGCGTGGAATGAAAATATAACAGCCTGTATTTACAATTCGTCTGTTTTCGTCAGATAACTGAAGCAGTTGATAGTAAAATAGTCTATTTTGTCTGGTGTTCGCGTGAACATCAAATGCGTTGTCTTCACAGAATAATATTAGACAATAATGAAAATCAGAGCCACCGGAGGGGTCGTTGAATACTTTCTATAAAAACTTAAGCATGTGGCTGGTGATTGGTCTAACCATGATCCTCCTCTTTAACCTTTTTAATAAGCCACAGGGCAATGTTACCTCGCTTACCTACAGTGAGTTCATGACAAGCGTTGCTAATAAAACCATCAACCGGGTTACCATTAGCGGAGACGTTATATCAGGTACTCTTCAGGACGGAAAACCTTTCCAGACAATTTATCCGCCAAACGACAGCGAATTAATAGCAATTCTCCGCCAGTCCGGGGTGGATATAAACGTCAAGGAAACTCAGAAAGACTCTTGGTTGATGACCATCTTTGTTTCATGGTTCCCCATGTTGCTCCTGATCGGCGTATGGGTGTTTTTCATGCGGCAGATGCAGGGCGGCGGCAAGGGCGGCGCACTCTCTTTTGGTAAAAACCGCGCGCGGCTCACTGAGCAAAGTGACAACAAGGTTACATTTGCTGATGTTGCGGGCATAGACGAGGCCAAAGAAGAACTTGAAGAAATAGTCGATTTTCTAAAAGATCCAAGTAAATTTACCAGCCTGGGAGGCCGAATTCCTACAGGCGTTCTTTTAGCCGGAGCCCCCGGAACGGGTAAGACCCTTCTGGCAAAAGCGATCGCCGGAGAGGCCGATGTACCTTTCTTCTCCATCTCGGGTTCAGACTTTGTCGAAATGTTTGTCGGCGTTGGTGCATCCCGTGTGCGGGATATGTTTGCACAAGGGAAGAAAAGCGCTCCCTGTATTATATTCATTGACGAAATAGACGCGGTTGGCCGCCATCGTGGTGCCGGTCTTGGTGGTGGTCATGATGAGCGGGAGCAGACGCTTAACCAGTTGCTGGTTGAGATGGATGGCTTTGAAACCAACGACGGGGTAATTATTGTTGCTGCAACCAACAGGCCTGATGTCCTTGATCCTGCCCTGCTTCGCCCTGGACGTTTCGACCGACAGGTAGTTGTGCCCGTACCGGATGTTGGTGGACGACAGAAAATCCTGGCGATTTATGCCAAGAAAACCAAGATGGCAGCCAATGTCGATCTTGAAATTCTCGCCCGTGGTACCCCGGGTTTTTCAGGTGCCGATCTTGAGAATCTGGTTAACGAGGCCGCCTTGATGGCTGCCAGAACAGGAGCCAAGGAAATTGACTTGGAACTGCTTGAAAAAGCAAAAGATAAAATCATGATGGGTGCCGAAAGGCGCTCCATGATAATCAGCGAGAAAGAAAAAAAGATCACGGCTTATCACGAGGCCGGACATGCCCTTGTTGCCTGGCTGCTTGCTGATACCGATCCAATTCATAAAGTTACGATCATTCCTCGAGGTCGCGCGTTAGGGCTTACCATGCAGCTGCCAACGGATGATAAGTATACTCATTCAAAATCATATCTGAAAAACACTATCTGCATACTCTTTGGCGGACGCATCGCTGAAAAAATCGTTTTTGATGAAATAACTACAGGAGCAGGAAACGATATCGAACGTGCCTCTGCTCTTGCCAGAAAGATGGTATGTGAATGGGGTATGAGCGACGAGCTGGGTGCGCTTACTTATGGCAAGAAAGAAGAACAGATCTTTCTTGGCAGGGAAATTAGTCAAAATCGTGATTTTAGCGAAGATACCGCTCGCCTTATCGACGGCGCAGTTAAAAAACTGATTGATGAGGCAATGGAGACCGTCACCAAGCTGTTAAAAGATCACAAAGATATTCTTACTATGATGGCTGACGAACTGCTGGAAAAAGAAACTATCGTTCTGTCTGATATTGAGCGAATGGTTGAAGAGCTTCGTCCGGGCCTCTACACTTCTCGTATGAGGATAGCTAAAGCTAAAGCAAAAAAGAAAACTTCACCTAAACCGGAAGTAGTTGTCGAGGAATCTGTTGAAGAATCCATTGAGGAAGAACAGGTTGAAGAAAACAATGAAACTGTTGCTGAAGAACATCCCAAACAGAACGACACTGAATCAAAGGTAACCGATGATGAGGTCGAGGCCGACTCCGAGAAAATTCAGGACAAGCCAACTCAAAAGCCGTGATGGAAATTACCGCCATCAAGATAATGGGAATAATCAATGTTACTCCCGATTCATTTTCTGATGGCGGTAAATTTGCCGATCTTAAGTCAGCTATAAATCAGGCGGACGAACTCATTGACGCAGGTGCCGATATCCTTGATGTGGGCGGTGAGTCGACCCGCCCTTTTGCCGAACCGGTTTCAACAGAAGAAGAACTCCGCAGAGTAATTCCACTTATTCAGGCAGTAAGAAAGAAACATACCATCCCTATTTCTATCGACACCACTAAAGCTCAAGTTGCGAGGGAAGCTCTCAATGCCGGAGCCAATATCATTAATGATATTTCAGCCCTGAATCGCGATCCTGAGATGATAACAGTGGTTCAACAGACCCGTGTCCCGGTTATCATCATGCATATGCAGGGAACTCCGTCCGATATGCAGGTTAAGCCTGTCTATCATGACGTTGTTGCAGAAATTATTGAATTTCTGACAGAAAGAATCGAATGGATCACAAGCAAAGGGGTTGACCGCAATCGTCTGATCCTTGATCCAGGTATAGGTTTTGGCAAGACGCAGCAGCACAACCTGTCGATCTTAAGGCATCTCGACAAATTTTCATCGCTAAAACTTCCTCTCCTCCTCGGCCATAGTCGTAAACGTTTTCTCGGCTCTATTACCGGTATTGCCTCTGAAGAAAAAAGAGATCTTGCTACTGCCGTGATCGCTGCATTATGCGCCGCTAAAAACATCAGTATTGTCAGGGTGCACAACGTCACTGCAACACGCCAGGCTCTTTTGCTTGCAACAGCCCTTCAATCGGCAGCATAACAAACCCATTCAGTCTCCCTGTTCCTTCTTGATTGGCAATATTGATAAACTCGTAAAAAAATATAATTCCACGACAGATGACTACAGAACGCGCTTATTCCGATACCATCGCCCGACAGCTAAACATTTCGGTCGCCCAGGTTGCCGGCACTCTCAACCTCCTGGCTGAAGGAGGGACCGTTCCGTTTATCGCCAGATATCGAAAGGAACATACAGGCTCTCTTGATGAAGTTGCCATCCTGGGGATTCGCGATCAGCACCAGAAACTCATGGAAATCGACAAACGGCGTGAAGCGATTATCGAATCCCTGGAAAAAAATGAACTGATCACCAATACGCTTACCGAGCAACTGAAAAAAGCGCAAAGTTTGACTGAACTCGAAGACATCTACCTGCCCTACCGGCCTAAAAGAAAAACACGCGGCTTTATTGCCCGCGAGAAAGGACTTGCCCCCCTTGCTGATCTCATTTTTGCAAGTTCTAATCTTTCTGTTCAGATAGACAAATTTATAGATCCTGAAAAAGGTATTAGCAACGAGGAAGAGGCGTTAGCTGGGGCACGTGACATTATCGCAGAACAGATAGCAGAAGATCAGCCAACCAGAGCCGAAATAAGGGGGCTCTATCAGAGCCATTCGATAATCGAAGCCAAAGTTGTCAAAAAAAACATGGCTCAGGGGGAGAAATTCAGGGATTATTTTGACTGGCAGGAACCTGCATCAAAGGCTGCGGGACACAGGTTGCTTGCCATGTTTCGCGGAGAAAACGAAAAAATCCTGAAACTTACCGTTCGCCCACCCGAAGAAAGCAGCCTACGGCTCCTCAAAAAACGCCATCTAAAAAGTACTCGCTGGCATAAGGAAGTGGCTTCCGCTATTGAAGACTGCTACCAGCGTCTCCTTGCTCCCTCTCTTGAAAATGAATTTTGCAAGGAACTGAAGGATCGGGCCGATAAAGAAGCCATCCAGGTTTTTGCCGAGAACCTTCGTCAACTGCTTCTAGCTGCTCCACTCGGCGAAAAACGAGTCTTAGCTCTTGATCCGGGCTATCGCACTGGAGCTAAACTTGTCGTTCTGGGCGAACAAGGGAAACTTCTGGATAACACAACCATTTTCCCGACTCATGGCGGCAAAAAACTTGAGGAAGCCAAACAAATTGTAAAGAGCATGGTAACCAGCTACCGCGTAGAGGCCGTTGCTATCGGCAACGGCACTGCAGGACGTGAGACTGAAGAATTCATCCGCTCACTTGGCCTGGATAGCTCAATCATTGTTACCCTTGTCAACGAAGATGGCGCTTCAATCTATTCCGCTTCGGAAGCAGCCAGGACCGAATTTCCAGACCACGACATTACCGTACGTGGCGCCGTGTCAATTGGTCGACGACTGCAGGACCCCCTGGCCGAATTGGTCAAAATCGATCCTAAATCCATTGGAGTCGGTCAATATCAGCACGATGTCAATCAAAGTGAACTGAAAAAAACGCTCGTGGAAGTAGTTGAGAGCTGTGTGAACAGTGTCGGAGTGGAATTAAACAGTGCCAGCTCAGAGCTACTGACTTATGTAGCAGGACTTGGCCAAACTTTGGCAGACAATATCATTTCCCACAGAAATGATAACGGCCCATTTAAAAGCCGTCAGGAATTGAAGAAAGTGGTTCGTCTCGGCCCCAAGGCCTTTGAACAATGTGCAGGATTTCTGAGAATCAGGACCGGCATCAACCCTCTTGATGCCAGCAGCGTCCACCCGGAACGTTACGGCCTGGTAAAAAAAATGGCCCAGGATATCGGCGTCACAGTTCCTCAGCTCCTCGATTCCGAAACCGTTCGTCAGTCCATTGATTTAAACAAATATATCGATAAATCAATTGGCTTGCCGACCCTCACGGATATTATGGAAGAGCTGGCAAAACCCGGCCGGGATCCACGCAGCAGTTTTGAACAGTTCCATTTTGCAGAAGGCATTCACACCATGGATGATCTGAGTGAGGGAATGCGCTTGCCAGCTCTCATTACCAACATCACCAAGTTCGGAGCCTTTGCCGACATCGGTATAAAACAGGACGGCCTTATTCATATCAGTCAGTTGGCGGACCGATTCATCAAAGATCCCGGAGAGGTTGTTAAGATCGGCCAGAAAGTTGAGGTGCGTGTTGTCGAAATTGATGCCAAGCGTCAACGGATAGCCCTCTCCATGCGTAAAGGATCATGAGAAACATCTCACAACAAAGAAATAATCCCCTAATACATCTTGAATAGAAACATAACAATCTCTTGACACTGTGCCCCGGTTTACCTACATTATTTTACATATCTTTTTCGATCTTTGCTGTCTTATCACCCTTTCAATCAGAGTACAGAGATGGGCTACAGTTACGCATGGGGAACTCTCTTTAATCCAGGAAATGCCGTCGATTTCTTCCAGTTGTGCAGTTCTCAAGTCACGGTAAATAAGGCATCGGGATTTAATCGAGCCAACGCATGGCTGTTTTCTGAACTCTCTCGCCTTATCTATCTGAGAGGCGGTAATGAAACCAACGATGCACTCCAAACAGCAGCCCGCAACCGTTTTTTACACAAAGTTGGGCTTAGTGAATGCTGGTTTTATAACGGCAAACATATTCAATGCAGCATTATCACCACCTTACCGGAACACAAACAACCTTTTACTGTTTTGGTTTTTAGAGGTACACAAGGAACCATCTCTAACTGGCTCTTCAATTTGAGCACTGCTTTAACTGCCTGGCCGGCAGGCGGACAGGTTCACAAGGGATTCAGTTTGCTTCTGATGGAAGCCTGGGAAGAAATACAATTTCAACTTAAAAAGATATCCGGGCCACTCTATTACACTGGCCACAGCCTCGGCGGTGCACTAGCTGTACTCACGGCGTCCCTGAAAAAACCCGACGCGGTTTACACCTTTGGTTCACCCAGGATTGGTAACCACGAATTTGTAGAGAGGACAAAGCATCTTCATATTTACCGAGTGGTCAACCCGAGGGATATTGTCGCAGGAATATCTCCGATCCCGGGTATGTTGCATGTTGGAGCAACTCATTGGCTTGCCAATTCCAAGGAATTTGATTCCCGGCGTTCCTGGTTTGAAGCCCCCGGCTTTTTAGCCGATCATTCTCCGTCAAATTACACGGTTCAAATATAGTTCTCCCTGTCGATCTACAATACGCTCATCACCAGTGTGTCGACTCCATTTTCAACGAGTGAGAGTTGACAGGCCAGTCCGTAAGATAAATCAACATCACGGCCCTCGATGAAAGGTCCCCGATCTGTTACAACAGCTCTGGTTGTCTGTCCGGTTCGGGGGTTGTTCAACTCAACCGTTGTGCCTAGCGGTAAATCCTTATGGGCAATAGTATTGGCATACATGTCATAGGGATCACCATTGGCCATTGGTCTTCCGTGGTAGTCTGATCCATACCAGCTGGCGACGACCTCGCTTGGCGGTTGAGGCTGCGGCATCTTGATTTCAAGCTTTTGACCTACCGCAATAGCATCCGGATTGATGATACCATTATCCTCAATCAAATCTTCCAGATTGACATGAAATTCTCTCACTGCAAGTGCCCAGAGAGTATCACCCGGCTGTACAGTATATTCGACAGTGTCACCTTTGGGCTTGATCGATTGTTCAGGCGGATCATTTTGACGAGTAGCTTGACTCAGAAGTTCGGAAAAGCTTTCCTTGCTCCCATTGTCCACTGCAATGTTTGCTCCCTCCCGCACGAACCAGTTACCATTGACTTTGGACCTGCCGATGGCATTGGGATTCTGGCTGCGCAAGGTCTGCCAATCCGTCTGAAGTCGCTGGGTCACTTGGGCAATGGTGTCCCCTTTTTGTACTGTATAATGACTCATCTGAGAAAATTCATTTTTTGTTTATCAACATACCAATCTCAGGTAATGAGAATGACACTATCGGCGATGAGTAATCGTCGTTTTTGAAAGCAGCCATCCTGAATACTCCAGAAGTGCAATCTCTCTATTTTATATCGGCCAATTTAAAAAAAATCTTAATTATTGACGTCATAAAAACTCTTATTTTAATACCTCTAAGCGATCACTCTCAAATCATTATCTCTTTTTTCGCTGATCAATTCCGAAATTATTTCTCCCAGTATCTGGACACCTTTCTCACTCTTTTCTGTCCATGGACTGCCAAAATTAAGTCGGATACAATGACTAAAATTCTCCGTGGCAGTGCAGAGCGAACCTGGAACAATGCTGATATTTTTATCTTTGGCCTGGTCAAACAGCTCCATTCCATCGATACGATCATCCAGCTCAACCCAAAGACACAGGCCGCCTTTCGGAGCAGACACTCTGGTATTATCCGGAAAATATTCTGCAATCGCCCGTAAGAAATCAGCCAATTGTTTTTTGAGTGCATTCCTCATTTTTCTCAAATGCCTTTCATAGGCACCGCAGGCAAGGAATCCTGCAACTGCGTTCTGCATCAACTGTTGACTTGCCACCGAGGAATTGAACTTCACCCTCTTTATTTTTTCCCTGTATCTGCCTGGAACAATCCAGCCTATGCGAAGATCAGGAGCCAGTGTCTTGGTAAAAGAAGAACAATAAAGCACCATCCCCTCTTTATCATAAAACTTCAACGGAATAGGCCTCGTCTCACCGAAATAGAGATCTCCATAGATATCATCCTCTATAATCGGGATCATTCTTTTTGTGAAAATATCGACAATTTCTCGTTTTGACCCGGGTTCCATGACATAGCCAAGAGGGTTGTGAAAATTAGTATTCAACAAGCCAGCTCGGACTTCATGCTCCCCCAGCGCCCGCTGCAGTAATTCCAGATCAATACCTGTATCGGGATCAACCGGAAGCTCAAGAGCCCGCATGTTCAAATCCTCTATCAATTGAAGATAACAGATAAAGGTCGGGGACTCGACAAGGATGATATCACCGGCTTTGGCCACAGTTCTGAGGCAAAGATCGATTGCGGCCATGCAGCCGCCTGTAATAACCACTTCATCACCGTGGGCACTATTGAAGCAGCCGACCATTCTTTTTTCAATTTCAGTACACAAGGGTTTATGACCCGTGGGATGGCAATAACCAATTAACTCTCCACTTGCGTATTTTCCTGCAGCTCTACGAACTTCCCTGGCAAGCTGTTTTTTCGGCAATAATTCAGATCCAGCCAGGGCTGTTCCGAAGGACAGCATGTCAGGATTGGAAACAGCCCGTTGCAGCATAGTCGCCATACCATTGATGGCAACCTTATGCGGATGGATGATTTTCTTATCACCTGCTGAAAGAGGGCGGCTTCGATCAATAAGAGGCCGAACGAAAAAGCCGGATTTTTCTCGAACATTCACAATTCCCCGCTGCTCAAGTTCTGTGTAGGCGTGGTAGATGGTCGAAATCGAATGTCCGGTCTGACGGCGCATAGCTCTCAGGGAGGGGAGTTTTTCTCCGGCTTTGTAGCTTCCTGATCTGACTTTATTTTCCAGGTCATTGGCCAGTTTTACATATTGATATTCATAAGATTCCATCTGTATATTCCTATAACAGCTTCTTCATGTTCCTGTTTCTTCAACAACTGTGAGAATTCTTTTTTGATTTCTCAAACGACGCAGCAGATTATCAGCCATAAAAATTGCAAGTGCTCCCCAGATTAACATAAACCCAATCATTCTCGTTGTCGGAAAGTCTTCACCATAAATAAATAAACCAAGCATCAGGTTGATCGTCGGCGCCAGATACTGCATCAGACCAAGAGTGGAAAGAGGTATTTTATGGGCGGCATATCCAAATAAAAGTAACGGCACTGTGGTAATAACCCCGGTACCGATCAGCAGCAATGATCCCGACAGTTCTATATTTCCAAATGACCCACTGCCGTTGAAGGCAAGACCGATGATGATTGCTGCGGCAGGTAAAAACAAAATTCCGGTTTCCAGGCATAAGGCATCCAGTGCGCCAAGATTATTTTGTTTATGCAGCAGCCCGTAGATAGCAAAGGAAGTCGCCAGCACAAGGGCAATCCAGGGAAATTGTCCATAGAAAAGAGTAAGATAGAGCACACCAAGGAACGCCAGCAGAAGAGCAAGCCATTGAATCGGCCTCATTTTCTCCTTAAAAAAGATCATGCCGAAAAAAACATTTATCAGGGGATTGATAAAATAACCAAGACTGGCTTCGATGATAAAACCGGCATTGACCGCCCAGATATACAGCAGCCAGTTGACCGCCAACAGCAGGCCTGTGGCAGAGAAAGTGATAATATTTTTCCGTTCTCTCAATGCCTGCCGAAAGACAGCCCGCCGACCGAAAATAAACACCAGGCCAAGTGTAAATACCAGTGACCACGCCATCCGGTGGCAAAGAATCTCGTATGCCGGTACCTGCTGCAAAAGTTTCCAATATGCGGGCAGCACTCCCCAAAGAACAAAAGCGCCGGCAGCAGCCAACAGGCCATGAATATTTGTCATAATTTCTTACAGGAGACCGCTCGATAACCAGTAATACACAATATATCCTCCGGCTACCAGCAGAAGGACGGCGGAGATTTTCTGAACATAAGGAAGTATCTTACGCAGGGCACCAACGACGACACCCTCTTTCACTACAGCTATGCCTAAAGTTAATACCAGCATGACACTCCCCATTCCAAGTATATAGCTGATGAACTGGAAAAGGCCGCCTGTAAAATCTCCCGCAGTGATGGAACTTCCGACTACCATGAGAAATATCGGCAGAGTGCAGCTCAAAGAGGTTGCACCAAAGGCAATCCCAAAAAGGAAAAAGCCGAGCACGGACATTTGCCTGGGATCGCTTATTTTTCCTGCGGCAGCAAGGAAAAAATGTGACGACAGTGTATGCCCTAATAACATCCAGGCTCCGAGAAAAATCAAACCGAAGCCAACTACAACAGAAAGCCAGGGCATGACTCCCATCAAAAAAGTTCCCCCTGCCGATACTATTGCTCCGACAATACCGAATAATAATCCGAAACCAGCGGTCACCACAAAAGCAATCCAAAAAGCTTTTAACATCCTGAGAATCACTGATTTCTGACGAAATTCGTTATCTTTTGCTCCTAAGTAAAGCGACAGGTATACAGGCAGCATAGCAAACCCGCATGGATTCACAGCAGACACCATGCCGGCACCAAAGGCATAGCCAAAAGGCAGCAGGCCCGCTAAGAGTCCCAACCATTGACTAATTTCTATCTGTGTTCCCATTACTTCCCTTTTTTAAAAAAAATTTCGTTGTAACATTTTAGAACTTACCATAACTGTCACCATTTTTATATACAGGCATCAATACTTTTTGCCAGTTCATTTTTCAGAGACCTTGCACCGGAAAATTCTATTTTTTCGATATTCCAGCCTAAAAGTTGACCGGGGTCATTTTTTTCTTGACCATAAAGGATGTATCGCCTAATAATTTCGACTGCAGTCAATTTCAAACGGAGCCATCCATGTCGATACGAGAAGCAAAAAAGATAAAAAACAAGCAGGCAATATTAGAAACCGCAATCTCTCTTTTTAGTGCCAATGGATATGAAAATACATCCATTGAACAAATTGCCAAAATAGCCGGAGTTGGCAAGGGAACAGTATATAGCTATTTCCAGACTAAAAAAGATATCATTAAAGGCTTTTGCGAATATGAACTCGAAAATATACATGAGGAATTAGTTAAATGCTCTGACCAGGATGCCACTATTCTCAAGCAGATGCTGACCATCTACATGACCGAATTTCATCACGTCACCCAGAACAAGGAATTTGGCCGAATTTATATGCGGGAATCCATTTTTCCCAGCGATTCTGAAATAGGCGGCAATCTTGAGACCGAAGATAAATATTTCCAGATGCTCTTTCCGATCCTCAAAAAGGGCCAGAAACGGGGGGAACTGCGAGAGGATATCGAACTGTTATATATAACTGCCCATTTTTACAGTTTGTATATTCTAATAATTTCAGCCTGGTATACCGGCAGGATATCGACAGAAGAGGTAGAACCCGCCATGGAACTTCTTTTCAGGCAGGTCCTGGAAGGTTTGCAGCCGGAAAATAAAACGGAAAATACTCATGAGTAATACATTCAATAAACCAAAACCTCCCAATACGCCACGTGGAAGAATCGTCTTTTTCATTTGGAACAATCTGCCGAGATTTGTGCTATTGGCGATGATAATTTTAATATTCATCCTGATGGGCGCCATTAGAGACAAAAGTACCCTCATCGCTGCCAATAAAGCTGCAGAGGGCAGCAGAGAAAAACCACCGGTTAATGTTGTCACCCTCACACTTTCCCCAACTACTATCACCGATAGAATCAATCTGCCTGGTGTTGTCGAGCCATGGACCAGACTGAGTCTGATGGCCAAGCTAAGCGGAAGCATAACCAAAGTCCTTGCCAAAGAAGGGGATCATGTGAAAAAAGGGGATATTATCGCCCTTATTGAGGACGATGACTTCCGGATTGCCCTGGAAAGAGCCGAAGCAACTTACGACCTGGCTAAATCCGAATACGCCAGGGATAAGTCGATCCACGCCAAAGGCGTCATTCCAACCGCCACTCTTGATATCAACAGGAACAATCTACAGACGGCGGAATCCGATTACGAAAACGCCAAGCTGCTTTTTTCCCGAACATCGATCACCTCCCCTATGGACGGCACCATCAGGCGCATGGACGCGAAAGTTGGGCTGCAGCTCTCTATTGGCGATCCCATTGCAGAAATTTTGGCAATTGATCGAATGAAAGCGGTTGTCGGCATTCCCGAATCAGATGTAACTGCTGTCC
This sequence comes from Desulforhopalus sp., assembly GCA_049645845.1. Lineage (GTDB taxonomy): Bacteria > Desulfobacterota > Desulfobulbia > Desulfobulbales > Desulfocapsaceae > Desulforhopalus_A. The sequence goes on along the minus strand of JBARUR010000229.1, from coordinate 8,261 downwards.
GAGAACTCGAAAATGTCGATCTGACCGTTCAGGCTTTAGGTGATAGAATCATAACCGGGAAAAAATATTTCCTCTCCCCTTCTCCTGAATCTGCAGCCAGACTCTACAACCTGGAGCTTGAGATAGACAACAGCAGCGGAGAAGTATTGGCCGGGATGTTCATTCGCGCCGATATCGTAAAAGAACAGATAGATGAAACTCTTGCAGTACCTTTTTACAGTGTCATATCCCGTAATGACCAGCAGTATGTTTATATTGAGGAAGAAGGGGTCGCCAAAAAAAGAATGGTCAAGTTAGGGATCATGGAAAAATGGATGGTCCAGATAACAGAGGGTCTCAATCCAGGTGACAGTCTCCTCATCGAAGGGCACCGGGATGTGGAAGATAGCCAGAATGTAAAAATAATTAAAACCCTCACCAGTCCTTCGGAGATGGTCCTGTGATAGTTTCCGATACCGCAGTAAAAAAGAGTACATCTGTTGCTGTCCTGTCTCTGGTGCTCATTATCTTCGGAGTGTACTGCTATAAAGTACTGCCGAGGGAGAGTGACCCCGACATCACCATTCCGAATGTTTTCATTTCTACAGACTATCGGGGCGTCTCTCCAACCGATATAGAAACTGCCATCACCATAGAAATTGAGAAAAAACTTAAAGGCCTCGACGGTCTGAAGAAGATTCAATCAGTCAGTTCCGAAGGACTCTCCTCAATCAATGTAGAATTTGTCACCGGAACTGATATCGATAAAGCAATTCAGGACGTCAAAGATAAGGTTGATGAAGCAAAAGGCTCGCTGCCGAGCGATCTTGAGGACGATCCTGTTGTTTTTGAAGTCAATTTTTCAGAGATGCCTATCGTCATATATTCGCTCTCCGGAACCTGTGGTCTCCCCTGTCTGAAAGAGCTGGCCGATGACCTCAAAGACGATATTGAAGGGGTGACCGGAGTACTCGAGGCCGAAGTCACCGGCGGATTAGAGCGGGAAATCCGAGTTGAAGTCTTCCCGGAGAAACTTGCTTATTACGGTCTCAGTATCGGCAGTTTTCAGACTGCGGTTAAAAGTGAAAATACCAATACCTCAGGCGGCAATATCCAGCTTGGCAATGGCCGATTCCAGTTAAGGGTTCCCGGTGAATTCAAAACTCCCGAAGAAATTTACGGTCTGGTTCTCACCACTCACAATGGAGATCCGGTGTACCTGAAGGATGTCGCGAGGGTGGTTGACGGATTCAAGGAAGAAACAAGCATTTCCCGCCTTGACGGACAGGAAGCTGTTAATATTTCGGTCAAAAAACGCTCCGGTGAAAACATTATCACTATCAGCAGGGCTGTGGACGAAATCATTGAAGAGGACCGGGCTTCATGGCCAAGCGGAACAGAGATCACCAAAGTCCTCAACAAGGCAAAAGATATCGATATAATGATTGCCGACCTGGAGAATAATATCCTCACCGGACTGGTACTGGTATTGATCGTCATTTTTCTCGTCATGGGTATCCGCAATGCCATTCTGGTGAGTATGGCGATTCCCTTTTCCATGCTGCTCTCATTTACTGTTCTGTACCTCATGGGCATCACGCTGAACATGGTGGTACTTTTCAGTTTGACCCTTGCGCTCGGGATGCTGGTAGACAATGCCATCGTTATTATCGAGAATTGTTACAGGTTCATGGAACAGGGGGTTGGCCGGGTAGAAGCGGTAATGAAAGCTACGTCGGAAGTTGCTTATCCGGTCATCGCCTCCACGATAACTACACTGGCAGCTTTTTCACCGATGCTTTTCTGGCCGGGCATAATGGGCGAGTTTATGAGTTACATGCCGCTGACCCTTATTATAACCCTCTCCTCCAGCCTGTTTGTTGCCCTGGTTATAAACCCGGCTATGGCTTCCCTGTTCATGAAAGTGAAAACCCAGGATAATCGGACAAGCAAAACTTCTGCCGAGATCGAAAATGCTGTTGAACAACCGGCAGAAATCCGCGGTTTTCTGCTTACCACCTACAGCAAACTGCTGACCAACGCTCTCAGCAAACCGCTCACAGTGATTGGTACCGGGTTCTGCATCCTTATACTCATGGTTCAGGGCTGGCTACTGGTGGTTGGTTTGGAAAAGCCTGTGGAATTTTTCCCCGAAATCGACCCCAAAGGCATGTACGTCAATGTCGATGTTCCTGAAGGAGCCGATCTTGACTATATTGACAAAATCATTCAACGGGTCGAAAAGGTTGTCGCCGGAGTATCAGAAACCGACGATAAGATAAGTCCTCTCCAGGCCCTAAGTCCAAAACCATATACCACTCCCGGCGGTGAGTCGTATTACGGACCAAGTGATCTTGAAAACATAAAGAATGTTTATATGAAAGGTGTGGTTTCGGCAGGAGGGAGTTCGGCATTTTCTTCAAACACACCTAATCATATCGGCGTTCGTTTCCTGGATTTGCAGGATCGACGACAATCCTCCCATGACACAGTTGCTGAAATACGCAAAAGAATTAAAGATATTCCTGGTGGAAAAATCACCATTGCCATGGAAGAGGAAGGACCGCCAACCGGAGCACCAATCAATATTGAAATCGCCGGTGACAACTTTGCCGTTCTCGGCGAAATTGCCAAGCAAGTGAAGGATACCCTGGCCAAACAGCCTCATGTGGAAGATGTTCGGGATGATTTTGTGGAAGGTATCCCTTCAGTCCAGGTGCTGATCGACCGGCAGAAGGCATCGCTGTTCGGTCTCTCCACCGACCTCATCGGTTTTGCCCTGAAAAGTGCCTATAACGGCCTGGAAGTCTCCTCGTTCAGGGAAGGTGATGAGGACTATGACATCACCGTCCAGTTGGCGGAGACGGATCGAAGGGTTGTCGACATTCTGCATGAATTAATGCTTCCCACTCCATCGGGGCAGATGGTTCCTTTATCTACCGTTGCCAAGGTAACCTTTGCCGGTTCCATCGGCGACATTAACCGGATTAACAACGAAAGGGTTGTTACCGTGAAAGCCAATGTCGACGAGACCAAAATTCCAGGGCCTGTCGCACGGGCTCAGGCCGCTGAATTCCTCAAAGAATTTCCATTGCCGCCCGGGTATAAAATGACCTTTACCGGAGAATTTGAATTCCAGAAGGAATCGGAAGACTTTCTTTCCAAAGCTTTCCTGGTCGCCCTGCTGCTCATTTTTCTAATTCTGGTCACCATGTTTAACTCGATAACCCAGCCGTTTATTATCATGACCTCGGTCATTTTATCACTCGGAGGCGCTTTTTTGGGCCTGGCCTTGTTTCAATCACCATTTGGCATAATTATGACCGGTGTAGGCGTTATTTCTCTTGCCGGAGTTGTAGTGAACAATGCGATAGTCCTGATCGACTATACAAACCGGTTGCGAGAGCGTGGTTTTGCCCTGCAGGACGCGGTTATCTCGGCAGGTGCTACACGGCTACGACCGGTACTTCTTACTGCGGTTACTACAATTCTAGGACTGATCCCTATGATTACAGGGATTTCCTTCGATTTTCATAAAGGTGCGATGTCCTGGGTCAGCGAATCAAGTCAATGGTGGCAGTCGATGGCTATCGTGGTTGTTTTCGGCTTGATTGTTGCGACCTTTCTCACCTTGGTTGTCGTGCCGACGCTATACTTTATCTTTGAAAGAGTGGGTACTATCCGCAAAAGGATCAGTCAAAAAATACATGAAATATACTGGAAGCCTTTCCCCTATCTGGCGGGACAAACAACATCTGAGGAGAGCTGATGCAGTATAAAATTTTCCTTATTTTCAGTGCGGTTTTAACATTATTTTCAAGCCCAGGTTCAACAAATGCTGAAGAGATTGAAAAAATTAATCTTAGAAGCGCAGTCGACCAGGCCCTGAACAATAATCTCAACATGCAGCTTAGGCGTGAAGATGTTAACTCGGCTGAAGGAGCGACTCTTGCTGCAGAAGGCATATTCGATATCCTTATCGAGGGTGAAGCAAGTGTGCAATCTGAGGAATTGACTCCCATCGCGATAGGCGGTGCCGAGCGGGAAGACACCAGTCAATGGAGTGCGGAAGCATCTAAATTGTTCACTACAGGCACTTCTATCGTTCTCGGCTGGAATAACAGCCGATATAAGAGTGATGGCGGCAACCTGTTTATCCCTTTTGATACAGGTACCGATGCTTTCGATGAAGATACTTTTCTCATAAATCCATCTTATAACACAGGGCTTACCCTTGGCTTACGTCAGCCGCTACTCAGAGGATTTGGCCAGGATGTCCAGACAGCAGCCATACGCTCCACACAAAAACAGCTGGAAGCAGCAACCTATCAGGTGAACAGTGAAGCTGCCAATCTCGCCGCCGAAGTAAAGATTGCCTATTGGAATCTTGTCTTCGCCTGGCAGGATATCGAGGTACAGAAACTCGCCCTGACTCTAGCCAAAAAACTTCTGGATGAAACAAAGGCAAAGATTAATGCCGGAAGATTAGCTGAAGTAGAGATATATCAACCACAATCAGAGGTGGCCAGACGGGAAGAGCAGCTCATCTCTGCCGAAAGAGCCATTGGCACTGCTGAAGACGAGTTAAAGCTCCTTCTTAACAGCGACAGGTGGCCAACCACTTTTCAACCGACCGACCTGCCGGCAACTGAGCCTGTTCAACTAGATCTTGCAGCCATCGAAAATAATGCCCTCAAAAGCAGACCGGATATTAAAGCCGCCGACCTTCTGGCTCAAGCAGCTAAACTTGACACCAAAAGAGCTAAGGACGATATCCTCCCCGATCTCGCGCTGATCGGCGGTGTCGGTTTTGCCGGAACATCGGACACATATGGCGACTCAATCGATAATAGTCTCAGGGATCCCGACAACCTCTGGCAGGTTGGTGTAAGTTTCTCCATGCCGCTTCAAAACAGAATCGCTCGAGGCAACTATCGTCAGGCTAAAGCCAGTTACAATCGGGCCATCACTAATGCGGAACTTCTTCGTCAACAAATCCGCCGAGCTGTTCGAACGACCGTCAGAGATGTGCAGCTGGCCATCAAAGCTCTTGAAGCCACACAAAAAACCAGCCTTGCCATGCTCAAGAGTCTCGAAGCGGAACAGGCAAAATTTGCATCAGGGCGATCCACGACCCTCGATGTGCTAACAGCTCAGGAAGCCTATTCCCAGGCGCTTAGCCAGCAGAATCTAACCAAGATCAATTACGCCGCCACCCTGGCTGAACTCGATCGTATTCAAGGACTGGTCACTTTTTCATCTTCTCAATTATGATTGCGTCGTAAAAAGATAAATATTTTCCCTTTTTGACAAAATGCAAAAAAACAACACTTATTTTCTTCATGGCCTTGATTCCTCAGGAAGCGGCACCAAGGGACGCTTTTTCAGTCAGAAATTTCCACATATTGCCTGTCCGGATTTTGATGGAACCCTACAAAATCGACTCCACCAATTGGAAAAACTCTGCAAAAATCAACAGCAGCTGATTTTTATTGGTTCAAGCTTTGGCGGCTTAATGGCTACTTGCTACGCATCCAATTATCCTGAAAAAGTAGCTAAATTGATCCTCCTCGCTCCTGCTCTCAATTTTGAAGGTTACCAACCACCATCCGAACCATTGCAGATACCCACTTTTCTGATCATAGGAAAAAACGATACAGTTACTCCGGCAGCTGCTGTGATTCCTTTGGCAAATGCTAGCTTTGCCAATCTTCACATCAATATTCCAGACGATGATCATATGCTGCATGAAAGCTTTCATTCCCTGGATTGGCACACGCTCCTTTCCTGAGAGGGCTTCACCAGGTAATCAGTCACCGTCCTGTCTGGGAACGAACCAGCTTTCTCCTGCCATAAGGGGAACAATTTTCCCCTCCTCCACCTGATGACTATTCATTGCCTCTCGAAGGTCCTTCAATGGCTGTTCATAACCGGTATCCGCCAATTGAAACATACTATAGTGAGAGGGCAGAAAGTAAGGACGGCCAAGATCTTCAAAAGCCTGCACACTTTCTTTCGGGTTCATATGTCCATATGCCATGAACCAGCGTGGATCATACGCACCGATTGGTAAAATCGCCAGCCTGAAGGTTTGAAACTTCTCCTTTGCCGCTCGAAAATAGTCACCATTACCATAGCCGCTGTCTCCAACGAAATAGATATTTCCACCGGGGGCAGAAAGCGTGAATGCCGCCCACAATGCCTTATTTCGATCGAAAAGCCCTCGTGCCGACCAGTGATGCATGGGCTCGACATGAACAGCCACTTCATCATTTAGCTGAACTGTATCCCCCCAATCATAAGCTTCGGTCATTATATCGGGATTATGATCGTTGATTATCAGATCATTGCCAAGAGGAACTATTATCCGGGGTTTGGAATGATTCCAAAGAAGCGTCAGTGAATCCAGATCAAGATGATCATAGTGATTATGACTGACCAGGATGACATCGATAGGCGGCAGGTCTGATAAGGCTATTCCAGGAGGGTGGACACGTTGTGGTCCCGCCCACTTTACTGGACTTGCCCTTTCCGACCACACTGGATCCGTCAGGATATTGAGTCCTTCGGTCTGAATCAATACAGTGGCATGTCCGACAAAAGAAACGCGCAGCCGATCGCCTGCAATCCGTTCAGGCGGACGATCATAGGCTGTGAGTTCTTTGTATTCAGGCCATGGTTGCCGATCGGCGGTGATTTGCCATTTGAGAAAAGCCCCAAATCCTTTTTTAGGTGGTTTGCCGGGATTGTAAAACTTCTGTCCATCAAAATGATCGGACTTCTGACCGTTGTAGTAATTCGCGCAGCTGGTAAGGAAAAAACCCAAAAGACTTATAGAAATAATTGCTAAAAATAATTTAACCATACCATATATTCTCTCAATTTTGATGAGTGCATTATTATTTTATTCGCCATAACAATTACTTGAACACTAGTTATTGTTCATCCATAAAATAAGACATCTTTCTTTTCTGTCATGTTTCATTCCCATTCCTTAAAGTTCACTGGCTCAAGCAGCTTGCTTTCCCTGCTTGCTTTACATGTTGCAGGTATTATTTTGTTATGAAACGACACCTTTATCTCATTCAACTTAAGAAATAACTCATATGAACAAACACTTCCTGGTCACAATCAGTAACGATGTCGAACATCTCTATGGAGTACGTTTTATCTGCTCATTTTTTAAAGAAATGTCCGAACATCAGCTAACTCTTCTTCATATCTGCAGACTGGACAGCAACGACATGGGCGCCGCTCTGAACGATATGTGGGCTCATCCCGAAGATAAAACCGAAAACAACCTCACTGCCGGGGCACGAAAATCAATTAACAGGGCGAAGTCTTTATTAAGTAAGAGCCAGATGTCAATAGATCAGGTGATAACGAAGACTGTTGCAGAACGTTTTGGTAAGGTTAAGGATATTTTAACCGAAGGATCCAAAGGAATGTATGACGCCATTATCCTGGGACGACGTGCCTCCTATACATTACAGTGGGTTTTTGAAAAACCGGCCGACGAAATAGCCCAAATTATGGTTAAAGATAAATGCTGCACTTCTCCCATATGGATTTGCCCCGAGACCGAGCCGGGAAGAAAAAACGTGCTGCTCTGCATCGATGGATCGGAAAATGCTTATCGGGCAGCAGATCATGTCGGTTACATCCTCGCCGCGCAGGACCATCATACAATTACCCTGTTTTATGTCGGAAAAAGCATCGGTACTGCTCCCGAAGATGTCTTTCAACGAGCTGAAAATATCTTGCATGAGCATGGAATCGGCAGCGAACGAATCAGTCGTACTTCAACCTGGGGCTTATCCGTTTCCGGAGCAATTCGCAGTGAGGCTGAAAAAGGGGGATATGCTGCAGTCGCCGTCGGCCTGCATGGACAGGAGCACGGACTGATGAAAGACTTCAATGTAACGGGTGGAACGACATCTAAGCTAATCAACAAACTCGAAAAAACAGCACTTTGGTGTTGTCCTTGAGCTATCATGGCTCATTCTGGCAGATCATTCGATCAAAAGCATGAGCCAACACAGGAATTCCCTGTTTTAATTTAGCAACAGAGAATCCATAGCCAGCTCCTCCCCCTGAGCTCGATAGAATTGTTGGAGGAGATCTTTTACCGTCAGATTTTCTTTCTCTTTTCCCTTCAGGTCTAGCAATATCCTGCCTTGGTGCAACATAATAAGCCTATTCCCAAAACTGATGGCATGCTTCATATTATGGGTGATCATAAGAGTTGTGAGTTTCTGATTCTTAACGATATCCTGGGTCAG
>JBARUR010000228.1:0-1923 GCA_049645845.1 Desulforhopalus sp. | reverse complement strand
CCCACCATGTTATGGCGACTTTTATGCAGGATGGGAAAAAACTGGAAAACATAATCGGCAAGGTGAAACTCATATCGCCTTCCGGTAAAGAACAACTTGCCAACCTCAAAAATTTTGGAAGCGGAGTTTTTGCCGCCAACTTCACTATCGATGAGCCCGGCAAATGGGGAGTTATCTCCCTCTTCAAAAATGGTGAAGAACCGCATACCATAAAGTTCTGGTATCCCCATATGGATATGTGATCAGCCTGTTGGTTATGAAGACTGCTGATTATCAGGAAGTAATGATTTTAAAAAGTAAACCTTCATAGTGCAGGGGACCGGCTTCAGCAGTCTCCGGCTGAGAAATGCGAAAAGGCGAGGAGGAGATTTCTGTGAAGAATAAACAGATGCGCAGCCAAACCATTATGAAAAATCTGAGCGTTGTATCGCTGCAAACCATTTGGGTGGTCGCCATGGCAAGTTTTTTCCTTGGCGGTACTGTGCCTGTGGTGGCGGAAGTTCTCAACCTCGATGAGGCCGTGCAGGCCGCCCAGGACAATGACCCCTGGCTGGTGGAAAATCGACACAGCCAGTCGGCGCTCGAGGCCAGAAGCGTTGCAGCCGGCACCCTGCCCGATCCCACAGTCTCTGTGGGCCTGGCTAATTTACCCGTGGACACCTTTGACATCGACCAGGAGCCTATGACCCAGATCACTGTCGGAGTTACCCAGATAATCCCCCGCGGCGACAGCTTGAAGCTCAAGAGGGAACAGCTGCAGGTTGCTAGCCGGGAGTATCCTCAGCAGCGCCGGGAGCGCCGGGCCAGGACGGCGGTGACGGTGGGCCGTTTATGGCTCGATGCCTATAAGGTGCAGGAAAGCATCACCCTGATCGAGAATGACCGGCCCCTCTTCATACAGTTGGTCGATGTAGCCGAGGCCAGCTATTCCTCTGCCCTGGGCAGGACCAGGCAGCAGGATATTGTGCGGGCCCAGTTGGAGCTGACCAGTCTGGATGACCGTCTTACCAGGCTCCGCCAGATGCAGGAAATGATTATGGAAAACCTGTCTGAATGGGTGAGCGGATATTTCCACGAGCAATACCGGATGGCCACGCCCAGCTTATCGTACTCTGACGGATCCGGTCTGCACCTGCCGCGGAAACTTCCCGATATTGCCATGCTGAACAAACCGCTGTTTACAGCAGATCAGGAAGCCGATCCCCAGGCACTCTATGTATATTTTGCCGACCATCCGGCAGTGCTGTCAATTGAGCAAAAGATCAAGGCCAGTGAGCTGGGCGTTGAAGTGGCCCGGCAGAGTTACAAGCCCCAGTGGGGCGTGAACGCAGGCTACGGCTATCGCGATGACCCATCCTCCGGCGATCGAGCCGATTTTATATCCATGGGACTCAGTTTTGATCTGCCGGTTTTTACCAAAAATCGGCAGGATAAGGAGGTGTTGGCGGCGGTATCGCAAACAGAGGCGGTGAAGACCACTAAATGGTCACTCGTGCGCAAGATGATTGCGGGTTTCGAGAAGAACAGGGTGCAGCTCAAGCGATTGCGGGAGCGGCAAACACTCTATCAGGATCAGCTGCTGCCACAGATGCACGAACAGGCGGAGGCTTCGCTTACCGCCTATACCAATGACGACGGGGACTTTGCAGAGGTGGTTCGGGCCCGCATCGCCGAACTCAATGCCCGCATTGAGGCGCTGGAGATAGATGTGGAAATACAAAAAACGATAATCGGGCTGAACTACTATTTTATGGAAACCCCCGAGAATATCATTGCAGGTACTTAAGCGGGTAATTGTTCGTACTGGAGAAGGATATGAAGAAGACAGTAATTTTTGTGGCAGTGCTGATTGTCGGTGCCGCTATAGGTGCCCTGATTACCCTGACGGCCCTGCCGCAGTTGCGCTCGCTGCTCAACCTCTCC
>JBARUR010000227.1:0-2594 GCA_049645845.1 Desulforhopalus sp. | reverse complement strand
TCCCAAAATCTCTCCGTCGCTCTGATGCAGGGATTACCAGAGTTCTTCCAAGTACAGAGATGGAACTGTATTGCCAGATCATCGCTGCCATGAAACTGAAGACCCGCAATAAAAAAGGGCACCACTTGCCTACCACGGAAGCTCTTCGCCTTCTCGAAAAATTTGGTGTTGAAACTGCCCAAGGTCTGAAAAAACCTCCAAATGGAATACTGAAAAAAACAACGGTCAATCGGTACTTAAAACAATGGGGATATGATTTTCTTTCATTGGATATTGAACCTGCTTCTGTACGATTTCAAGCAAAACATTCAAACGATTGCTGGCATTTTGATTTAAGTCCATCTGATTTGAAACAGTTGCCAGAGTGGCCGGCATGGGTTGAGAACAGGAAAGGACGTCCCACCCTCATGCTTTACAGCCTGGTCGATGATCGCAGTGGTGTCGCTTACCAGGAATATCATGTTGTTTTTGGTGAGGATGTAGAGGCTGCTCTCCGTTTTCTTTATAGGGCTATGGCAACAAAGGAGATTGAGGGTTTTCCTTTTCAGGGTATTCCTCTGATGATCTACACTGATAACGGCCCCATTGCCAAAAGCCGTGTATTTCATAGAGTTTTAGAATATCTCGGCATTGAGTTGCGGACACATATGCCAAAGGGCAAAGATGGTCGCCGAACTGCAGCCCGGGCAAAAGGAAAAGTAGAACGACCTTTTCGGACCATTAAGGAAATACATGAAACTCTCTACCATTTTCATACACCAAAAAATGTAGAAGAGGCAAACACCTGGCTTTTGAATTATGTCCTCCGCTATAACGAAAAAGGGCATCGATCAGAAAAACACTCCCGAATTGAAGATTGGATCAACAACCTGCCAACCGCCGGACTGCGAAAAATATGCTCTTGGGATAGATTTGCTACTTTTGCCAGGGAACCGGAGCGACGGAAAGTGGCTGGTGATGCTACTATTATGATGAATGGCGGCACATATCGTGTCGATTCGGCTCTTGCTGGTCACGAGGTGATTATATGGTGGGGACTTTTTGATGCAGAACTATTCATAGAACATGAAGAAAAAAAATTGGGCCCATTTTATCCTGACGAAGGGCCAATTCCTCTTCATAAATTTCGTTCTGTTCGCAAAACCAAGGCAGAAAAGAGAGCGGATTCCATTGAAAAGCTGGCCGGAGAAATTGCGCTCCCTAAAGAAGCCCTAACCGATGACAATAGAACAACGGCTGCGTTGATGAGGTGCCTTTCCGAGGGAACAGCTGTTATTGAATTTAAGGACCCTGACCCTTTTCAAGAAATCACTTACCTCGGCGTCCTGGAAGCGAAAATAGCTATCGCCAATTATCTCGGAATTCCTCTTGCCAAGTTGCCGGAAGAAGATAGGAAAAAGATAGATGCAATTTTAACCAGTACACTTCTAAAGAAAGAAGTACTAGATGAAGTCAGATGCTATTTTCGGCAACAACGAAAAGGGGTTAAAAATGTTAAGTGATGTCATGAAGCATTTTCAGTTGGTGAAGGAATTTCGTAATGTTGGCTATTTTGAGACAGCTCATCATAAAGAGATTTTCCAAGAGCTCAAAACTGCCATTCGGCAAGGAAAACTGATTGCAGTTTCCGGAATTGTAGGAAGCGGTAAAACAACTACTCTGAGAAAAATACGGGATACTTTAGACAAAGAGAAAGAGATTATCGTAGCTAAAGCCATCTCGATAGAAAAAACCAAGGTCACGCTCAATACTCTTCTTGTTGCCCTTTTCTATGATCTTTCTACTGAGAAGGAACTGAAAATCCCAACCCAGGCAGAAAAAAGGGAAAGGAAGCTTCAAGAACTGATCAAAAAGAGAAAAATGCCAGTAGCACTTTTTATTGATGAGGCCCACGATCTTCACGGGAACACATTGATTGGTTTAAAACGCCTCATTGAGATGGTGCAGGATTGTGGCGGTACAATGTCCGTAGTCCTTGCTGGTCACCCAAAATTAAAAAATGACCTCCATCGGTCAGCTCTTGAAGAGATTGGCTCAAGGACAACCGTTTTCAATTTGGATGGAATAGCTGCCAGCAAGCGTGAATTCATTGAATGGTTGCTGCGGGAATGTACAAAACCTGACACTGATATTGATACCATTATCACAGAAGAAGCAATTGATCTGCTGGCCGATCGTCTTTTGACGCCTTTACAAATTGAACATCATCTTACGCTTGCATTTGAGGCTGCATATATGAGTGGTGAGTCTCCAGTTACGGAAACAGTTGTTGAGTCAATTTTGGCAAAGGATATTGACGGTCTCGAACAAAAATTAACCAGGCATGGATACAATGTGAAAATACTGGCCTTGACTGTTAATGTTCAGCCAAAAGTTATTCGTTCCTTTCTACGCGGGAAGTTGTCCCCTGGGCAAAGCCAGGAAATTCAAGAGGAAATGCTGGCTGCCGGAATCCCTCTGTAACAAAAGGAAAATCGATAAAACCTTATTATCACTTAATGTGGGTCCGGTGTCATTATTGCGGGCCTAGTATCACTTAATGTGGGTCCACTATCGTTTAATGTGGGTCGGGGCCTATTCTTATTCTCATTTAT
>JBARUR010000226.1:0-2230 GCA_049645845.1 Desulforhopalus sp. | reverse complement strand
TACTTTGGTCATTTTCAGGTACGAATTTTTTAAAACTCGCCATCCGGCACTCAGACAGGGTGTAACCGCTTTTTCGCAGGAAAGCTTTATTGACATCGAGAATACGTCCTTGAAAATCCAGCAGCAGTATGCCTTCAGGATTGGTATTAAAGAATGAACGAAAGCGGAACTCGCTTTCCCTCAAAAATTTTTCGCTCTCTTTCCTCTCGGTTATGTCGCGCACAATGGCCTGCATAAAGCATTCACCTGATAATTCAATTACTCTCAAACTCATTTCGGTGAAAAATGTACTACCAACAGGACGAGAGATTACCCATTCAAAATGAAGATTTTTCCCTTGCCCGGCTAGAAGGAGCAACTGTTGTACCTTTTCCGCTGAACTTTGACCGTCAGGTTGTTGTCGAGGCGAAATATCCACAAGAGACTTGCCGATGATTTCTTCTCTCGTGCATTGAAAAATTTCCAACGTTTTCTTGTTACAATCTACAAAAAAGCCATCTTTTATTATTATTATTGCATCGCTGGCACCTTCGAAGAGCGATCGATATCGCAGTTCACTTTCCTTCAGGGCGATGTCTGCAAGTTTTGATCGAGAAATATCTTTAAGGGTCCCTAGCATGCGAGTTGCCTTACCCTGCCGGTCATAAAAATAACGACCTTCCTCGTAGGCATAAAAATAGTGCTCATCTGCTCTGCGATAGCGGTAGTACGCTTTAAATAGTGTGCAATCCTCTTTGGCAAGTTCCAATGCTGCCTGAACAGACTCGAGATCTTCAGGGTGGATACGCTGGATCCAACCCGAGAACCCCTGATTATTTATTTCCTCTGGTGTGAATCCTGTGATAGCAAATATTTTGCCGAACCAGAGTACATTGCCTGAATTAACATCATGATCATACATCAACTGTCCTGAAAAGTCGGATACCTGACGGAATCGCTCTTCACTGTCTTGCAGAGCCTGGATCATTCTTTTCTGCTTGGTGATGTCCTGTATTGCCACCGCAGCCCCTTCTGCGGGATTTTCTGGATCAAGTGGCGCAGCGAAGAGAGATACATAACGGGTTGAGCCATCCTTGTGTCGGAATTTAGTTTCCACATAACCCCTGCCTTGAGAATCTGGATTTTGGTAAAGTGAATTACCGACCGCCTCAAAATCCTTATCATTGAAATAAAGATAACGCGACGAATTGGAGAGTAATGCGTCTACAGAGTAACCGGAAATTTCCGCGAGACGTTCGTTTACTGCAAGAAATAATCTATCCCTCAAGATGGCTAACCCAATGGGTACTGCTTGGTAAAGGCTTTTCAGTCTTGCTTCACTCTGTTGCAGTTTTTTCTCTATCTCCATGCGCTCGGTGATATCAATCACCATACTCACCGTATTAACTTCATTGTCAGATTTAAATGTAGCCGCCGAATACAGGACATTCCTGATAGAACCATCTTCTTTTAGTATTTCTGTTTCCTGAATGCCGGAGAAACCTTGATCGTGAAGGACTTTCGTGACAACATTGGCTGTGGCACGTTGAGAATCACCAAGAGAAGCATAGGTTGATGTACCTATGATTTCCGAAGCCTTTTTTCCTGCTTGTTTTTCCAGGGCTGGATTGACATCGAGGTATACTCCGTCAACCAGTCGATTGACAGCAATGCCGAATGGTGCATGTTGAAAAAGAGCCTGCCAGGCTGATTCTCTGGTTTCAAGTCTCCTTTTATTTTGATTTTGCAGCGTGATGTCATGAAGCGTCATCTGAATGATATTACGGTCAGGAAGATGAATTCTGTTTACGACAACCTCCGTTTCAATATTAACACCATCCGCAAGGGAAAATGTCCATTCCCCACGTTGTGTTTCCGATTCATTGTCTTTTGCGACTGTAATTATATTTTTCGCTGTTGAATCTCCCTTCAATGTTGCAACGGAATCAACAAGTAATGAGAAGGGCATGCCGATCAGGTCACCTTGTGACTTCTGAAAGAGTTCGGCTGCTCTGATGTTGCACTCGACTATCTTCTCATCTTCAATGAGCAGAAGAGCGTCATGGGACTTGTCAAACAGTGTTTTGTATCGCTGTTCGCTTTCCAGTAGCGCCAACGCAGTTTGTCTATGTGTACTCATATCAAAGAGAACACCTCGCACGCCAATGACACTTCCCTCATTTTCATATATAGGCTGAGTGGAAAGCAGGGCAGGAAAAAGACTCCCGTTGTTGCGGCGAAACATGCATTC
>JBARUR010000225.1:0-3101 GCA_049645845.1 Desulforhopalus sp. | reverse complement strand
TGTTCCAGAGGACAAGTCTTATAAGGTAGGACAGGTAATTGCTCTTATGTGCTCATCCCACACCACCTTGCAGAACTCTTATATAGTTGACCCGCTCGAGAAAATCCCGGTCGGGAGCATGTTCTTTTCCCATGCTGCCGCGCATCTGTCCAAGCGATTCATATTCATGGATTTCCAGCCATTCAGTGAGCTCATTCTTCACTATGGTAAGATACTCCGGCTGGTTAAGGAGAAGAGCAGAGACCATTTGTACACCATGGGCTCCGCACATTATCGATTTAACCACATCTATCCCGGTATGCACTCCCCCGGTGATGCCGAAGGATAGTCCGAGATTTCCGGATATCATCGCCAGCCATCTGAGGCGCAACAGCAGCTCATCGCTTGTCGACAGTTTAAGCTTCGAACGTATTTCAAGGTTTTCCGTATCGATGTCCGGCTGATAAAAACGATTGAAGAGAACAACTCCGTCTGCTCCGGCAATTTCCAGCTGTTTACAGAAATGGGGCAGAGAGGAAAAAAATGGTGAAATCTTTACCGCCACCGGAATAGCGATACTCTGCTTTACCTGACCGACCACTGCCAGAAGACGTTCTTCAACTTCTGTGCAATTCGCAGATTGATCTTCAGCCAGAAAATAGACATTAAGTTCCAGGGCATCGGCTCCTGCCTGCTCGATCAGCCGGGCATACCGTGTCCATCCTCCTTTGCTCACCCCGTTCAAGGAACCGATAACCGGAATGGAGACGGCCTTTTTAACAGCGGCCACTTTCTCCAGATATCTATCCGGCCCCAGGCTTATCTCATCAACCAGAGGATGATAGGTTAAGGCTTCGGCATAGGTATTCTGCGGCACTTCGACTTCCCGTACCATACGCACCTGATCGGAAAGTATCTGCTCTTCAAAAAGCGAATACATCACGATGGCGGCGGCTCCGGCATCTTCGAGCCTTTTGACCGTGTCGAGATTGTCTGACAGCGGCGATGCTCCCGGCATGATCGGGTGCGGCAGGGAAAATCCGAGATAGGTTGTAGAAAGGTCCATGGCAATCTCCTTTAGTATCGACCATATAAACCGAATTAAACTTTTTCTCCCCGGGAATTCCGTGGTACAAGACCTGCCAGCTGGTTATAGAAATCATACCGCTGATCAACAGCTGCCTGAGCGGAATGGAGCAACAGTTTGGCCCGGTCGGGGTCAATCTTTTCAAGCATCCGATAACGGGTTTCGTTGTAGATATATTCTTTGAGCGGAACCTTGGGCGGGCCGGAATCCAGGCGGAATGGGTTTTCTCCTGCCGCAGTTCTTCGCGGGTCAAATCTATAGAGTGGCCAATAACCGGAATCCACGGCAAGTTTTTGTTGAGCAACGCCGTATTGAAGGTCAAATCCCTGGCCGATACAATGACTGTAGGCGATAATAAGGGACGCCCCCGGATAAGATTCAGCCTCCTGAAATACCTTGACCGTATGATTGTCATTTGCACCAAAAGCGATTCGCGCGACATAGGCACTGCCATAGGTCATGGCCATGAGACCGAGTTCCTTTTTGGCAAGAGCCTTGCCGACCGCGGCATATTTGGCGGTGGCGGCAAGGGGAGTGGCCTTGGACTGCTGTCCGCCGGTATTGGAGTACATTTCCGTATCCAGAACCAGGATATTGATATCCCTTCCCATGGACAAAACGTGATCAAGCCCGCCGTAGCCAATATCATAGGCCCAGCCGTCACCGCCGACAACCCATACTGATTTTTTAATCAAGTTTTCGGCGAGCAGTGAAAGTTCGTAAGCCTCTACAGAATCTATTTTATCGAGTTGCTCGAGAAGTCTTTTTATACGGTTACGCTGTTCGATAATGAGCTGATGATCTGTCTGGGGTGCATCCAAAATCTGCTCGGCCAGCCCTTCCTCTAATTGCCCGGCTATACGAACGAGCAATTCTTCAGCCTGGATTTTCTGCTTATCTAGTGAAAGGCGGAAACCAAAGCCAAATTCTGCATTATCCTCAAAAAGAGAATTAGACCAGGCTGGTCCGCGTCCATTTCTGTTGGTTGTATATGGGGTAGTGGGGAGATTGCCGCCATAAATGGAAGAACAGCCGGTGGCGTTTGAGATCAGTGCCCGCTCACCGAACAGCTGGGTCAAAAGTTTAATGTATTGTGTTTCTCCGCAGCCGGCGCAGCAGCCGGAGTATTCAAAAAGAGGGTCAAGCAGCTGGGAGTTTTTGACGTTCATTTTCAGAGTGCTCTGGTCGGCCTCAGGTAGATTCAGGAAAAACTCATACCGTTCTTTTTCTGCTGCCTGCCAGTCAAGCCGGGGGGCCATGTTGATGGCCTTGTATTTCGGCTTTGCTTTGTTTTTTCCGGGACAGACCATGAAGCACAGCCTGCAGCCGGTGCAATCTTCAGGTGCCACCTGAACTGTGTATCTCAAGAATTTGAAATCATTTCCTTTAGCATCAATGCTGCGAAAACCATGCGGTGCGTTTTCCAGCAAGGCAGGATCGTAAACCTTGGTACGGATGGTGGCATGAGGGCAGACAAAGGAGCATTTGCCGCACTGGATGCACACCTCCGGATCCCAGATGGGAATTTCCAGGGCAATATCCCTTTTTTCCCATTTGGTGGTACCAACGGGCCAGGTGCCGTCTACAGGGAATGCCGAAACCGGCAATTGATCTCCTTTGCCGGCCATTAAAAATGCAGTAATCTGTTGCACGAAATCGGGAGCCTCCTCCGAGACCACATGGCGCAAATGGATGGCCGAAGTTGCAGAGTCGGGCACGTTTACCTGATGCAGGTTAATCAGGGTATCGTCCACCGCCTGAAAATTCCTGCTGATCATTTCTTCGCCTTTTTTCTCGTATGTTTTGCGGATCGATCCCTTAATCTTCTCGATAGCCTCCTCCCGCGGCAAAACTCCGGAAATAGCGAAAAAGCAGGTCTGCATGATAGTATTTATCCGAACTCCCATGCCGGTTTTTCCGGCGACATCATAGGCATCGATCACAAAAAAACGCAGATTTTTATCAATAATATCAATTTGTACTTCTCTGGGCAGTTTATCCCAAACCTCATCAGGACCATAAGGAGTATTCAGCA
>JBARUR010000224.1:0-31934 GCA_049645845.1 Desulforhopalus sp. | reverse complement strand
GTAGTTCTTATGGATACTATCAAAAACTTTATCCTGCTGTTTTTTCAGGATTTCCAAAGCCACCGCCGCCGGGGGTTTTAATTGTAAAGATGTCATTGGGCGACAAAAAAACCTCGTCATTACCGGCCAGGAAGGTGATGGTGCCGTCCGGGTGCTGTACACTGTTCTCTCCTTTTTTTCCTGGCTCGCCTCCATGCAGACCATACGGAGCGGTTTCCCGATGGGAGGAAAGAATAGTCGCCGTCATCGGTTCCAAAAACCGTATTTTTCGAATAACTCCATCTCCACCCAGAAATTTTCCTGCTCCTCCGGAACCATGTCGAATGCAAAAAGACTCGACCTGTACAGGAAATCGCCATTCAACAACCTCAGGATCAGTCATTCTGGTATTGGTCATGTGACTGTGGACAGCGCTTGTGCCGGGATGGTCCGGACCGGCTCCGGTTCCGCCGCAGATGGTTTCATAATTTTGATGAGTGGCATTGCCATAAACAAAATTATTCATGGTTCCCTGTGAAGAGGCGAGTATTCCCAAGGCGCCGAAAAGAGCGTCGGTTATTGCCTGGGAAACCTCCGTGTTTCCGGAAATGACCGCTGCCGGATATTCCGGGCTTATCATGGTTCGGGGAGGAATTATCAGTTTGAGCGGTTTCATGCATCCTTCATTGAGAGGAATATTGTCGGCAACGAGAGTTCGAAAAACATAGAGTACCGCTGCTTTACATACGGCTGTCGGAGCATTGTAATTTCCTGCACTTTGGGGTGAAGTTCCGGTGAAGTCGATGGTAGCCTCCCGTGCTGTCCGGTTGACAGAGATATTTACCTGGATTTGCAGACCTCCGTCCATTGGATAAGTGAAATTGCAATCCTGCAGAACACCCAACACTCTGCGAACAGATTCTTCAGCGTTATCCTGAACATGCTGCATATAGGCATGAACGACCTCAAGCCCATAGTTGTTCACCATTTTCCTGAGTTCTCCGGCTCCCGTTTCATTTGCTGCAATCTGGGCCGAAAGATCAGCCATGTTCTGATTGATATTTCGACATGGATACCGGCCTGAACCCAGTAACTCCCGGGTTTCCCGCTCCTGAAGAATGCCCCCTTTTACCAGGAGAAAATTGTCAATAAGAACTCCTTCATCCTCGATATGTCGACTGTCGGGCGGGGACGATCCGGGCGTTCTGCCTCCAATATCTGCATGATGTCCTCTGGAAGCGACATAAAAGAGTAATTCTTCATTATCAGTAGAGAAAACAGGGGTGATAACAGTGACATCCGGCAGGTGAGTGCCGCCATTGTAGGGAGCATTCAGCATATAAACATCCCCGGGCCGCATGCTGGTGAGGTTTTCCCTGATAATCGTTTTAATTGATTCTCCCATTGATCCTAAATGAACGGGAACGTGAGGAGCATTGGCAACAAGTTGGCCTTCTGGGTCAAACAGAGCGCAGGAAAAATCCAGACGTTCTTTAATATTGACAGAGTAGGCGGT
Source organism: Desulforhopalus sp. (assembly GCA_049645845.1). Lineage (GTDB taxonomy): Bacteria > Desulfobacterota > Desulfobulbia > Desulfobulbales > Desulfocapsaceae > Desulforhopalus_A. Next base: position 30,439 of record JBARUR010000224.1, on the reverse strand, counting down.
ATTGGCGAGGGTTGCCCCCATCTGTTCGGCAATGGACATGAATAGATTATTGAAAACCTCAAGCATGACAGGATCGGCAGAGGTTCCAATGGCTTGCAGAACAGGTCTTTCACGAAATCTCTTAAGGATGAGGTGGCCAAAATCGTTTGTTTCTGCGGACCAGTCTTCTTCCACCACTACTGTGCCGGTTTGTTCGGCAATGATAGCCGGACCGGTAATTCTCTGCCTGGAAAGTAACTCTTCCCGGAGAAAAAGAGGACAGCTATGCAGTTGGCCATTACTGTACATCTGCACCGAATCACGCGGAACTGGAGTGGGGGGATTGACAGAAGGCGGATTTATAGCCTCTGTTGCCGATCGGGTAAATCCAACAGCTTCAACCGAAAGTGCTTCGACAACTAAACCTCTTTCGGGAGCAATAAACCCAAACCTCTGTTTGTGGGCCCTTTCAAAATCACGGGCCATTTTTTCATGACTTCCTATGTCTACAAAAAGAGCACTGTCTGTACCTTCATAACGGAGATGAGCCTTGCAGATTATTTCAATAAGGTCTTTATCTATATCCTGGGCAAGGACCTCTCTTTCCACTTCAAGAATGAGTGGATGACAGGCGTCATTTATACGTTGAGGAGTATTTTCATCGAGCGTAAATTCAAGGTGCACTTCGCGGAGAGCCCTGATGTCAGCCAGTCCCATGCCGTAGGCGGATAAGACGCCTGCAAAGGGATGCAGGAATACCGTTTTCATCCCCAGGGCATCGGCAACCAGACAGGCGTGTTGTCCGCCGGCACCGCCAAAGCAGTTCAGGGTATATTCAGTTACATCATATCCCCTTTGAACGGATATTTTTTTGATGGCATTAGCCATGTTTTCGACGGCTATACGCAAAAAGCCTTCGGCAACTTTTTCCGGGGGCTGAACCTCTGTACCGGTCGCTTCAGCTATTGTTTCAGCCAATGTGAAAAAAGCATCTTTCACACTCTCGGTGTCCAGTGATTGGTCGCTGTCCGGACCAAAGAGCTGAGGGAAATATTTTGGCTGAATTTTACCGAGGATAATATTGCAATCGGTTACTGTCAGAGGCCCACCACGGCGATAACATGCCGGGCCGGGGTTGGCGCCGGCCGATTCCGGTCCAACCCGGTACCGCGCGCCATCAAAATTAAGTATTGAACCACCGCCGGCGGCAACCGTGTGAATATGCATCATGGGTGCACGCATGCGAACTCCGGCCACCATTGTTTCAAAACTTCTTTCGTATTCTCCGTTGTAGTGAGCTACATCAGTTGATGTGCCGCCCATATCAAAACCAATAAGTTTATCAAAACCTCCCATTGCAGCAGTCTTGACCATGCCGACGACTCCTCCTGCCGGACCGGATAGGATAGCGTCCTTCCCCTGGAAGAGCCGGGCATCGGTCAGACCGCCGTTCGACTGCATGAACATCAGCTTTGGACCGGAATCATTTGAAGCACCGAGCTGTTCGGCAACCTGATCGACATAACGCCTGAGGATAGGGGAGAGGTAAGCGTCAACAACTGTGGTATCACCCCGGGAAACGAGTTTCATCAGAGGGCTTACCTTATGGCTTACGGAGATTTGGGTAAAACCCGTTGTTTTTGCTATTTCGGCAACTCTTTCTTCATGTTCCGGATAGCGGTAGCCATGCATAAAAACAATAGCCACCGCCCGAATGCCCAAGGCGTATGCTTTTTTAAGTCCAATTTCCGCGGCTCCTTCGTCAAGCGGAGTGATTATATCGCCTTGTGCGGAAAGCCTTTCGGGAATTTCGAGCACTTCACTGTAAAGCATCTCCGGCAAGACGATGTGCCGGGCAAAGAGATCGGGACGAGTCTGATAACCTATTCGCAGTGCGTCGCCAAAGCCTTTGGTGGTAACGAGAAGGGTGCGGTCTCCTTTCCGTTCGAGAAGGGCATTGGTGGCAACTGTTGTGCCCATTTTTACTGCACCAATCATTTTGGACGGAATCTGGTCAAAAGGAGCGATATCCAGTAACTGGCGAATGCCATAGACCGCTGCATCCTGGTATTTTTCGGGATTTTCGGAAAGGAGTTTATGGGTCACCAGCTTGCCATCCGGAGTTTTGGCAACTATGTCAGTAAACGTTCCACCTCGATCAATCCATATCTGCCATTGCTTCATTGTACGCTCCTTGAATCAAGTGATTCAATATATTGATAATGCACAGGAATCATAATAAATAAAACAAATATGTAATGCCTAATGATTTTTTGTCGACAAATTGTAAATATTCTGTGATAGTTGCAAGGATGGTATGGAAAGTCAATGGCATTATTGATGGTGTGAAAAAAATTTCATATATGCTTTGTTATAGGTACAAAGTATATAAGGCAAATTATCATTGCTTACTGAGGTGAAGTCGAACATCGTAAAAAAACATGGTCAACAGGAGGCGGACCGGCATAATTGTTTTGGAAATCGCTTTAAAGGCCACAAAATTTAACAGGTATCATCAGGAGGCTTGAATATGAATGTATGTAAGCATGCTTTAGCGGCTTTGACTGGGACAGTGGTTGGCTTGGGGTTGACGGTGGGAGCAATGGCTGCCAGTTGGGATATGCCGACTCCATATCCGGATAAGACCTTTCATACTCAAAACATCGCCATTTTTGCCGATGATGTTGCAAAGGCAACCGGGGATAAGCTGACAATCAAGATTCACTCAGCAGGTTCTCTTTTCAAACATCCTGAAATTAAAAATGCCGTACGTGCCGGTCAGGTTCCGATCGGAGAATTTTTTGTGTCACTGCTTTCCAACGAGCATCCGGTATTTGGAGCTGATTCTCAGCCCTTTCTTGCCACCAACTATGATGAAGCCAAAAAACTCTGGGACGCCCAGCTCCCAATTATCACTACACTTCTTGACAAACAGGGACTGATGCCGCTCTACTCCGTTTCCTGGCCACCGCAGGGGCTCTATACCAAAAAAGAAATAAAGACTGTTGATGACCTGAAGGGCATCAAATTCAGAGCGTATAATGCTACACTTGAGCTTTTTGCCAATAAAATCGGAGCGGCCCCCACTCAGGTGGAAGTGCCGGATATTCCCCAGGCTTTTGCAACAAGCAGAGTCGAGGCAATGATAACCTCACCATCCACGGGTGCAAATTCAAAAGCATGGGACTTCGTTACCCATTACACAGATATACAGGCCTGGCTGCCAAAAAATATTGTAGTAGTCAACAAAAAAGCTTTTCGAAAACTTGATAAAGAAACCCAGGAAGCCGTTTTGACTGCCGCAAAGGCTGCAGAAGAAAGAGGCTGGGAAATGAGTAAACAGGAGACTATCGAGCAGACGGCCATCCTCAAAGAAAATGGTATCATAGTGGTCACTCCCAGTGATGAACTTATGACCGGATTAAAAGAGATCGGCGCGTCTATGCTGGAAGAATGGAAAAAAGATGCTGGCCCTGAAGGAGCCGCACTCCTTGAAGCTTATCGAGCTGAATAAGGTTCAAGCTTAATTCCTCAGTTGTGAATAGATTATGACCGTTGCTCCTGTTGCGGGGTAACGGCCGGCAATAGCCAGCATTTCTCATCATTTCAGGCGGCGTCAGCTTCAAAGTTTTTGGTAATGAACTATAGTAGACTATGTTCACTGGCAAAATACTGCAAAAGATGGCGCCGCATGGACTGACCTTTGGTGAACATTGTGTTGATTAAGAGAAAAATTGAAATAAAATCGAACCTCTTGAAAAAACAGAATATTTTGAAAAACAATACAATGTTCATGAGAAATGGGGGATGGGTACATCATGCGTAGGTGGTTGAACATTCTCTATAAGACAAGTTTCTGGCTTGGAGCCGGATCTATAGCTCTGATCTGTCTGCTGGTGGTTTGCCAGGTGCTGTTGAACCTGATAGATCGAGTCAGTATCATCCTGACCGGCGGCGCTATCGGTCTTACTATTCCTTCCTATGCAGATTTTACCGGCTTTCTTCTTGCCGCAGCGTCTTTTTTGTCTCTGGCTTATACCTTGAGAGAAGGTGCCCATATCCGGGTTGTGCTTTTAGTCAGTCGTTTGCCTAAACAATTGCATACTCCGGTTGAAATATGGTGCATTTCTGTTAGTCTGGCGATCTCCCTATATTTCACCTGGTACACGGCAAAGCTAACGCATGAATCATATGTATATAATGATCTCTCTGCGGGAATGATTGCCGTGCCTATCTGGATTCCCCAGACGGCCATGCTCCTGGGTCTTGTCGTTTTGTCAGTGGCCCTTTTTGATGAACTGGTGGCTGTATGCAGAGGAAATATCCCTTCTTATGTAGGAAAAGGAGAAAAACTGCTTACGGCAAAAAGTAAGACAAGGTCGGAAGTTTCGGTTCCTGGTAAGAGAAAGTGAAAATATGTCTGAAATAACGTTGAGCCTGGTTTTACTTCTTCTGTTGTTTTTTCTATTGGGCAGCGGCATCTGGGTGGCAGTTTCGCTTCTGGCTGTAGGAATGGCCGGTATGGTTCTTTTCACAGATGCGCCTCTTGGTGAAGTTATGGCCACCACTATCTGGGGTGCCAGCAATGGCTGGGCCCTTGCCGCCTTGCCTCTTTTTATCTGGATGGGGGAAATTCTTTTTCGATCGCGTCTGTCGGAGGATATGTTTTCCGGCCTGTCTCCATGGTTAGTCCATCTGCCGGGAAGGCTCCTGCATGTTAATATTCTTGGTTGCGGTATCTTTGCCGCCGTATCGGGATCCTCTGCAGCAACGGCCGCGACAATCGGTAAAATGTCCATTCCCGAGATGGCTAAGCGAGGTTACCCGGAAAAAATGATGGTCGGCACACTGGCTGGATCGGCAACTTTGGGATTACTGATTCCGCCTTCGATCATCTTGATTGTGTATGGTGTCGCGACCGAACAGTCAATTGCCCGGCTCTTCATAGCCGGGGTGATTCCGGGGTGTTTGCTGGTCACCCTCTTTGTCGGTTATGTGGTAGTTTGGTCGCTGGTGCATCCTGCAGCCATTCCTCCTGGTGAACCGGCTCTGCCTTTCAGAGAGAAATTGAGACGTTCGCGAAGTCTTATTCCAGTTTGTCTGTTGATTGGTGGAGTGATCGGCTCAATCTATTCCGGAATAGCCTCTCCAACCGATGCCGCAGCCGTCGGTGTGCTGCTGGCTCTGGTGCTTTCAAAATATACCGGTTCTCTTTCAAAAGAGACATTTCTCGACGGGCTTGTGGGGGCGACGAAAACCTCCTGCATGATTGCTTTTATTCTGGCCGGTGCCGCGTTTCTCACTGTCGCCATGGGTTTTACGGGCATTCCCAGGATATTGGCAATCTGGATCAGCGACATGAATTTGTCTTCTTATGCTCTTCTTGGTGCCCTGACCTTATTTTTCATCATTATGGGATGTTTTCTCGATGGGATTTCCGTAGTGGTACTGACGACTTCCGTTGTTATGCCTATGGTCGAGCAGGCGGGAATTGATCCGCTCTGGTTTGGGATTTTTGTGGTAATTGTAGTTGAAATGGCACAGATTACGCCGCCGGTGGGATTCAATCTGTTCGTTATTCAGGGTTTAACCGGGATGGATATCATAAAAGTGGCCGTTGCCGCTGCGCCTTTCTTTTTATTACTGCTGCTTGGTCTGGCGCTGATCGTAGTATTTCCGGGGATTGTAACGATGCTGCCTAATATGATGGGGGGCTGAGCCTGAGTATCAAAGAGACGATGCAGCGCGCGAAGCCTGGTCGTAGAGTCCGGACATCAGCCTGAGCAGGGCCGCTGCCTGGCTGATTTCCGATCCTTCCTGATCGAGACTCCTGTAGGCCGAAGTTAAACACCTTTCGCGTATCTCCCTATAGCGGCTGCAGGCCTCTTTTCCTTGGTCCGTGGCAAAATAAAAAATTTCTTTACCGTGCTTTTCACGTTCGACAAGTTCACCTTTGACCAGCTTTTTCAGGGAATAGTTGACAGTGTGATGGTCTTCAACATGCAAAACAAAACAGATATCTATCAGCCTTTTCTGGCGGTTTCGGTGATTGACATTATGCAGCACCAATACATCAAGAGGGCTGAAATCGGCATATCCTGCAGCATGCATACAGCGAATCATCCATCTTGAAAAAGCATTGTGGGCGATGATCATGCCGTACTCGAACTCGCTGAGTGGCCAGGAGTCAGGTGAGGTGAGGTGTTCCGAGGAGACAATCGGTGCAAAGGGATTGATTTCAGAAAATTTCTTGTCATCTTTCATAATATAATGGCCTTTCAACCTTCGGGTTATCTCTCTTTTCTCTGAAGTTCCTTAACTCAGCCAAGCTTTCTCTTGTCTTCTTTCATGAGCTTGTAAGTAATGCTGTCAACGAGTGCCTGCCAACTTGCTTCAATGATATTAACCGAAACCCCGACGGTACCCCAATTGCAGACCGGATCTTTGCTGTCAACCAGAACCCGGACCCGCGCCTGTGTGCCATGTTCTCCCGAGAGAACCCGGACTTTATAATCGGTCAGTTCCATCTCCTCCAGGCATGGATAAAATCCGCAGAGAGCCTTCCGGATAGCACAATCAAGAGCGTTGACCGGGCCATCTCCCATTGCTGCGGTATGGACTTCGCTGCCACCGACAAAAAGTCGAATTGTGGCTTCTGTTAATGGGGGCTTGTCCATTCGGTATTTATGATTCATTACCCTGAAACTTTCAAATTTGAAATAGTTTCGCTGTAGCCCCATAGCCCGTCGCATGAGTAATTCAAAACTTGCCTCAGCGCCCTCGTATTGAAAACCCTGATTTTCGAGTTCTTTCAATTCACTGATGATCGTGGCCAGAACCGGATCGTCAGGTTCAAGTTTAAGGTTCCACTGTCTGGCCTTGTGGAGAATGTTGGCACGTCCGGATTGATCGGAGATGAGGATCCGGCGAAAGTTTCCGACCTTATCGGGGGCAATATGCTCATAAGTCAGCGGGTTATTTTTGACCGCGCTGACATGAATGCCGCCTTTATGAGCAAAGGCTGATTGTCCCACGTAGGGTTGATATCTGTTGTGTGGAAGATTGGCAAGTTCATTGATAAGACGCGAAGCAGTGTAAAGATTATCGATATGCTTCCGTACTTCGCATTCGACCCCCATTTTAAATACCAGTGCGGGAATTATGGAAGTCAGGTTTGCATTGCCGCATCTTTCACCAAAACCGTTCATTGTACCCTGTACCTGCCTGATCCCGGCATCGGAAACAGCGATAAGAGTATTGGCGACTGCCGTCTCCGAGTCGTTATGTGCATGAATTCCAAGATGAACGCTTCTGTTGTTCTCAGCAAGATACTGTTTGACTCTGTTTATTATCCGCGCGATCTCGTGGGGGAGGGTGCCTCCGTTGGTATCACAGAGAATGATCGTTTCTGCTCCGCCGTCGACAGCGCTTGCAAGGGTCAGGAGTGCATACTCTTCATTATTTTTGAAACCATCAAAGAAGTGTTCGGCATCATAGAAGAGGTGCTTTACGAAGGGGCGCAGGAAGGCGAGACTGTCCTGAATGAGAGCCAGATTGTCCTCCAGCTCAATATGCAAAGCGTCCTTAACGTGGATATCCCAGCTCTTGCCAAAAATTGTTACGACCGGAGTTTTGGCATTGAGAAGGGCTAGAAGGTTAGGATCTTTTTCTGGTGGATTGCGAAAATGACGTGTTGAGCCAAAAGCAGAAAGTTGTGCATGCTTGAGTTTAACGTTCTGCATCTTATCGAAATATTCAGCAGATACCGGATTAGAACCTGGCCATCCCCCCTCGATGAAATCGATTCCCAGTTCATCGAGAGTAAGTGTAATTCGAATCTTATCTTCTACGGAAAGGTTGAAATTTTCTGCTTGGGTTCCGTCACGAAGAGTCGTGTCGTAAAGTTCGATGAGATGGGCCATTATCTACCTTCTGTACTGATATCTTAATGATGATGGCTTCGTAAAAACTCTTCATCTGCTTCGTTGCTACATAATTTCAATTACGACTTACTCTAGTACGCCGAAATGATGGAAATTATGCGAGCCTCGCATATGAAGTTTTTTTCTTAGCCATTCGTAAATTTAGGTTTTTATGAGGGTAACGTAAAGTGAAACTTGCCATGTTAATGGACATTAAGGGAAAATGCAAAAACTTAAAACGAACAGCAACCTCTTTCCGATTATAGACTTGCGATAAAAGAGGTCTGCTGTAGAAGGGAGGGACAAGCCAAAGAGATGAGTGTTCAGTAGATATTGAATCTATTATTTATGAAAAGGGCCGGGGGCGCAGAGAGAGCCTTCAGTGTTGGATTTTTGGCCGCAATTGCCACAGATAAATTTGGGAAGAAGCTGGAGCGCTTCCACCTCTGCAATTTTTCCTGCTTTGGTCAATTCACAGATATGCATTTTATGGTTTTCCGGGTTGGTACAAAGATTGTCAACGTTCGGGAGTCTGTTGCTCATAGGATCCTCTTGCTTTTTCCTGCGTCTTTTTTGGTAAGACGCAGGAAGTATTATAATAGTTTTAACACCCCACAAGGGTGTTCTTTATAGTCCCCATGCTGTGAGGGGGATTCTTTTTAATCCCCATGCTGTGAGGGGGACTGAACAGAGTGGCAGGTTTTCAGGAGTAAGGCACTAAAGTTTCAAGCCATTTCAGGCTGAAACATTTTCCAGCACCATAGCCATACCCTGACCGCCGCCAATACACAGTGACGCCAAGCCCAGCGCCTGGTCTTCCCGTTTCATCTGTTTCATAAGAGTGAGCAAAATACGCGCACCGGTGCAGCCGATGGGATGACCAAGGGAAATTCCACTTCCCAATACATTGGTTTTCTCAATATTGCAACCCAGTTCACGAATACAGGCAATGGCCTGTGATGCAAAGGCCTCATTCAACTCTATTGAATCGAAGTCATTAATGGAAAGGTTGTGCTTGTGCAGAATTTTTCGAACAGCAGGAATGGGTCCGAGGCCCATGTAGGCAGGATCAAGACCAGCCGAGGAATGAGCCTTTATTTTTACCAGCGGTTTTAGGCCAAGTTGGCCGGCCTTCTCGGCAGACATAATCAGTAATGCGGCTGCGGCATCATTTAGACCTGAGGCGTTACCGGCGGTAACGGTCCCGTCCTTTTTAAAAGCGGGACGCAGCCTGGCCATTTTTTCGGCACTGGTTTCCATGGGCCGTTCGTCTACTTCAAAACGAAAGGGTTCACCCTTGCGTTGTGGTATGAGCACCGGAACAATTTCATCCTTAAAAATTCCTTTGGCAATTGCAGCCATAGCCCGTTGATGGCTGAGAGAGCCAATTTCATCCTGCTCTGCTCGGGAGATGCCATATTTCTCGGCAATGTTTTCCGCCGTCATTCCCATATGGTAGCCATAGAAAAATTCATACAACCCATCATAGACCATCAGGTCGATCATCTGCCCATCACCCATTCGCTGGCCCCATCGGGCGGTAGGTAAGGCATACGGGACAAGGCTCATGTTTTCCATGCCGCCGGCAAGGATAGCATCGGCGTCGCCGCAACGTATCGCCTGGACTGCAAGGGCTACGGCTTCCATTCCGGAAGCGCAGAGCTTATTGATGCAAGTGGCGCTGGTTTCCTTGGGGATGCCCGCCTTGATCATCGCTTGCCGGGCGACATTCTGCCCCTGACCCGCTCCGAGGACATTGCCCATTATTACCTGGTCAATCTCAATCGGTTGAAGGTTGCTGTCGTAATCATGGTATCTGCTTTCAAGTTCAAGCTGTCCGGCATCCCGAATACTGTCTGCAGCAAATTTGATACACTGCTCCCCTGCCACCGGTCTCAGCCCGGCAGCAACCAAAGTTCCCTTCAATGCCTCGGCCCCAAGATCGACTACGGGGGTAGATTTGAGGGATCCTCCATAGGCGCCGATGGCTGTCCTGCTGCCGTTCACAATAACTACATCTTTCATAAAATACTTCCTCCGTTTGTGAATCAATTCAATAAAAATTAACCTTTGGAGCCTAAGCGCAAACCACCATGGATGAATACCGTCTCTCCGGCCATCGCCTCATTTCTATACAGCTCAGCCACAAGAGAAGTTACTTCTTCGGGTTCGATGAGTCTGCCTATTGGGACTTGGTCGATAATTTTTCCTAGTATTTTCTCATCAATATTTTTAACCATCGCCGTACCGACATACCCAGGCGCAACTGCCATACAGCGTATTTTATCGGCGATATTACGTCGAAAGAATTCAGCTGTCAGCACCTTCGGAAACACAGACATGGCAGCTTTGGATGATGAGTAATTGAGCTGTCCGGCAGTTCCCAGTGAGCCTGTTGAGGATACAAGGCAGATTAAGCCCTTGCAGTCATGATTGATCATCTGTTCAACGCATTCCCGTACAGTAAGAAATACGCCTGTCAAATTAATATCTATGACCCTTTGAAATACCTCAAGCGACATCTTGCCGGTTACCTTACCGGTTTCACGATCAGTTTTTATCATCATGCCATCACCGGTTATACCGGCAAAGGGAGCCACAAGGTTGATGGCGCCAAATTTCTCGATGGCAAATTGTGCAAGTTTGGTACAATCTTCTTCTTGAGTGACATTACAAACAAAAGAAGCCAGGTCACCACTTATTTGCTTCAGTTCGTTCTCGGTCGTTTGTAATGCTTCTTGCTGGATATCTGCGATTACTACCTTGCCGCCTTCTTTTAACCAATACTCTGCAAGAGTCTTCCCTATACCACCACTTCCACCGGTTATTACGGCTACAGATCCTTGTAAGGTCAGCATTTTTATCTCCCTGGTGTTTTGTCGTAGACAATAATTGTTTTGATAAATGGATTGTATTTTGCCGGTTTGCTTGTCCATCTACCGACAATAAACATATGTGTATAAAGTTAGTCTTTTGCAAATGTTGCGCCAGCTTTATCGTTCCTTTTTGAGCTCTGCGTTTCCGATAGACGGCTCTTTAGTTTCATGTATTAACTTTAATAAATTCGTAAAACATAAAATCTCGGATGGATAAGTAAAAAAATCATATGCGAGGCGGCATATTTATTGCTGATAGAATGAGGAAAACCCAAGCTTAGCTGTTTATTATAGTTAGCGATTGCCGAGCATCAAGTCTTTTACTGCAAATAATTAATTGAATACCCACAGGTGGAATAATGAAAACCAGTTCAATCCCGAAATTGCCCAAAAAATTAAACAGAGATAAAGTTGTCTCTGCAGCAGTTGCCGTAGCAGCTATAAAAAGTGGAGATACTGTCGCCACTGGTGGGTTTGTAGGAACAGGCTTTGCCGAACAATTGACCATTGCTCTGGAAGAGCGTTTTCTTGAGAGCGGGGAACCGCGTAATTTAAGTCTTATTTATGCAGCTGGTCAAGGCGATGGTAAGACGCGAGGATTGAACCATCTTGGTCATGAAGGAATGGTAGCACGGGTAATAGGCGGCCATTGGGGACTTGTTCCTAAGTTACAGAAGCTGGCAGTTGAAAACAAAATTATCGCCTACAACCTGCCGCAGGGCATAATCTCCACCATGTTCAGGGACATTGCCGCGAAAAAACCCAGGACAATCAGTGCAGTAGGACTCGGCACTTTTGTCGATCCGCGAAACGGCGGTGGGAAAATTAATAAAGCCACTACAGAGGATCTGGTTGAGCTGATAATGTTTGATGGTGTAGAATATCTTGCCTACAAAACCCTGCCGATAGATGTCGCACTTCTTCGTGGAACAACAGCTGATCCGTCTGGAAATGTTACCATGGAGAAAGAGGCACTGACACTCGAGGTGCTGGCAATTGCAATGGCTGCAAGAAATTCAGGTGGCAAAATTATTGTCCAGGTTGAGCGTATTGCCGAACAGGGGACTTTGAATGCCCGTCAGGTAAAAATACCGGGTATTTTTGTTGATTATGTTGTGGTATCGGAACCGGAAAATCATTGGCAGACTTTTGGGGAAAAATACAATCCAGCCTACAGTTGTGAGATAAAAGTGCCTGCCAAGTCAATTCTGCCCATGCCCATGGGACCACGCAAGGTTATAGCCAGAAGGGCAGCCTTTGAACTCGCTTCCGGAGATATCGTCAACCTTGGTATCGGCATGCCGGAAGGAGTCTCTGATGTAGTCAATGAAGAAGGAATGCTTGATCAGATTATTATGACTGCTGAACCTGGAGTTATTGGTGGAATTCCCGCAGGAGGGCTTAGTTTTGGAGCTGCTTCCAATACCGATGCGGTCATTGATCAACCTTATCAGTTCGATTTTTATGATGGCGGTGGTCTTGATATAACCTTTCTTGGTATGGCCCAGGCTGATATGATAGGGAATGTGAATGTCAGTAAATTCGGGAGCTGTCTTTCGGGAGCAGGCGGCTTTATAAATATCAGCCAAAACGCAGGCAAGGTTGTCTTTCTCGGTACTTTCACGGCTGGCGGTTTAAAAGTAGCAATTGAAGCTGGGGAGCTGCGCATCATTCAGGAAGGTATCTCCAAGAAATTTGTAAAGGGAAATGTAGAACATGTCACTTTCAGTGGCGAGTATGCGGTAAAGAGAGGGCAAGAGGTCGTTTATATTACAGAGCGATGTGTGTTCTCACTCACCGCAGACGGGCTGGAGCTAACAGAAATAGCACCTGGAATTGATCTGCAGAAGGATATTCTCGATAAAATGGATTTTGCTCCGGTTATCAAAGGATCTCCGCGCCTTATGGACTGCAGGATTTTCCTCCCGGGACCCATGGATATGAAACTTGTTTCGGTTGAAGAATAGGTAAACATCCACCAGCACCCCATATGCGCACGATCAGACCGCCAGGCATAGGCGCCTGCTATCGGAGTCTGCGCTTACCTGCCCGTGTCGGCCTGCTTGTGCGCCTTTGGAGCACTGGTGAACGTTTACAAGAATATTGAAAAGATGATGCAAGCGTGAAAAAAAGTGAGTGCTCAAAATGGGAATTCTCCCTTATTTCTTTTGATTTTCAGCCGGGAATGAGGGAGATATTGTATTTTTTTATTTTCTTGTAGAGCAATGTGCGATGTATTCCCAGTAATTCGGCAGCATTGACTTTATTGTACTCTGTCATTCTAAGAGCATCCTGAATGGCAGATTTTTCGGCCTTGGCGACTACTTCTTTTAGGAGCGAACTGTGGCTGACCCGGCCAGTGTTCTCCTTGCCTCGGTGCAGATAGAACGGCAGATCGGCAGAAGTGATATGATCGCCTTCAAAGGTTGCCATTGTGCGTTCTATAACATTATTCAATTCACGCACGTTTCCCGGCCAGGTATGCTGTTTGAGCAATGCCTCGGCTGTCGGCGTGAAGTCCACCTGGGGCTGCATGGTTTCCCCGGCAATCTGCTGCAAAAGATGCCTTGCCAGACAGACAACATCGTCAGATCTTTCCCTTAAAGGAGGGATGTGAAGTGGCACAACATTCAGTCTGTAAAAGAGGTCAGCTCGGAATTCGCCTCGTTCGACCATTCCCTCGAGATCCTGATTACTTGCGGCGATAAGCCTGAAGTCCGAATGGATAACTTTATTGCCGCCTACTCGTTCGAACTCCTTTTCTTCCAGTGCCCGGAGCAGTTTCGGCTGCATCTCTAAAGGCAGATCGCCAATTTCATCCAAAAAGAGAGAGCCGGAATTGGCAAGTTCAAATTTACCCGGTTTTCCAGTAGATTTAGCACCTGTAAAGGCGCCTTTGTCGTAACCAAAAAGCTCAGCTTCAAGGAGATCCTTCGGGATAGCGGCACAGTTCAGTTGTATGAATGGCTGCATTTTACGTGGGCTGGCATCATGAATCGATTGCGCAAAAAGTTCCTTGCCTGTACCGGATTCTCCGGATATCAGTACCGAAAGATTGGTCGCAGCCGCTTGTAAGGCCTCTTTTTTCAAACGAAGAAGAGAAGGACTTTCACAAATGATGTTGTCAAAAGAGTAACGGGTTGTGCGCAGGGATCCGAGTTGTTTTTGGTAAAGTCTGACCTGGGATTCAAGTTCTGACAGTTTAGCGGCAAGGCGACCGACTTCCTTGATGTTTTTAAAAGTGACCTGTCCGAAGACAGCGATCACTTCGCCATTATCTTTGATCGGAATCCGCTGAACCAGCATATTCTCGCCCTGTATCGACTGGCTGGCATTCGTCTCAATTTTGCCGGTCTGTGCTACAATATGCATTCGAGTATTTTCAACTACTTCGGTAATATGTTTGCCGATTTGCTCAGATGCTTCAACTCCCAGAAAACGGCCATATGGTTCATTGAAATGGGTGATGATGCCGTTGGCATCTGTTACACAGGCACCCTCGTGTATTTCTTCAAAGATAAGCTGCAGTGCTTGCAGTTGCTGGTTTTTTGTAAGGAGGTTCTGTTGCTGGAACAGCAGGCTTTTTGGTGAAGATGATGATGGTCTAGTCATAGATGTGTGTATCAAAATCTCTACATGTATAATTTGGGATACATAATTATAGGCTTTTTGAGGACCATTTTGCAAATGAAATAGTCATAATATTTAATGAGCCCGCGCTTTTCATGAACAATGTGTTCATTTGCTGAATATATTTGTTTTTCAAGGCTTCGACATTGTTTAGTCTACTATCGTTCACGACAAATTTTGAAGCTGACTCCTCCTGAACTTTTGAGCAATGAAGGTTAGAATTTCATTGAAATGAAAAACAGGAAGAAATTTAGTGGAGTAATAGGGCAGGTGGGAGCGAGTGAGGTTTGAAAAGAAATGGGTATTTGTTATTTTCAAATAACAAATACCCATTTTTGATCGCCTGATTTTTATCCGATACTGTTATCTACCTATCCGATACTGTTATCTACCAAAGAAAAGATCGGGCAGGTAAGATATCAGCTGCGGGAAAATCGCGAGAAGAGAAAGGCCGAATACCTGAATGGCAACGAATGGCAGAATCCCTTTATAAACATCGCCCATCGAATATTCCGGCGGTGCCACTCCTTTGAAGTAAAACAGGGAATAGCCGAAAGGCGGGGTGAGGAAAGATGTCTGCAGGTTGATACAGACCATCATGGCAAACCAGAGCGGATCGAAATCCAGGTCCATGGCAATCGGTGTGAAAATAGGTACGATGACGAGCAGAATTGCCGCCCAGTCGATAAACATACCCATGAAAAAAACAACACCCATCATGATGAAAAACACCACCCAGCGACTGACATCCATTCCCAGCAGGACATCGGCGACAACGTCACCACCACCCATGCTTAAAAAGACAACTGAAAAGAATTTACCGCCGATAAACAGGGCCATGATCATCGCGGTCGTTCGGGCAGTTGAGATTGATGCCTGGGTAATGACCTCCCAGCTGAGCTTACGGCTGATGAGTGCCAGGGCTAATGCTCCGAAACAGCCGAGAGCCGCTGCCTCTGTGGGAGTGGCAACTCCCGCTAGAATTGTACCCATGACAGTTAGAATCAAACCGAATGGAGGTACAAAGTTTTTCATAGTCATGATAAATTTCTGCATGACTGTTGCCGTGCGATCCGAGGCAGGAATTGGTGGACCGAGCTTGGGATTGAGATAGCAGCGCGTGCCGACATAGAGCAGGTATAAGCCTGATAACAATAAACCCGGAATGATGGCAGCTGCAAAAAGGTTACCGACGGAGGTTTCTTTTTGACCGGTCAGGCCGCCATAAACGACGAGCATAATAGATGGGGGGATGAGGATGCCGAGCGTTCCCGAAGAACAGATGATACCGGCAGAGAGCGATCTGTCGTACCCTCGTTTCAGCAGCGCAGGGCCGGCCATCAACCCCATGGCAACAACCGAGGCGCCGACGATGCCGGTCGTGGCAGCAAAGACTGTGGACACAACGATGACGGCCATCCCTAAGCCGCCCTTTAGTCCACCAAGAACAATGTATAAGGCCTCAAACAACCCTTCGGAGACCTTGGATCGATCAAGAATCTGGGCCATGAAAATAAACAGCGGGATGGCCACCAGGGTATAGTTCAGAAAAATTCCCCAGGCATTGTTGGCAAATAAGCCCATTAAACCGGGGACATCGAAGCCGTTAGTCAGCAGGCCGAAGAGGGTGGCGACCGCGGCAAGCGTTATCGCTAAGGGGTGTCCCATGGTAATGGCACCCATCAGGGTCAGGAACATGAGGATGGTGATGACTTCTACGCTCATTGGTATCTTATCTCCTGGATCAAACAGATTTTAATGGATTTCTTTCAGTGCACGGATATCTTGGATCAATTTGGCAATTCCTTGCAGTAACAGGAGGATAAAGCCAAAGGCCATCAGTGTCTTGTATGGATAAATAGCCGGTGCCCAGGAGCTTGAAGCATGTTCCCACTGCTGCCACGAGAAAAAGGCCAGTTGACTGGTGTATACAGTCAGTAGGCCGATCGCAGGCATAAACAAAACTAAATTGGTTATAATGCGTAAGATCGTGCGCGACTTTTCCGACAGACGCGATTCAAAAACATCAATTGCCACGTGGGTGTTGTGTTTGTGGGCATACGCCAGGGCCAGACTGTAATGCATCCCATAAATAAAAACGGTCAACTCAAAGGCCCATGATGTCGGTGCATTAAATCCATAGCGCATCATGACCTCCCAGCCTACCACGGCAATGAGCGGTAATATCAAGTATGCCGAATAAAAGCCGATCTTTTCGTTGAGAGTGTCGATCGCGCTATCTAGCTTAATCATAAAACTACCTCTAGAAAACTTTAATGTTGCCTGTGCAATTCGAGTTTAAAGATGCGGGAACTTAAATAGGTGTCCCCGCATCTTGTGACCTTGTTACTGCATACGCTTGCCTTCAATGAAATCGTCAATCGGCCATGGGGTCAGGCCACTTCTGATTTCACGCCACTCTGCGAAATCTTTTTTAAACTGTTCCTGAGAATCAAGAGTAACCTTGACCTCGGGGTACTTGTTTTTAACTTCCTCAAGATAATCCTTGGTGCGTTTGGCGAAGGCGGTAATAGCCTCATCATCCATCTTAACGAACTCAACCTTCTCTTTGAACAGTTTGATGGCCTCAATGTTCAACTGTTCCTGCCAGGCAGTAGACCAGAGCTGGGTCTCTTTGGCAGCGATGTCGATGATCCACTTCAAGTCGGCAGGCAATTTGTTGTAGGCATCCTTGTTGAAGAAAAGGGCACACTGTACGGAAGGCTGATGGATACCGGGCTCAAGAACAAACTTGGTGATCTCGTCAAAACCCATAGGATAGTTGATGGCCGGGCTACTGAATTCGGCTGCGTCAATAACACCACGCTCAAGAGCCAGATACACCTCGCCACCAGGTAGCGGTGTAACGGAGGCGCCAAGGCTGTTCAAGATGTCCATGTACCAGCCTGGGGTACGAACTCGCATACCTTGAAAATCGGCCATTTTGGTGGCTTTTTTGTTGGAGAAGAGACCCATTTCCTGTCCGCCGTTACCACCAGGAAGCGCGAAAAGGTTGAATTGGCCATAGAGTTCCTGCATTTGCTCCAGACCACCACGTTCATAGAGCCAGATATTGTAACCTTCGGTATCAAGGCCAAAAGGAACAGAAGCAAAAGAAACGAAATTCTCATTCTTGCCCTTCCAGTAACCGGGCCAGTCATGACCTACTTCAGCCGAACCTTTGCTTACTGCATCAAAGGATTCCATGGCACCAACAAGCTCACCGGCGGAGAAAAGTTTAATTTTAAGACGGCCGCCTGAAGCAAGAGCTACGGAATCGGCAAAGTGTTGGGCCATATCGTAAAATAGCAGTCCCTTTGACCATGGCATAACCATTTTCCACCTAAATTCTTCCGTGGAGGGTTTGATGGTCCGCAGTTCTTTTTTTACCTCTTCATGGCGATCGTCGGCCCCAAATTTTTCACGTGCTGAAAAGGCGTTTGGCGCGATGGTCAAGGTTGAGATCAACGCAAGACCGATTAACAATCTAAACTTTTTCATTCTTTCCTCCCTCTACTTGGATTAAGTGTTCACTGGGGGTAGACCCCTTCTTGATGCTGCTAAATGCAAGATAGTGCGGCAAAGCGATACATGACAACTGATGAACTGTCGCCATCGCATCAACCTTCTTTCTGCCGCAACCGGACTTACATGTTTAAACTGAAAGTTAAAATAACAGGCATTCAGGCATTACGAGGCATGTTCTCCTTTGCGGAACAGTTTGCATGTTAAACAGGATAAGTTGTTCTCCAAAATAAAGTAGATGATCAGTGTTTCTGCGAAAAAGCATCTGCAGTTAATGTGCCAGAAGGGTTAATCAAAAATTTTTCATCATCCTTTAAGCGAGTACTTGTCATCCTCAAACTGTTGCTGAAAAAGCGCGTATCACCAATCGGAGATTGCAACTGACATGCTATAATACGAAGAACCGAAAAAATAAGGCAAATTGGTAGTACCAATTATTTATCACATAAAATGAACGTGTCAAGAAAAAACTTGATCCATGTCTTTATGTTTGATAGATAATATTTACGGGCATTATCACTTAAGAACATGGACTTTTGTCTCTGCATGATACTTATTGAAAAAAGGCAAAGGTAGTACCAATATTTGACGAATACAAACGGCTTTACCTTCTATTTTTGTACTGTTTATTAAGAATATAAAGTATGAGGTCTTGCAGAAGGAAAGGTTGTCCTCATTGAGGGGCTTCATGATTGCAGGGCGAAGAACCGAGAAATAATCATTTTCATCTTTATGCCGTAAATCACTGTTGAAAAAGGGATATTTGATAGCCGTGAAGGGTTTTGAGTTGCTTTTTTACTTTTTATTTCCTAACCTCAGATTCTGTGCGAACAGACACGCTCTTTTAAGTACATTCAGGAACTTCATGAGATCGACAATTTATAAATATGAATAAGTTGCCAGAATTTCATTAGTTCATCTCACTTGGATGACGCTTGAATGAGAATGAATATGGCTCGATTTTACCATTTAAATTAACCAGACGATAATGAATCTCAAACCTATTAAACCAAAACGTATTTCAGACCAGGTCTTTGAGCAGATCCGTGAATTGATTTACAAAGGCGACTTCAAGTCCGGTCAGCAGATTTTACCGGAAAGAGAGTTGGCTATGTCGATGGCGGTCAGCAGGACATCTGTAAGAAATGCCATTAATAAACTCGTCACTATGGGCCTTCTAGAGCATCGTCAGGGGCAGGGAACTTTTGTCAGTTCTCCCGACAATAGGTCGGGCAATCCTCTGGCGGCAGCAATGGCCACTGATGAAGCCACATTTGATGATTTACTTGAGGTACGGATGGGGCTTGAGTGCAATGCTGCTATGCTTGCAGCGCAAAGAGCTACTGATGCCGATCTTAAGGCAATAGAGAAGTGTCTGGAGGAAATGGAAAATGATTTGGCAACGACGGATAAAATCGGTACCGAACCCGATGCAGCTTTTCATATGGCAGTGACATTTTCTACCAAAAATCCAGTTCTTATCCACTTGATGCGTAATTTTTATGATTTCCTTTTTGTCGGGATCAAAAAGAATCTGACTCATATGTATATGGACCGGGCAGCTTTGGAGGATGTGATTGTACATCACCGATCAATATTCGAGGCTATTCAGCGAAGATCATCCAAAGATGCCTTTGAAGCAATGCGTTTTCACATCCATTATGTCCAGGAGTATTTTAGAACTCGTTAATTAGCCATTCGAGATTTAAGGATTTTACGAATATCTCAAACTTGAAAAATGCCGTCGATCCCGGGCAAAAGATGACGGCATTAGTGCATATTATAATTCTGGTTAATCCTCTACCATTTCAGATGTCTGAAGGTAATATTGTGTCGACATCTTGGTCCATTCACGAGCTTTAGCCATATAAGCTTTTTGTGATTCATATACTTCCTTAAACTCTGCATTTTGCGCAGCATATCCTTCCATAACTTCATCAGTAGCCTTTTTCATAGCTTTTAAAACAGGCTCGGGAAAGATCATAACCTTGATATTAGGATATTCTGCTTTCATTATTTCCCAGGCGCGGGCACTGCCGTCAAAATTCTCACCGAGCATATCAGCGGATACTGCCTTGATAGCGGTATTTAGAATAGTCTGATATTCTAAAGGCAATTTTTCAAACTCACGTTTATTGATCAGAAACTGCATATCTGATGCCGGTTCATGCCAGCCGGCATAATAGTAGGGCGCTATTTTGTGAAAGCCCATCTTGATGTCCATTCCCGGACCAACCCATTCCAAGGCATCGATAGTGCCACGGTCAAGCGAAGTGTAGAGTTCTCCTGGAGCAATATTGGTTACATTAACTCCCAGTTTAGCGAAGACCTCTCCTGCGATCCCGGGAATACGCATTTTAAGACCTTTAAGGTCGTCAAGGGATTTGATTTCTTTTCGGAACCAGCCACCCATCTGAACACCCGTATTTCCTCCGGGATAAGAATATACATCGAATTTATCATAGAGTTTCTGCTGCAGTTTCATGCCGTCATCATAGTAGAGCCAGGCATATTGTTCGTCTGCCGTCATGCCGAAGGGTACTGTAGTAAAAAAAACTGAGGTAATATCTTTTCCTTTCCAATAATAGGAAGCGGTATGTCCCATTTCGAACTGCCCACCTTTGACCATATCAAGGATGCCCAATGGTGCTTTGTGTTTCTCAGCTCCTTCCACTCTGATTTCGAAATTTCCACCGGTCATTTCGCTGACGAGTTGAGCAAGCCTTGGTGCAGGAGATGCAAGCGGAGTCAGGGTGCTTGACCAGGTCATTGCCAATTTCCAGCGGACCTTTTTCTCTGCAAATGCGGGTGAAGCCAACAACAAACATGCTGCCAGCACAAAGACGATTTTCCCAATGTGTTTCATACGTTCCTCCAACGCTTAAATGAATGTTTCGTGACCCTGTGACCGGGTACTTATCTAATTAATGGTGGTGCTATCATTGCATTACAGATTGGATTAGCAAAAATGCTTGCATACATTCATATCTGTAGGCGAGGATATATTTAATCTGCAGAACGCAATAAGGCAACATCGGATCATAAACAATCGGATTCGAGTGAAAAAGAGGATATCAGAACATCGATTTTTGTTCTCGATAAATATGATGTGTATAAAAGTGATAAGTATTTTTTTCGATCCTTTTTACCGGAGTTAGAGGATTTTCTTGCCAAAAAGGGAAGAGATGAGATTTACCGCCATTTGCGCCGTACGGTTTTGGATATCAAGGATGGGGTTAATCTCCATAATATCGACAGAATGCAGTTTCTTTGTGTCGGCCAGAATTTCCATGATGAGCTGTCCTTCCCGGTACGTCAATCCTCCCTGTGATGGAGTGCCGACTCCAGGAGCATTCAGAGGATCAATGACGTCGAGATCAAGGCTGACGTGAATTTTTTCCAAGTGACCGAATTTTTCCAGCGTCTTTGTTAATACTGAGCGAATACCTATCTCATCAACTTCCCGCATTGTGAACACAGTGCAACCGGATTTCCTGATTAAAAGCTTCTCCTCGTCGTCAAGGTCTCTGATGCCAATCAGTACGACATTTTCCGGTTTTATTTTAGGGCCCGGTCTGCCAAGATCAACCAGTTCCTGTGGTCCATGACCGAGTAAAATAGCCAGAGCCATGCCATGAACATTCTGTGTGCCGGAGGTCGCCGGAGTGTTAAAGTCTCCATGGGCATCGATCCAGATCAATCCGACCTCGCTGTCGTGGGTCACTCCGCCCACTGTACCAATGGATGCAGAATGATCTCCACCGAGAAAAATTGGGATTTCACCAGCTTCCACGGCTTTTCTGCCGAGTTGATAGGCGCTGAGGCAGCCATTGCAGATCAGGGGAAGCCTTTCCTGCAGACTGGTGTTGGCAAGAGCGTAATGACCCGGGATGGAAATGTCTCCGCTGTCAAAGGTTGTATAGCCGAGAGCCCTGAGATTTCCGGTGAGGTCGGCATACCTGATAGCGCTGGGACCCATGTCGACACCTCGGTGATTCTGGCCGAGATCCATAGGAACACCGATGATCCGGACTGCTTTTTTCATTTTTTAATCCCTGGAAAGATGATTCCACAAGTTGACAATGAAATCCTGGACATTGGTAAGAATTGCCTGTGCCTGGGCAGACCCCCTATTGGCAAGTTTATCGGCGCTGAACTCAGACATATCCACTACATAAAAATAAACCGGTCGCACAGAACCATCTTCCAGCACTTTATAGCCAGGAGTCATATTGCCGAAGGCAATGGAATGGAGCTGGGTTGCCATGGTGATAACTGTAGTGGCTTTACGGGCATGCATGCGCATCTTGTCCTGGGATTCATAGACATCTGCGACTGTTTCAGGAAGCGGTCCATCGTCTCGTATTGAACCGGCAAGAACATACGGGATATTGTTTTTTTCGCAGGCATACATGATTCCATCTTTAATGTCCATGGTCTCGATAGCTTTAGATATAGAACCTGCTTTGCGTACCATATTTAGAATGTCGAGGTGGTTGTAATGGCCCATGGGCTGGAGCAGCTGAGTGTAGATGTTCTGCCCGAGCCCGGTGTTGTAGATTGCTGCTTCAATATCATGCGTTGCCAAAGCGTTGCCGGCCATAAGGGCATGGCAAAACCCGTTTTCTATGAGTCCCTGCATGGAAGATCTGGAATCTTTATCAAAAGCTACTGCAGGACCAAGCACCCAAACAATATGCCCGTGATCTCTGTCATGTTTAAGTATTTCGTAAAGTGAATCATAGGAATAGGAAAAGGGCGTTTCTCTTGTGCCTCGTGAGCGAAATGAAAACTTATCAGGATTGGTGACGTGCTGTGTAAAACCCTTTTCATGCACCAGAATACCTTCTTCGCCATTTTCGGTTCGTCCGGTAACAACCAAATCGCCTTCTTTGAGGTTTCTTGCTTCAACCACCTCAATCTTCTCATCTTTGACGACAAAGACTGCGTCCATTCTGCTTTCCGGCGCAAGGATCCAACGGTCGCCCTCGATCTTGATATATTCCGGATGGTTTGAAGTAGCATGATAATTTGCCGGAGCAATACCATCGGCGGGAGAGGGTTTAAGTGTTGCTAAGGAACTTTTTTTGAGATGAGATTGTTGGAAATCCGGTGGGGTGTAGGTGAAATCCAATTTCATAACTGACCTCTGATAAGTTTATTTGATTGTATACAATTTTCACTTATTATAGGCAGGATACTCTCTAAAAGCAACTTTAGTGCCTTAGTCTGGTAAATCAGTCACTCAGTTCAGTCCTCGTGCTTTGAGGGGGACTCTTTTCAGTCCCCTTCACAGCATTGGGATTAAAAAGAATTCCCCTTGTGGGGTGTTAGTTCAGCTCTGTTTGGGCTGATTACTTGACCGTATTTGAAAATACTTCTACAATATTATTATTTCAATTGAGCAGTTAATAAAATCCGGGACAGGAAATGAATCGATCCGCATATTTCACCACCGGCCTTGCGATAAAACTTCTTTCCCGTCTCTCCAAGGCATCCATTGCCGTCCATGGCAAGGAAAATATCCCGACGGGTCCAACTATCTTCGTGGTGAATCATTTCACCCGGGTGGAGACCTTTCTCCTTCCCGCCTATATCTATAACCTGACTGGTAAACCTGTTCTTTCTCTTGCCGCATCTTCATTGTTCAAAGGTGGCCTGGAAAAATTTCTGCGTCTTGTCGGAACGGTTTCCACTACTGATCCAAAGCGTGATGAATTGATCGTCAAAAGCCTCCTTACAGGAGAGGCGAATTGGGTGATTTTTCCAGAAGGCAATATGGTGAAAACCAAAAAGATAATGGATGGCGGAAAATTCATGATTGCCAGCTCTCGTGGAATGCATGAACCTCATACCGGTGCAGCCTCACTCGCTCTAAGGGCCGAGCTTTATCGCACCCTTTTATTAAATGCTGCACAGAACTCTCCAGATAAGCTGAAAAAATTACTCGATATTCTGAAACTAAAAGAAATCTCGGAAATCCAACACGAACCGATTACCATTCAACCGGTAAATCTTACCTATTATCCTATCCGGGCGGCAGAAAATATTGCCTCAAGCATTGCTTCAAAACTGGTCAAGGACATTCCCGAGAATATGGTTGAAGAGATCATGGCTGAAGGTACTATGCTCTTGTCCGGCGTAGATCTCGACATCCGTTGCGGTAAACCCATTATGATTGCAGATCATATCGATGAGCAGTGGCTGCATATCGATATCGAGAACGACTATATTAACGAATTTTTCGTGTCGCTCGCGCTCAAGGAAAAAATGCGTAAAACAGCGTATGACCTGATGCAACGATATATGCAGGACATTTACGCCATGACGACAGTTAATCAGGAACATATCTTTGCTTCTTTTTTGCGTATGCATCCATTCAAGCGCATCGACGAACTCGACTTCAAGAGAAGGGTTTTTTATGGTATCTCCTTGATTCGAAAAGAAGAGGCGGTTAATCCACTCTATCTGCATAAGTCTCTTAAAGAAAGCCAGACGCATCTTCTCACCGATGATCGGTATGGTAAATATGCAAATTTCTTGAAATTAGCCCTTGAAAAAGGAGTTGTGGAAAAAAAAGGTAACTATCTTTTTCGGGATCGATCCACCTTGTCTGTTCCACTCAGTTTTCATAAGGGAAGGATCACCAATCCCATTGAAATTATGGCAAATGAGGTTGAGCCATTAATTAATTTCCGAACTACCCTCAAATCCCTCTCCAGGCAACCGAAGTTTTTGTTGAGGTTGTCCCTGATCAGGTATCTTCTCAGGCAGGAAATTTTACATTATGCTGAGGATTGTAAACATTGTGACGATGTGGACGAGAAAGCCAAAAAAGGCAGCGGCAAGCCGTTTCTTCTCCCGAGCCACAGACGAAAGATCGGTGTAGTGCTCGTTCATAGCTATCTTGCAGAACCGGAAGAAGTGAAAGCTTTGGCTAGATATCTACGAAGACAAGGAGTATGGGTATATGCCCCCAGATTGCCCGGGCACGGAACTTCCGCCGAAGATCTTGCCGAAAGAAAATATCAGGAATGGGTTGAGGCGGTGGAGATCGGTTATATATTAATGAGTTTGATATGTGATCGTGTCGTAGTTGGTGGAGTTGCGGTCGGGGGTAGTCTGGCTCTTGATTTGGCTGCCAGGGTCGGCAGTGTTGCAGGTGTCTTCGCGATCTGTCCTCCTTTGGCTCTGCGGAACTATTCGACAAACTTTATGCCGAGTCAGGATGTTTGGAATCGTATTCTTAACAAGACTATGGGAGGAGAACAAAACAGCCGGTTTTTTGAATTCACTCATGGAAACCTACATTTAAATTATCCTAAAAATCCAGTGACCGGAGTAAAAGAAGTCGGAGATTTTCTTGATTCAATAGCGAAAAAATACATCGCAATCAACCAGCCGGCGCTTATTCTTCAGGCAGATAATAACCCGGTTGTCGATCCTAAAGGTTCGTTGCAGCTGTACGACAGTATTGCCTCATCCGACAAGGAATTTTGCCTGATGAGCTATGATCGGCACATTCTGGTAAATGGAGAAGGGGCTGAGAAGGTGTTCAAAAAAATAGGCGCTTTTATTGGGAATTTATAATAATTTGCCTGCTGCATCTGAAAGATTGAAAGTAAGGGAGAGATTGTCTTGTCAGCTGAAAAAGATATATGTTGTTTATGGCCCGAATACTACCTGCAATTCCCTTATTTTTCTGAACAGACAGTGCGTGCGGAGTGTTATCCCAGAAAATTCCTTCACGCTAAAAAAAGCGGAAAAGCGATAGTCCTGGTGCACGGGCTAACCGATTCCCCATTCTATATGCTCGCTATAGCGCAATATTTTCATGAGAACCTTGGATATGATGTCTACCTGCCGCTGCTCCATTCTCATGGGTTGAAATATCCTGAAGGAATGGCCGGAGTGTCATTGGAACATTGGAAAAACAATGTACGCTTTGCGCTAAGAACTGCCGCTGAAGGTGCGGAGCGGGTTTCAGTCGGTGGATTTTCAACAGGCGGAGCCTTGAGTTATTATTTCGGTTGTACAGATCCGCTGGTTACGGGGGATTTGTACCTTTTTTCTGCTGCTTTCGGTATATATGGCGGCGGGTATAGGATGTTCGGCGGGATGCCGGAATTTTTGCTCAGTATGCCGGTCATCAGGTTTCTGACAAACAAACAGCCTTTGCGGGATCTGGTAGGCGTCCATCCGTACCGCTATGATCAGGTTCCATTAAAGAGCGCAGGAGAGCTGGTACGGCTTATTTCGGAAAATAATAAATTGCTCAAACTTCCTGATATGGCAGCTAAACGCATATTTGCCGCATGGTCTGAATACGACAGAGTGATTGATGTAAATAGATTACGATATATCAGTCAGCTATCTGTCGGTGACCGGTTTGTTTCATTTGTAATTCCTCAGGATGCACGGGTAAGTCACGCCAGTGTCGTTTTGAAGGAACACGTCTATGAAATAAATTGTCGGACAGGTGATGCCGCCCTTGAAGAGGCGAATCCCCATTTTGCAGAGATGCTGGCTGCAGTCGCACGATTCGAATCGGCGGCAGTCTGACACTGATGCGATTATAGATTGTATATCCTATGGATTTCATCTTTCATATGTGCTTCAATTGCAGTCCGCCTGAGTTTAAGTGTGGGGGTTAATAATCCATCTTCCACTGTCCATGGAGCAAGACTGAGTGACACATCCTTTATAAAAACGAAACCTGGAAATTGTGCCAAAAGCTTTTCGGTTCGGGCAAGTATAGCGTTACGTACTTCCGGCAGCTGAAGCGATTCCGGGTCGGGTGGAACTCCCAGTTGTGCGGCCAGTTTCTCCCATTGTGGCCGGTTGAGTACCCCAATCATTGAAAGAAATGGTTTGCCTTCGCCAATAACAACATTGAATTCAAATAAAGGATCCATGCCGATAGCCATTTCAAGATCCGCCAGGGCCACCTTTTCACCGGTGCTGAGTATAATAATCTCCTTGAGCCGTCCCGTGATACGGATATATCCATCTATAATTTCAGCCTTGTCGCCGGTGTGAAGCCAACCGCCGGTATCAATAGTTTTTGCGGTTGCCTGTTCGTTTCTCCAGTAACCCAGCATGACACAGCTGCCCCGGACAAGCAGTTCCTGTTCGTTCCCTATCTTTACTTCGATTCCAGGCAGAGGCTTGCCGACAGTGTCGGGCCGATTGTGTTCCTGCCGATTGACGCTTATCACAGGACTGGTTTCGGTCAGTCCGTATCCCTGGTAAAGAGGCAGGCCGAGACCGATGAAAAACTTCGATATCTCAGGGGATAAAGGCGCACCGCCGGTGATGATGATGCGCAATCTTCCACCAAGCTTTTCTCTTACTTTTCTGGCAACAAGCAGGTCAAGAAGAGGATTGAAGGACAATGATACTGTCCAGGGAGTTCGACCTTGTTTATTCAAAAAAGTATTCCAGCCGGTATTAATCGCCGATTTAAATAAAGCCTTGAGCGGTTTCGGCTTGGATTCAAGTTTATGTATGATGCCACTGTGGATTCGTTCAAAAATACGGGGAACAGCGATCATTACTGTTGGTTTTATTGTAACAAGATCTTCGGCCAGGTCGGGTATTGATCTCGCAAAAGCTACCGTCGCTCCGGCCATCATTGGCAGGTAATATCCTCCTGTTCTTTCCAGCATATGGGAAAGGGGAAGAAAAGATAAAAAAGTGTCGCTTGGATAAACATCCATACAAAGAAGGCTGCCGTAGCTGTTCTCGATAATATTGCGATGACTGAGCATCACACCTTTGGGAAGCCCGGTTGTGCCCGAAGTGTAAACAATTGTAGCGATTTCATTAAATACCGGTGTATACGAAGAGGAGTAACCTTCGTCTGAATCGGAGATCCAATTGGTTATGCAGGTAATCCTTGAATCTTCTTCACTGGTTTGACAAAAATCGATAGTGATTATTCGCTGTAGGCTGGTCAGTCGGTCAACCACCGTAGAAAGATGTTGCCAGAACTGAGTTCCAGGACAAAGTAATATTTTCGTCTCAGTGTTCTCCAGTATGTAAGCGATATTTTCAGGTCTGTCATTGGCATAGAGGGGGACAATAGTCAACCCAAGGGAAAGCGAAGCCTGATCAAAAGCAATCCATTCCGGACAATTTGGCAGCATGACGGCCACCCTGTCTCCTTTTTTCAGGTTTTCGCGCTGCAGAGCGTTTCGCCACCTGCCGACGATTTCCGCCATTTCCTGCCAAGAGGTTGTGTGCCAGGTGTCCGACATCTTGTTGCAGTAGCGGTAGGCAGTATCGTCGGAGGATCGTGATACTCTTGCGAGGAAAAGCTCTGAGATAGAGCTGCAGGAATCGGGAGTAATGTAATCGGTGATATTTTTCATCGTTGTACCTCCTTGAACTATTCCACCGCCGACCAACTTAAGTACTTGAGAGAATCTCTTATCATTAATAATAGGTATTACTAATATCAAATAGCAAATTTTATATTGATTCTAGCCGTTAACTATGAATATTTGAGATTTCAGAAGGAGTGCGGTATGGTGATACGCATGTGGGTCTGGTGAGGTTAAATTAAGAAGAAAAGCGAGAGGTTGAAATGGAAAAAACTATTCTGATTACAGGAGCAACTTCAGGATTTGGTAAAGCTTGTGCGGAACTTTTCAGCAGCAATGGCTGGAAGCTGATTCTCACCGGGAGGCGCAAAGACCGTCTCATTGAGCTGCAGGAAAAATTAGGAAAATCGAATGTTCATATTGCTGACTTCGATATTAGGGACAGGCAACAGGTTGATTCCATGGTGCAGGCGATTCCTCAGGAATTTCAAGACATTGATATTCTCTTGAATAATGCCGGCCTGGCGCTCGGCCTTGGGCCCGCACATGAAACAGATCTTGATGAATGGGAAAAGATGGTAGATACCAATATCAAGGGTTTGCTTTATATGACGAGACGAATACTCCCGGGGATGGTTGCGCGTGGACAGGGGCATATTATCAACATTGGTTCTATTGCCGGTTCCTGGCCATATCCCGGAGGAAACACCTATGGAGCGACTAAGGCTTTTGTTCAGCAATTTTCCAGGAATTTGCGGGCTGACCTGCAGGGAACAGGAATCCGGGTAACCAATATCGAACCGGGTCTTGCAGAAAGTGAGTTTTCTATTGTTCGTTTTGGCGGGGATGCCGAGAAAGCAGCGAAGGTATATGAGGGAACACAACCGCTTACTCCTGTTGATATTGCCGAAATTATTTACTGGACAGCGAGCCGTCCCGCCCATGTAAATATCAATTCAGTCGAGGTAATGCCGGTTTGTCAGAGTTGGGATAATTTTGCAATCAGCCGGAAGCAATGATGCTTACTGCTCAGTCTCGAAATATTATTCTTCGATTGGCAATTGAAGAGTAAATATTGTTCCCTTGCCGGTCTCGGACGTAAAAGTAAGAGTACCGTTATGTTTATTCTTGATGACATCATGTGAGATGGCCAGGCCTTGCCCTGTCCCTTTGCCAATACTTTTTGTGGTAAAAAAAGGATCAAAGACTTTATCACGGATATTTTCCGGAATACCATTTCCTGTGTCCTCTATGCTCACTTCAACATATTCCGGGTGTTGTCGAGTGGAAATGGTAATTTTTCCTTTTCCTGAAGTATCTCTATTGCTGTCGGCAATTGCATGAGTGGCATTGATAAGAAGATTGAGAAATACCTGGCCTATTTCATCCCCGAGGCAAAAAACTTTGGGGAGGTTCAGGTCAAAATCTTTTACAATATCTGAGCAATATTTCCATTCATTTCTGGCCACGGTAATGGTTGTTTCAAGGATCTTATTGAGGTCTTGAAAGGCCTTTTCTTTATTGCCGGGATGGGAGAATTCCTTCATTGCCTGAACAATTGTCGTTATCCTGTTTATTCCCTCTTTTGATTGCTGAATAGCTAGAGGAATTTCTTTTTCCAGATAATTCCAGCCAATTTCCTCCAGCAGCTTTTCAGTTTTCCGGGCCGTATCCATGTTCACTGTTTTTTCATTCATTCTCTGCAGTGTTTCCTGCAAAGTATCAATGAGGAGTTTAACATCAACAAATGTATCTTCCAGAAAGGAGATATTTGAGCTGATGAACTGAGCCGGAGTATTAATTTCGTGAGCAATGCCGGCAGCAAGTTGGCCGACTGATTCAAGCTTTTGAGCCTGAAGCAATCGTGCCTGAGTGAGTTGCAGATCCCTAAGGGCTCGCTTCAAATCATCTCCCTGCTGCTGCAGGATCTCGGTTTTCTGCTGTACAACTCGTTCGAGATTCACATTCTGAGAAAGCAATTCAGTTGAAGAGAGCTCATTTGTAGTTCGCTGTTCAACGGCATCCATAAGGACTTCTATGGTTTTTTGTTGTGCATTGAGCTTTGCTTCAAGCTTTGCTATGACAGCATTATCACTTTGTTTACTCATGAATCATCCTGAAATTGCCACTCCTGTAAAAGTCTGGTTGACATGTACGGAATTAATTTGTTCGCCATAGGTGC